>DASWPO010000076.1:0-10257 GCA_036404015.1 Bordetella sp. | reverse complement strand
CGCGTCGGCGCATGACCGCGTGCCCGCCTATGCCAGCGGTGGCTACTATCTGCCCGGTAAGACGCCCGACAAACTGGCGCAAGAGATGGTCGACCATGTGAAGGATGGGTTCGCGGCCGTGAAGATGAAAGTGGGTCTGCTCAGCGTGGCCGAGGAGCGCAAGCGCATCGCCGCCGTGCGCGAGGCCATCGGCGAGGGAGTGCGGCTGATGCTCGACGCCAATAACGCCTGGCGCGACCTGCCTACCGCGTTGGAATACATGCACGCGTTCGAGCCCTACCAGCCGTTCTGGATCGAGGAACCGTTTTCGCCCGACGACATCGACAATCACGCCCGGCTGGCGCGCGTCACGCCTGTCACCGTGGCCACCGGCGAGGTGGAGGCCGGCCGCTGGCGCTTTACCGATCTGATCGTGCGCGGCGCCACCACGCTCCTGCAGACTGACGCCACCGTGTGCGGCGGCATCACCGAATGGCGGCGCGTGGCCGCCACGGCGGCCAGCCACGGCCTGAGCGTCTCGCCGCACGCCTGGCACGACGTACACGTGCACCTGGTCGGCGCCACACCGAATGCCACCTACGCCGAGTGGATGCCGGACGACCATATCGTTAATTTCCGCCGCCTGATTGACCGTCAGCTCGTCGCCGAACACGGCGACTTGCTGCTGCCCCAGGAGCCGGGCCTGGCCTTCCGCTTCGACGATGCGGCCATCGCGCGCTACGGCGTGGTGTATCCGGGCGAACGGGATCGATGGATTACGGTCGCATGACAGGCGTGCGTCGATTCAAGCAATCTCTGCAGAGCGGTCGCAGCGCTGCTCGCAGCTTTTTTGGTGGCCCAAATGACCATTTCCGAAACATCCTCCCCGCCTAGGGCCCCAAACATCCTGGCCCCTCTGGCTCCGGCGAGAACGCCGAGCACGAAATTTCCGAAGAATTCCTGCGACTGCCATGCGCATGTATTTGGAAATCAGGAAAAATATCCGCTCAGAAGCGACGCGACCTACATCCCGCATGTTTCGCCCGTTGAAGACTACATCCACATGTTGGAGTCAATCGGTTGCGATCGCGCCGTTCTGGTTCAACCCAGCGGCTACGGAGCAGACAACCGCTGCCTTGTCGATACGCTAAATTCCGGACTTTTTGATTTCCGCGGCGTGGCGGTGGTGGACCCGGCCGTTACGGCCGCGGAAATCGAGGCACTGCATCGCGTCGGAGTACGGGGCATCCGGATCAATACGACCTCCAGTGCGAGCGCGATCTCTCTGCGTGATGCCGGTGAGATGGCAAGGCTCATCCTTCCCTATGGCTGGCACATCCAGTTCTACATCGAGCCCAGCCATATCGAAGAGGTCGCGGCGACCGTGAAGCGCCTTCCCGTGAACTGCGTCATCGATCACTTCGCGCAAATCGACGCCGACCAGGTACCCCAACCCCCGGCGTTCCGGACATTAATGGAAATGAGTCTTTGGGATAACGTCTGGTTCAAGTTGACCGGCGGCTACAGAGTCAGCCATGAGCCCCCGCCCTATCCCAGGGTTAAAGATTTTGTGCAAGCCCTTCTGGTCAATGCGGCTGACAGGTGCGTATGGGGTTCGGATTGGCCGCATCCGCTCGTCTCCAGAATGGACGACGACGCCGCCATTGCCGACGCACTTGGTTTTTGGGTGGAGGATGAACACATTCGGAACACTATCCTGGTGACCAATCCCGCCCGGCTGTACGACTTTTCGACAAACAGATAAAAGCAAAGAGCAGGTAGAGGAGAGGAATCCGTGAATACCAGGAAATACTGGGTAATTGTCTGGGCGCTGTTCATAGGCAACGTTCTGAATTATGTCGATAGAGTCAATCTGTCCATCGCCGGGCCACATATCGCAAAGGAGTTCGGTTTCGCCCCTGCGACGATGGGTTTTATATATTCATCCTTTTTTTACAGCTATATCCTGCTTATTCTCCCGCTGGGCATGCTGGCGGACAAATACGGATCAAGGGTGGTCTCTTCCGCAGGGCTGTTGATCTGGTCGGCGGGCGCCCTTGCAACCGGCGCCGTCGTGGGTTTGCCGTCGATTCTTCTCGCCCGCCTTCTGCTCGGCTCGGGCGAAGCCTCGACCTATCCCACGTCGAATCGAATCATGCGCGAATGGGTGCCGCCAAGGACAAGAGGGCTGGCGACGTCCTTGTTCAATATCGGCTCGACAGCCGGTCCCGCGCTGGGGATTGCCTCGACCTCCTTTCTGATCGCCCAGACAAGCTGGCGCATGTCTTTTTACGTTCTCGGCGGATTCACGCTGATCTGGGCCATCCTCTGGACCGTATTCTATAGATCCCCGGAGTCCGCGAAATGGCTGAAGGACGCTGAACGAAAATATATTCTGGATGCTCGCGAGGTAGCCGGCGTCAAAGTCGTGAAGAAGATGTCGCTGCGAACGCTTTTGGAGCAGCGGTCCATGTGGGGGCTGGTCATTACCCATGGGTGCCTGACCTACTCCATATATCTTTTTCTCACCTGGCTGCCCTCCTATCTCATGGATGTCCGAGGGCTGACGATCATGTCGGCGGGGTTGGTAGGAACCTTGCCTTACATCATATCCAGCGCCGGGACGATCCTGATTGGTTCGCTGAGCGACCGGTATATGTCGAACAAAGACGTATCTCGCGGCGGCAGAAAATGGCTCGTCATCCTGATGCTGGCGCTTTCCAGTTGTATCTTTTTCGTTCCCGTCGTTGAAAGCACATTCCTGCTGGTCGCGATCATCAGCGCTTCCATTCTGTTTGCGACCGCGGCGAATACGATGAACCTGGCCTTGACAGGCGATCTGATCGTCGACAAGGGTTCGGCGGGTGCCGCGTACGGATTGTTGATCCTGGGCGGGAATACGTTCGGGTTCCTGGCTCCGTTGATTACCGGGTATGTAATCCAGGTGACTCACTCATATACCTGGAGTTTCATCATAGCCGGGCTGTTCATGGTGGCAGGGATCATTTCCCTATCCTTGGTCAACAGGCCGCTTCAACCGGCCGATGCGTCGACCTTCTCTTCTGAAAAATTGGCCGGGCCAGCCTAGAGTGGCCCGGTCTGGCGGCAAAAGAACCCGTGCGCTCCGGTGCGCGGGCGGCAGGTCCGCCTACAGCGATTCGCTGCGCGAGACGATCATGCAGTACAGGCTGATCAGCGCGGCGGCCAGCAGGTAGTAGCCCACGGCGGCCAGGCCGTAATGGATCTGCAGCCAGGTCGCGATGTAGGGGGCCAGCGAGGCGCCCAGGATGCCCGATACGTTGAAGGCGATGGACGAGCCGGTGTAGCGCACGCGGGTGGGGAAGGGGGCGGCCAGCGCGGTGCCCATCACGCCGTAGTTCACGCCGAAGATCAGCATGCCCAGCAGGGCGAAGGCGAAGATGCCGGCCGTGCCCGCCGTGAGCAGCGGGCTGACCAGGAACGAGAAGATGCCCGTGGCCACGGCCGTGCCGATGAGCACGTTGCGGCGGCCCAGCTTGTCGCCGAGCAGGCCGGCGGCGATGGTCGAGAGGCCGAACACGATCGACGAGTACAGCTGGACGGTGAGCGCCTCGGTGAAGGGCATGCCGGCCGTCTTCACGTTGTACGAGAGCAGGTAGGCCGAGCCGATGTAGAACATCACGAAGGTGATCAGGCCCAGGAAAATGCCCAGGAACAGGCTGCGCTTGTGATGGCGGAACAGCTCCATCACCGGCACGGCGACCTGTTCGTTCTTCTTGGCGGCGGCTTCGAACTCGGGCGTTTCGGTGATCGAGAAACGCACCCACAGTCCCACGGCGAACAGCAGCGCCGAGGCCAGGAAGGGCACGCGCCAGCCCCAGGACACCAGCGCGTCCTGCGAGATGAAGTGCATCAGCACCCAGAAGACCCCCGATGCCAGGAACAGGCCGACCGGCGCGCCCAGCTGCGGGAACATGCCGTACCAGCTCTTGTTCTTTTCGGTGGCGTTCTCGGTGGCCAGCAGCAGCGCGCCGCCCCATTCACCGCCCAGGCCGAAGCCCTGGCCGAAACGGCACAGCGCCAGCAGCAGCGGCGCCGCGACGCCGGCCTGGTGGTAGGAGGGCAGCATGCCGATCACCATGGTCGAGATGCCCATGGTGAGCAGGGCGGCGATCAGCGTTTTCTTGCGGCCGATGCGGTCGCCGAAGTGGCCGAAGACCAGCGCGCCGATCGGGCGCGCGAAAAAGGCGATGGAGAAGGTGGCGAACGAGGCCAGCAGCGCCGTGACGGGATCGCTGGACGGGAAGAACAGCGTGGGAAACACCAGGACGGCCGCCGTGGCGTAGACGTAGAAATCGAAGAACTCGATGGTGGTGCCGATCAGGCTGGCGGTGAGGATCTGGAAAGGCGAATTGAGGCGGCGGGCGGGAGCGGACGCTGCGGCGGCCTGGCCGACTGCGGAAGTCGTGGACATGATGATGCGGCGCGTATGAGAACGGAATGAGGACGGGGAGAGTCGATCCAGCCCGGCGCCGTCGTGGAGGCACTCGGCTGCTTGTGGCTGCCGCATGCGGAAGGCGCCTCGTTCCTGTTGGAGCGCGAGCGAGGCTGGAACAGCCGCGTGGGATAGGACAGCGGGACGGAAATCGAGCAAGACGCGTCCCGGCAGGGGTGGCCCGCGGGAGGTGCGCGATGCCGGGCGGGGCGCCACGGCAGAATGCTGCTGCGTTTGTCCGCCCTGGTGTTGCAGGCGGCTGTTGTTTTCCATAGTGTAGCAGGGCCGGGCCGGCGTCCCCGACTCGCGTATGATTCCGCCATGTCAGCAAACCCTGTCCCCGCGCCCGCCGCGGCCGGCTGCATTGCCGGTATCGGCCTGGATCTGATCCGCATCGACCGCATCGAGCGGGCCTTGGCGCGGCATGGCGATCGCTTTGCCGAGAAGATCCTGGGCGCCGAGGAACTCCAGAAGTTCCAGACGCGCCGCCGGCGCGACCAGGCGCGCGGCGTGCGCTTCCTGGCCACGCGCTTTGCCGCCAAGGAGGCTTTCTCCAAGGCCATCGGCCTGGGGATGCGCATGCCCATGTACTGGAACCGCGTGCAGGTGCTCAACGCGCCCGGCGGGCGCCCGATGCTGGTGATCGGTCCCGCGCTGCTGGACTGGTATGCCGCGCGATTCGGCGCGGCGCATGTGTCGCTGACCGACGAAACCGACATGGCCGCCGCCTATGTGGTGGTCGAGCGCAAGCCCTAGGGCTGCGCACGCAACAGACAGGAGGCTCGCATGGGTCAGAAAAGCAAGAGCCGGAAAACCAGGCATGTCCTGCCCCCCGGGCCCGTGGTGGTCGACGTGGCGGGCTTCAAGCTCACCAAGGAAGAAAAGCAGCGCCTGCGCCATCCGCTGGTGGGCGGGGTGATTCTGTTCGCCCGCAATTTCGAGAGCCGCGAGCAGCTTTGCGCGCTGACGCGCAAGATCCACGAAGTCCGCAAGGAGCCGTTGCTGATCGCGGTGGATCACGAGGGCGGGCGCGTGCAGCGCTTTCGCGGCGATGGCTTCACGGTCCTGCCGCCCATGCGGGCGCTGGGCCGGGTCTGGGACGCCGACCCGCTGGCGGCCATGCGCCTGGCCTGCGATGCCGGCTACGTGCTGGCCGCCGAGCTGCGCGCCTGCGGCGTGGACATGAGCTTCGCGCCGGTGCTCGACCTGGACTACGGGGTGAGCAAGGTGATCGGCACGCGCGCTTTCCACCGCGATCCGCGGGTGGTGGCCATGCTGGCCCGGGCGGTGGCCCAGGGCCTGGCCATGGCCGGCATGGCCGCGTGCGGCAAGCACTTCCCGGGGCATGGCTTCGTCGGGGCGGACTCGCACCACGAGATTCCGGTCGACCCCCGCTCGCTGGAACGCGTGATGAAGGACGATGCGGCGCCCTACGGCTGGCTGGGCGACGGCGTGCTGCAGGCCGTGATGCCGGCGCACGTGATCTATCCCAAGGTGGATGCGCAGCCGGCCGGCTTCTCGCGGCGCTGGGTGCAGGACATCCTGCGCGGCCGCCTGGCCTATGAAGGCGTGGTGTTCTCGGACGACCTCACCATGGAAGGCGCCGCCGTGGCCGGCGACATCGTCGCGCGGTCGCAGGCCGCGCTGGGCGCGGGCTGCGATATGGTGCTGGTATGCAACCGGCCCGATCTGGCCGACGACCTGCTGTCGCGCCTGTCCTTCGACATGCCCGCGCAGTCCGTGGCGCGCGTGCGCGGCCTGATGCCGCGCTGGACGGCGCCCGGCTGGGACGCGCTGCAGGACGAGGGCCGCTACCAGCAGGCCCGGCGCGCGGTGGCGCAGATCCAGGCGGATTGACGGGCCGCGGCCCTGTAGCCACGACGCAGCAACGAGCATGCCCGACGCATTCGACCTCAAGCAATTCCTGGCGGATCTGCCCCACCTGCCGGGCGTCTACCGGCATCTGGACGAGGCCGGCGAGATCCTGTACGTGGGCAAGGCGCGCGACCTGAAGCGGCGCGTGTCCTCGTATTTCCAGAAAAACCTGGCGAGCCCGCGCATCGCGCAAATGGTGTCCAAGGTGGCCCGGGTCGAGGTGACGGTGACGCGCTCGGAGGCCGAGGCGCTGATCCTGGAAAACAACCTGATCAAGCGCCTGCACCCGCGCTACAACATTCTTTTCCGCGACGACAAGTCCTATCCCTATCTGCAGGTGACGGCGCACGACTGGCCGCGCATCGCCTATTACCGCGGGTCCACCTCGCGCCGCGGCCAGTACTTCGGCCCTTATCCCAATGCCTGGGCGGTGCGCGAGACGATCCAGATCCTGCAGAAAGTGTTCCGCCTGCGCACCTGCGAGGACTCGGTGTTCGCCAACCGCTCGCGGCCCTGCCTGCTGCACCAGATCGGGCGCTGCTCGGCGCCGTGCGTGCGGGCGCTCAGCCAGGAAGACTACGCGGCCGATGTGCAGCGCGCGGTGCGCTTCCTGAACGGCGAGGCGCAGGACGTGATGGGCGAGATCGAGGCGCGCATGCTGCAGGCCTCGAGCGAACTGCGCTTCGAAGAGGCCGGCGCCTTGCGCGACCAGATGGGGTCGCTGGCCCGCGTGCTGCACCAGCAGACCATGGAGAGCGTCGACGGCGAGGATACCGACGTGATCGCGGTGGCGAGCGCCGGCGGCAAGATCTGCGTGAACCTGGCCATGGTGCGCGGCGGCCGGCACCTGGGCGACAAGCCCTTCTTCCCGGCCCATGCCGAGGGCGAATCGGCCGAGGACGTGCTGACCGCCTTCGTGGCGCAGCACTACGTGGACGGCCTGGTGCCGCCGGTGCTGGTGGCCACGCATGCCCTGTCCGAAGGCGAGCTGCTGGGCCTGCTGGCCGAGCAGGCGGGCGTGAAGGTGCCGCGCCTCTTGACGCGTCCGCAAGGCATGCGGCGCGCCTGGCTGGAACAGGCGCAGAAAAATGCCGAACTGGCGCTCGCCCGGGCGCTCAGCGAATCCGGCGCCAAGGCGGCCCGCACCCTGGCCCTGGCCGAAGCGCTGGACCTGGACTCCGACGAGGCCACGCTGGATGCCCTGCGCATCGAGTGCTTCGACATCAGCCACACGGCGGGCGAGGCGACCCAGGCCTCGTGCGTGGTGTTCCAGCACCACGACATGCAGCCCTCCCTGTATCGGCGCTACAACATCGTCGGCATCACGCCCGGCGACGACTACGCCGCCATGCGCCAAGTGCTGACGCGCCGCTTCGGCAAGGTGGCCGACGGCGAGTCGGAGATGCCCGGCCTGGTGCTGATCGACGGCGGCAAGGGCCAGGTCGAGGTGGCCCGGCAGGTCTTCGTCGAGCTGGGACTGGATGTCCAGTCCCTGGTGGGCGTGGCCAAGGGCGAGGGCCGCAAGGTGGGCCTGGAAACCCTGGTGTTTGCCGACGCCCGCCCGCCCGTGGCCCTGGGCAAGGAATCCGCCGCGCTGATGCTGATCGCCCAGGTTCGCGACGAGGCGCACCGCTTCGCCATCACCGGCATGCGCGCCAAGCGCGCCAAGACCCGCAATGTGTCGCGCCTGGAAGAGATCGAGGGCGTGGGCGCGCGCCGGCGGCAGCGGCTGCTGGCGCGCTTTGGCGGGCTGTCGGGCGTGATCTCGGCCAGCGTGGCCGACCTGGCCTCGGTGGAAGGGATTTCCGACGAACTGGCCGAGCGCATTTACGACGTGCTGCACAGCTAGCAGGCCGGTGATGTATGAGATGTAACCGGGCCTGATGTAGCATACGTTCACTATGCCGCTAAACGTACCGATCATCTTGACCTGGTTGCGCATCGCCATGATCCCGCTGGTGGTGGGCCTGTTTTATCTGCCGGAAAGCTGGCTGGCCATGCCGGTGCGCGACGCCTTCGCCGCCTTTGCCTTCATCATTGCCGCGCTGACCGACTGGTTCGACGGCTGGCTGGCGCGCCGCTGGAACCAGACCTCGTCGTTCGGCGCCTTCCTCGATCCGGTGGCCGACAAGCTCATGGTCAGCGCCGCGCTGCTGGTGCTGCTGGACCTGAACCGGGTGGATGTCTTCATCGCGCTGATCATCATCGGCCGCGAACTCGCCATTTCGGCCCTGCGCGAGTGGATGGCCACGATCGGCGCCCGCGCCAGCGTGGCGGTGCATCGGCTGGGCAAGTTCAAGGCGGCCGCGCAGATGGTGGCGATTCCCTGCCTGTTGTACGGCCGGGTGCTGTTCGGGGTGAACCTGGATTGGCTGGGCGGCTGGCTGATCGTGATCGCCGCCGTGCTGACGGTGTGGTCGATGCTGTATTACATGCGGCGCGCCTGGCCGGTGATACGGGAAAAGGCGGGGCAGTAAAAAAATCGGGCCTGGGGTGCCGTCACGCCAGGCCCGATTTTTTATTGCGGCCTTGCTGTATCGCGCATCATTGCCGCGCCGTGCGCGCGGTATCGACCGATGCCCGTGGCGCATTGCTGCGCCACGGGTTGATGTCGAGCCCGCCGCGCCGCGTATAGCGGGCGTAGACGGTAAGCTCGGCGGGAGCGCAGGCCCGCATGATGTCGGCGTGGATCCGCTCGACGCAGTGCTCGTGAAAGCCCGCGTGCTGGCGGAAGGACACGATGTATTTGAGCAAGGCCTCGTGGTCGATGGGGCGGCCCCGGTAGCGGATCTGCACGCTGGCCCAGTCGGGCTGGCCGGTGACCGGGCAGTTGGACTTGAGCAGGCGCGAGCAGAGCGTTTCCTCGGCCATGTCGCCGGCGCGCGAGCCGGGCGCGCAGCGCAGCAGTTCGGGGGCGGGCTGGTAGGTGTCGATCTCGACGTCGAGCGCGTCCAGGTCGGTGCCTTCGAGCTCGGCGATGGCCTGGCGGCCGAAGTCGCGCGGGGCGATGAGTTCCAGCGCCACCGGTGCGCCGGTGGCGGCGTCGAGGTCGCGCGCGAGCCGTTCCCGCAGCACCGAGATATCGTCCAGGCGGGTCTGGTTGAACGAGTTCAGGTAGAGCTTGAACGATTTGGATTCGATGAGATTGGGGCTGTCGGCCGGCACGGTGAAGACGGCCATGGCCACCTTGGGCTTGCCTTTGGTGTCCAGCCAGGACAGTTCGTAGGCTGTCCAGATGTCGGCGCCATGGAAGGGCAGGGTGGCCGCATCCAGGCGCAGGCCGGCCCGGTTGGCCGCGCGCGCGATGGGAAAGAGCAGCGAGGGGTCGTACTCGGCGGGATAGGCTACGCGGTGGCCCAGCGGGGCGGCGGATAGCGACATGATGTATTGGCGCGTGCGTGCAAAAAACGAACAGGCCTCATTGTAGAGGCCTGTTTCGGGTGCCGATTCAAGTTCTTGAGCCGCCGAGGCTGCCCTGCGAAATTCCGATGCTCGGCGCTCTCGCGCCTGTGCTTCGGATTTCTCCGGGGTCCTCGGCTTTCGTCAGCCTAATTCGACGTCGACGGCTTCAGGGCGCCTTGGCTCAGTTCCGGTTGTTGCCGCCGAAGATGCCCAGCAGCATCAGCAGGTTGCTGAACACGTTGTAGACATCCAGGTACACGGCCAGGGTGGCGGTGACGTAGTTGGTTTCGCCGCCGTTGATGATGCGCTGCAGGTCGACCAGCATGAAGGCCGAGAAGATCACGATGGCCAGCACCGAGACGGTGAGCATGAGCGCGGGCAGGTGCAGGAAGATGTTGGCCAGGCCCGCGACCAGGATGACCATGACGCCGGCGAACAGCCACTTGCCCAGGCTGTTGGAGAGATCGCGCTTGACGCTGCCGGCCAGCGAGGCCATGGCGACGAACACGACTGCCGTGCCGCCGAAG
>DASWPO010000075.1:0-12441 GCA_036404015.1 Bordetella sp. | reverse complement strand
TGCAGCATCAGGCGCGCCTTGCCCACCACCTGCACCGGGGCGCCCGCATCGGGCAGGGCGGCCACGATATCCACCTGGCTCAGCTTGGCCAGCGCCGCCAGGTAGGGCGCGTTGCGGCCCAGCACTTGCGCATCGCCTTCGGCGAACAACGGTACGCGTTGCGCCGGCGACAGGCTCATCTCGCCGCGCAGCGCGCGCACCGCCTCGATCTGGGACTTCAGCTCCGCCACGGCGGCCTCGGCCTCGGCGTCGATCGCGGCCGGGTTGGCGACGGGGTAGGGCTGCACGCTCACGCTGCCGGCCTCGTCGGCGCGGCGCTTGCCCGCCACCACCGACACCTTCTGCCACAGTTCTTCGGTGATGAAGGGGATGATGGGATGCGCCAGTCGCAGAACCACTTCCAGCACGCGGATCAGCGTGCGGCGCGTGCCCAGCTGCTGGGCCGGCGTGCCGCCCTGGATCTGCACCTTGGCCAGTTCCAGGTACCAGTCGCAGTACTCGTCCCACACGAAGCGGTAGATCGCGTTGGCGATGTTGTCGAAGCGGTAGTCGGCAAAGCCCTTGGCCACGTCGGCTTCCAGGCCCTGCAGCAGGCTGACGATCCACTTGTCGGCAAATGACAGTTCGGCTTGCCCGGAGGGCGCGGCGTGGGGGCTCTCTTCCTTGCCGTGCAGGTCGTGTCCTTCGGTGTTCATCAGCACGAAGCGCGTGGCGTTCCACAGCTTGTTGCAGAAGTTGCGGTAGCCCTCGCAGCGCTTCAAGTCGAAGTTGATGTTGCGGCCCAGCGTGGCGTAGGCCGCCATGGTGAAGCGCAGCGCGTGGGTGCCGAAGGCCGGGATGCCGTCGGGGTATTGGCGGCGCGTGGTTTTCTCGATCGTGCCGGCCTGCTTGGGGTTCATCAGCCCGAAGGTGCGCTTGGCGACCAGCGAGTCCAGGTCGACGCCGTCGATCAGGTCGACCGGGTCGAGCGTGTTGCCCTTGGACTTGCTCATCTTCTGGCCATCGGCGTCGCGGATCAGGCCGTGCACGTACACGTGCCTGAAGGGGATCTGGCCGGTCATGTGCAGGGTCATCATCACCATGCGCGCCACCCAGAAGAAGATGATGTCGAAACCCGTGACCAGCACGCTGGAGGGCAGGTAGCGCTGGTAGTCGAGCGTGTTCTCCGGCCAGCCCAGGGTGGTGAAGGGCACCAGGGCCGACGAGAACCAGGTGTCGAGCACGTCCTCGTCGCGCTTGAGCGGGCCGGCCACGCCGGCGGCGCGGGCCTGTTCGATGGCCTCGGCCTCGCTCTTGGCCACGAATATCCGGCCGTCTTCCGAGTACCATGCGGGGATCTGGTGGCCCCACCACAGCTGGCGCGAGATGCACCAGTCCTGGATGTTCTCCAGCCATTGGTTGTAGATGGTGGTCCAGTTCTCGGGGTAGAAGGCGATGCGGCCGTTGGCCACGGCGTCCAGCGCCACCTGGGTGATGCTCTGGCCGGGGTTGATGGCGCCGTCGGGCGCGGGCTTGCTCATGGCGACGAACCACTGGTCGGTCAGCATGGGCTCGATCACGACGCCGGTGCGGTCGCCCTTGGGCTGCATCATCTTGTGCGGCACGACCTTGACCAGGAAGCCGTCTTCTTCCAGCGCGGCCACCACGGCCTTGCGGGCCGCGTCGCGATCCAGCCCCTGGAAGCGCTTGGGGCCGTTTTCATTGATGTGCGCGTCGAGCGTGAAGATGGTGATCAGCGGCAGGTTGTGGCGCTGCGAGCAGGCATAGTCGTTGAAATCATGCGCGCCGGTGATCTTCAGGCAGCCGGTGCCGAAATCCATGTCGACGAAGTCGTCGGCGATGATGGGGATATTGCGGTCGCACAGGGGCAGCTCGACCAGCTTGCCCACCAGGTGCTTGTAGCGCGGGTCGTCGGGGTGCACGCACAGCGCGCCGTCGGCCAGCATGGTCTCCGGGCGGGTGGTGGCGATGGTCATGCCGCGCAGCGTGACGGTGCTGCCGTCCTTGTCGACGATGGTTTGAGGGCCGTCGACGAAGGGGTACTCGATGTGCCACAGGAAGCCGTCGACCTCTTCGGACACGACTTCCAGGTCGGACACGGCCGTCAGCAGCTTGGGGTCCCAGTTCACCAGGCGCTTGCCGCGGTAGATCAGACCCTGCTGGTAGAGCTTGACGAAAGTCTCGACCACGCCGCGCGACATGCGCTCGTCCATGGTGAAATATTCGCGCGGCCAGTCGGCCGAGGCGCCCAGGCGGCGCACCTGGCCGGTAATGGTGTTGCCGGACTGCTCCTTCCACTGCCAGACTTTTTCCACGAATTTTTCGCGGCCCAGGTCGTGGCGCGAGATTTTCTGCGCGTCGAGCTGGCGTTCCACCACGATCTGGGTGGCGATGCCGGCGTGGTCGGTGCCGGGGATGAACACCGTGTCGTCGCCCGACATGCGGTGGTAGCGCACCAGGCCGTCCATGATGGTCTGGTTGAAGGCGTGGCCCATGTGCAGGGTGCCGGTGACGTTGGGCGGGGGAAACTGGATGCAGTATGACTTGTCATCCGTCCCCGTCTTGACGTGCCGGCCGGCCTGGAAATAGCCGCGTTGCTCCCACTGGGCGTACCAGCGGGATTCGATCTCGGCGGGTTCGAAGCTCTTGGCGAGTTCGGGGCTGTCCGTGGCGGCAGCGGTGGCAGCGGTGGCGGGGGTGGTCGATTCAGCAGCTTGGGTCATTGCGGTGTATTCCGGCAAAACAGGGGCTCGCAGGGAAGGGCCCCCAGGGATGGGCGACGCCCAGCCCGCCCCCCGTGGGGGACAGGAAACTTGGGGCGGCCCGGCGTTTCCTTGGGGTCGAGTAAACCGCTGATTTTAAGATGTATTGCATTCTTGCCGGCATGTTAGAATGTCGGGTTACTGTAACCGCTTAGAAGTGCCTGTTTTTATTGGAGTTTCCATGGCAACCACTACAACCATCCAGTCGACCGCCCAGCGTACCCTCTCCATTATCAAGCCCGATGCCGTTGCCAAGAACGTCATCGGCCAGATCATTGCCCGCTTCGAGACCGCCGGCCTGAAGGTCATCGCCGCCCAGATGCGCCAGCTCTCGCGCGCCGACGCCGAGCGCTTCTACGCCGTGCACAGCGCCCGTCCTTTCTTCAAGGACCTGGTCGACTTCATGGTCTCGGGCCCGGTCTTCGTGCAAGTGCTCGAAGGCGAAGAAGCCATCCTGAAGAACCGCGACCTGATGGGCGCCACCGACCCCAAGAAGGCCGAGAAGGGCACCATCCGCGCCGACTTCGCCGACAGCATCGATGCCAACGCCGTGCACGGCTCCGACGCGCCTGAAACCGCCGCCGTCGAAATCGCTTTCTTCTTCCCCGAAATCAACGTCCACAGCCGTTGATTCCCCGGGCATGGCCGCGATGTTGCCATCGCGGCCATGCAAGACGCCATGGAAAACGAACGTATCAACCTGCTGGGCCAAGACGCTGCTGCCCTGTCCGAACTGGTCGGACAATGGGGTGGCAAGCCGTTTCGCGCCCGGCAATTGCAACGCTGGGTCCACCAGCGCGGGGTTGATTCGTTTGACGCCATGTCCGACCTGGCGCGTGATTTCCGCGCCCAGCTCTCCGAGCGCTGCCGCGTGCAGGCGCTGCCGGTCAGTACCGAGCAGGTATCGTCCGACGGCACGCGCAAGTGGCTGTTCGACGTGGGGCAGGGCAACGCCATCGAAACGGTGTTCATCCCCGAGGACGACCGCGGCACCCTGTGCGTATCCAGCCAGGCGGGCTGCGCGGTCAATTGCCGCTTCTGCTCCACCGGGCACCAGGGCTTCAGCCGCAACCTGACCACGGCCGAGATCGTCGGCCAGCTGTGGTGGGCGCGCCGCGTGCTCGTGGCCGATGCGGGCTCCGCCCGCCTGCCGGCGGGTGATGCCAAATCCGGCGGCGCCAAGTCCGAGGGCGAGCAGCAAGACCCCCGCGTCATCAGCAATGTGGTCATGATGGGCATGGGCGAGCCCCTGCTCAACTACGACCAGCTCGTGCCGGCGCTGCGCCTCATGCTCGACGACAATGCCTATGGCCTGTCGCGCCGCCGCGTCACGGTCTCGACCTCGGGCGTGGTGCCCATGATGGATCGCCTGGCGCAGGACTGCCCCGTGGCGCTGGCCGTTTCGCTGCACGCGCCCAACGACGCCCTGCGCGACGAGCTCGTGCCGCTCAACCGCAAGCACCCCCTGAAATCGCTGCTCGAGGCTTGCGAAAACTACCTGGCCTACGCGCCGCGCGATTTCATCACGTTCGAATACTGCATGCTGGACGGCATCAACGATACCGACCAGCACGCCAAGGAACTCATCCAGCTCGCACGGCAAATCCGCTGTAAGCTCAATCTGATCCCATTCAATCCCTTCCCGGCTTCCGGCCTGAAGCGCTCGCCCCAGGCGCGCGTGCGGGTGTTCGCCCAGCGGCTGATGGATGCCGGCATCATCACCACGGTGCGCAAGACGCGCGGCGACGACATCGCCGCCGCATGCGGCCAATTGGCCGGCGAGGTCCAGGACCGCACCCGGCTGGCCGAACGCAAGTCGCGCACCATACCCATTACACAGGTGAGTGCATGATCCAGCAGGATTCCACGGTCGTAGACGAAACGTCCCAGACGAAGAGTGTGGGCAGCGCCTTGCGGGATTTGCGAATTGCGCGCGGCCTGTCGCTCGAAGACGTGTCGGCCCGCTTGAAATACTCCACCCGCCAGATCCAGGCGCTCGAGGAAGAGCGCTGGGACCAGCTGCCTTCCGGCGTGTCCTTGCGCGGCATGATCCGCAATTACGCCCGGCTGGTCGGCGCCGACATGGAGCCCATCGTCGAGGCCCTGTCCAGCCATGCCTCGGTTTCGATCCGTCCCACCGGCCGCGACCTGGGCGCCAGCGCCGCCGTCGGCGGCGAGGACGCGCCCCATGCGTCGTCGGTGCCCTGGGGCTGGCTGCTGGTGATCCTGGTCGTCGTGATCGCCGTCGTGGCCTATGCCTTCTGGCAAGGCTGGCTGCCCAAGGAGCTGTTGTCCCTGGACGGGCTCAAACAGCGTTTCCACTAGGACGGTGCCGACCATGCAAGACGAAACCTCTCTGCCCTGCCAGGACCTGCCGCCCGCCGTCGGGCCGGCTGCCCGCCGCGTCACGCGTGCCGTCGATATCCGCTGGAACGACCGTGTGGTCACCGTGGGCGGCGGCGCGCCGGTGATGGTGCAGTCCATGACCAACACCGACACGGCCGACGCCATCGCCACGGCCATCCAGGTCAAGGAACTGGCCCTGGCCGGTTCCGAGGTGGTGCGCATCACCGTCAACACCCCCGAAGCCGCCCGCGAGGTTCCCGCCATCCGCGAGCAGCTCGACCGCATGGGCATGTCGGTGCCGCTGGTGGGCGACTTCCACTACAACGGCCACAAGCTGCTCACGCAGTTTCCCGAGTGCGCGCAGGCCCTGTCCAAATACCGCATCAACCCCGGCAATATGGGGGGCGGCAAGCGCCGCGACGACAACTTCGCGCAGATGATCGAAGTAGCCTGCCGCTATGAAAAGCCGGTGCGCATCGGCGTGAACTGGGGCAGCCTGGATCACGAGCTGATGGCCCGCATGATGGACGACAACGGGCGCCGCGCCCAGCCCTGGGAAGCCCAGGCCGTGATGCGCGATGCCCTGGTGGTGTCGGCCATCAGCAACGCGCAGCGCGCCGAAGCGCTCGGCCTGCCGGGCGACGCCATCATCCTGTCGTGCAAGGTCAGCCACGTGCAGGACCTCATCGCCGTCTACCGCGACCTGTCCGCGCGCTGCGACTACCCGCTGCACCTGGGCCTGACCGAGGCCGGCATGGGCAGCAAGGGCATCGTGGCCTCCACGGCCGCGCTGGCCGTGCTGCTGCAGGAAGGCATCGGCGACACCATCCGCATCTCGCTGACGCCCGAACCGGGCGGCGACCGCACCCGCGAGGTCATCGTCGCGCAGGAAATCTTGCAGACCATGGGTCTACGGGCCTTCACGCCCCTGGTGGTGGCCTGCCCCGGATGCGGGCGCACCAGCAGCACCGTCTTCCAGGAACTGGCCGACAGCATCCAGGGCTATCTGCGCCGCCAGATGCCGGCCTGGCGCCTGCAATACCCCGGCGTCGAGAACATGAACGTGGCCGTCATGGGCTGCGTGGTCAACGGCCCCGGCGAAAGCCGCCATGCCGACATCGGCATCAGCCTGCCGGGCACCGGCGAGGTGCCGGCCGCGCCGGTGTTCGTCGACGGTGAACGCACGGTCACGCTCAAGGGCGACCGCATCGCCGAAGAGTTCCAGGTCATCGTCGAAGACTACGTGGCGCGCCGCTACGGCACGGCCGCGGCCACCCATTAAAAGAACCAAGGATACGGCCTGCGCGGCGTTCGCGCATCGTGCAGGCCATGACGAGAGATGACGCAAGCTTTTCAAAAAGTCACCGCCATACGCGGCATGAACGATCTTCTGCCCGGCGACAGCGCGCGCTGGGAGCAGTTCGAGGAAATCGTGCGCGACTGGCTGCACGGCTACGGCTACCGCAATGTGCGCACGCCCGTGCTCGAGCACACGCGCCTGTTCGCGCGCGGCATCGGCGAAGTCACCGACATCGTCGAGAAGGAGATGTACACCTTCACCGACTCGCTCAACGGCGATTCGCTCACGCTGCGCCCTGAAATGACGGCCGGCATCGTGCGCGCCAGCATCGAGCACAACCTGCTCTACGACCGTCCGCAGCGCGTCTACTCCGTCGGCCCGGTGTTCCGCCACGAACGCCCGCAGCGCGGCCGCTATCGCCAGTTCCACCAGATCGACGCCGAGGCCCTGGGCTTCGCCGGTCCGGACGTCGACGCCGAACTCATCGTCATGCTGGCCCGCCTGTGGAAGCGCCTGGGCCTGGCCGACGTGCGCCTGGAGCTGAACTCGCTGGGCCAGCCGGCCGAACGCGCGGCCCATCGCGCCGCCCTGATCGAGCACCTGGAGCAGTACCAGGACATCCTCGACGAGGACGGCAAGCGCCGCCTCTACACCAACCCGCTGCGCGTGCTCGACACCAAGAATCCCGCCATGCAGGACATGGCCGACAGCGCGCCGCGCCTGTTCGACTTCCTGGGCGACGAATCGCGCGCGCATTTCGACGGCGTGTGCCAGCGCCTGGCCGACGCGGGCATCGAATACCGCCTGAACCCGCGCCTGGTGCGCGGCCTCGATTACTACAACCTCACCGTGTTCGAGTGGGTGACCGACCGCCTGGGTTCGCAGGGCACGGTCTGCGGCGGCGGCCGCTACGACGGCCTGATCGAACTGCTGGGCGGCAAGGCCGCGCCCGCGGTGGGCTTCGCCATCGGCGTGGAGCGCCTGCTCGACCTGTGGGAGCAGACCCTGGCCGCCAGCATCGAGCAGCCTGCTCCCGTGCCCGAGTGCGATGTCTACGTGGTGCACCAGGGCGATGCGGCGCAGCGCCTGGCGGCCCAGGCCGCCGAGAGCCTGCGCGATGCCGGCCTCGCCGTCATCGTGCATGCCGGTTCCGGCAGCTTCAAGTCGCAGTTCAAGCGGGCCGACGTCAGCGGCGCGCGGGTTGCGGTTATCCTTGGCGACGACGAAGTCGCCAATAAAGCGGCCGGCGTCAAGTTTTTGCGCGGCGCGACCCTGGAAGCGGGCGGCCAGCAGCAGGTGCCGCTGGCCCGGCTGGCCGAGGCGGTGCAAGCCGCGCTGAATACGAAGTGATGGATTGGTAGCGATGGCATACTATCTCGAAGAACAGGAAAAACTCGACGCAATCAAGGCATGGTGGAGCCGCTACGGCACCCTGGCCCTGTCGGTGGCCACGGTCGTCGTGCTGGCCGCGGCGGGTTGGTCGGGCTGGCGGGCCTACAACGGCTACCGCGCCAGCCAGGCCATGGGTTATTTCGAGGCGCTCGAAGACGCGGCCCGCGGCGTGAACGGCCCGGGCGGCGCGGACGCCACCAAGCGCATCACGGCGGCGGCCGATACGCTGCGCACCGACTACGCGGGCACGGCTTTCGCCGCGCGCGGCGTCCTGATCGCCGCGCAGGCCCTGGCCGACCAGAAAGACGCCGATGGCGCGCGCCGCCAGCTCGAATGGCTGGTCGGCCGCAAGGACCAGCCCGCGCTGCAGCCGGTAGCCCGCCTGCGCCTGGCCGGCCTGCTGCTCGACCAGAAGCAGTACGACCAGGCCCTGGCGCAACTGGCTGATCCGCCGGCTGCTTTCGCGGCGCTGTATGCCGATCGCCGCGGGGACATCCTGGCGGCGCAGGGCAAGCGTGACGATGCGCGCGCGGCCTGGCAGAGTGCGTTGTCGACCATGCCGGCCGGCGATCCCCTGATGCAGATCGTGCAATTGAAACTCGATGCTTTGAGCGGAGCCTGATAGTGATGCGCCTTTTCCATAACCGCGTTTGGCGCGGTGCCCTGATTGCCGGTAGCCTGATGGCTTTGGCCGGCTGTTCGCTGTTTTCGCATGACGACGACCGCTACAAGCCTGCGGAATTGACCGAGTACGCGCCCGGCCTGGCCGTGCACGCCGTCTGGCAGGTCTCGGTGGGCAGCGGTTCGGACATGGGCTTCGTGCCTGCGGTGGTGGGCGACTCCGCCTATGCGGCGACGCCCAACGGCTCGGTGGTCAAGGTGGACCTGGCCAGCGGCCGCGTGGTGTGGCGCGCTTCGGCCCAGAAGGACCTGTCGGCCGGCGTCGGCAGCGACGGCACCGTCACGGCGGTGGCGACGGATTCGGGCGACGTGATCGCCTTCGACGACACGGGCAAGATCAAGTGGAAGGCCAAGGCCACCAGCGACGTGCATATCCCGCCGGTGGTGGGGGACGGCATCGTCGCGGTGCGCAGCGGCGACTACCGCATCCAGGCCTTCGACATCAACACGGGCGAACTCCTCTGGAGCGTGCAGCGTCCCGGCCCGCCGCTGGCGCTGCGCGGCACTTCGCAAATGCTGGTGACCGAACGCATGGTCGTCGCCGGCATGCCGGGCGGCAAGGTGATGGCCATCTCCGCCAATAACGGCGTCGTTCAATGGGAAGGCTCCGTGGCCACGCCCAAGGGCGTGACCGACCTCGAGCGCCTGTCCGACGTGGTGGGCCGCCCGATCGCGGCCGGCCCCCTGCTGTGCGCCGTGACCTACCAGGGCCGCATTGCCTGTTTCAACGTGGGCGACGGCGGCCGCCTGGCCTGGGCCAAGGACTTCTCCAGTTCCGTCGGCATGGCGCTGGACTCCAACGCGGTCTACGCGCCCGACGCCCATGACGTGGTCAATGCCTTTGCGCTGGATACCGGCGCTCCGCTCTGGAAGCAAACCGCCCTGAGCAACCGCAGCCTGAGCGCGCCCGCCACCGTGGGCAATGCCGTGGCGCTGGGCGATTTCGAGGGCTACGTGCATTTCCTGTCGGCGGCCGACGGCCACCTGCTGGCCCGCCTGTCGGTGGGCGGCGGCGCCGTGCTGTCCGCGCCGCAATCCACGCCGCAAGGCGTGCTGGTGCAGACGGGCGGCGGCAATCTCGTCCTCATCGGCGTCAACTGATCGTTTCATCGGAATACCGTGTCGTTCAAACCTGTCATCGCCCTGGTCGGCCGCCCCAACGTGGGCAAGTCGACCCTCTTCAACCGCTTGACGCGTTCGCGCGCGGCGATCGTGGCCGACTATTCCGGCCTGACGCGCGATCGTCATTACGGTGAGGGCCGGGTGGGCGAGACGCCTTTCATCGTCATCGATACCGGCGGTTTCGAGCCGGTGGCCAAGGACGGCATCCTGGTCGAGATGGCGCGCCAGACGCGCCAGGCCATCGCCGAGGCCGACGTCGTGATCTTCCTGGTCGATGCCCGTGCCGGCATCAATGCCCACGACCACGAAATCGCCCGCCTGTTGCGCAAGTCCGGCCAGCAGCGCGTGCTGGTGGCCGTGAACAAGGCGGAAGGCATGGGCTCGGGCAAGGCCGAGTCCGATTTCCACGAACTGGGCCTGGGCGAACCGTATCCCATCTCGGCCGCGCACGGCGACGGCATCGCCGATCTGGTCGAGCTGGCCCTCGAAGGGCTGGTCCCGCCGCCCGAGGCCGAACCCGAGGTTTCCGAGGGCGGCGAGCTGGGCGAGGCGATCCCGCACCGCATCAAGCTGGCCATCGTGGGCCGGCCCAATGTGGGCAAGTCCACGCTCATCAATACGCTCATGGGCGAAGAGCGCGTCATCGCCTTCGACCTGCCGGGCACCACGCGCGACGCCATCGAGATCGATTTCGATCGCGACGGCAAGCGTTACACCCTGATCGACACCGCCGGCCTGCGCAAGCGCGGCCGGGTATTCGAATCCGTCGAGAAGTTCTCGGTCATCAAGACCTTGCAGGCCATCGAGGCCTGCAATGTGGTGGTGCTGGTGCTCGATGCCCAGACCGAGGTGTCCGAGCAGGATGCCCACATCGCCGGATTCGTGCTCGAGACGGGGCGCGCGGTGGTGGTGGCCATCAATAAATGGGACGGCCTGGACGTCGAACAGCGCGAGCAGATCGAGCGCGAGTTCCAGCGCAAGCTGCGCTTCTTGTCGTTTGCCAAGACGCACACCATCTCGGCCTTGAAAGGGCAGGGCATCAAGCCGCTGCTGAAGTCGGTCAACGAAGCGCACGCGGCGGCCTTCGCCAAGCTGTCCACGCCCAGGCTCACGCGCGAGCTGCAGGCCGCGGTCGAGCAGCAGCAACCCCCGCGCAAGGGCATCTTCCGGCCCAAGATGCGCTATGCGCACCAGGGCGGACAGAATCCGCCGCTGGTCATCGTCCACGGCAGCGCCCTGGACGCCATTCCCGATTCCTATCGCCGCTACCTCGAAACGCGTTTTCGCAATGCCTTCGAGCTGATAGGCACGCCGTTGCGCATCGAGTTCAAGTCCTCGCACAACCCCTACGTAGACTAAGAAGACAAGAATGAGCAAGTACTGGAGTCCGGTCGTCAGCCAGCTAGACCCCTATTCTCCGGGCGAGCAGCCCAAGCACCGGAACGTCGTCAAGCTCAACACCAACGAAAGCCCCTACGGCCCGTCGCCCAAGGCGCTGCAGGCCATGCGTGACGCCTGCAACGACAACCTGCGCCTGTACCCGTCGTTCACGTCCGACCGTGTGCGCCAGGCCGTCTCGGCCAACCTGGGCGTGCCGGTCGAGCATGTTTTCGTCGGCAACGGCTCCGACGAAGTGCTGGCGCATGCGTTCAACGCCTTCTTCCAGCAACCCCGGCCCCTGCTGTTTCCGGATATTTCGTACAGCTTCTACCCGACCTACTGCGGCCTGTACGGCATCGACTATCAGCCCGTGCCGGTCACGGCCGACTTCCGCATCGAGCCGGCCGATTTCCTGCCCGATGCCGCCCGCGCCCAGCCCGGTCCGGCGGGCGGCATCATCCTGCCCAACCCCAATGCGCCCACCAGCCTGGCCCTGACGCTGGCCGAGATCGAGCGCATCGTCGCCGGCAATCCGCAATGCGTGGTCGTCATCGACGAGGCCTATGTGGACTTCGGCGCCGAATCGGCCGTGCCGCTGACCGCCAGGTACGACAATCTGCTGGTCATCCAGACGCTGTCCAAATCGCGCTCCCTGGCCGGCTTGCGGGTGGGTTTCGCCATCGGCAGCCGCGAGCTCGTCGAGGGCCTGCAGCGGGTCAAGGACAGCTTCAATTCCTACCCGGTGGATAGCGTGGCCGAGGCTGGCGCCGCGGCCGCCATCGAAGACAGGGCCTATTTCGACCAGACCCGCCAAGCCGTCATGCGCAGCCGCGCCACTCTGGACACCGCGCTGCGCAAGCTGGGTTTCGAGACCCTGCCGTCGAAGACCAACTTCATTTTTGCCCGCCATCCGGGCCACGATGCGGCCGAGCTGGCGGCCGGCCTGCGCGAGCACGGCATCCTGGTGCGCCACTTCCGCCGGCCCCGCATCGAGCAGTTCCTGCGCATCACCGTCGGCACCGATCCGCAGTGCGCCCAACTGGTTCAGGCCCTTTCCGAACTGCTGGCGTAAGACTTCCCAGGGCATTGGAACTATCTGAAAAATCTGGTCGTAGTTTGATTGGGATCCCAAGTGGCACGGGCCGGGAAAACCCTGTAGAGTAGGCGTTTCCGGCATTCTTTTCTTTTTTAGATGCCGTAACTCAATAACAAATGGAGCCTGGCCAATGAGCAATAAAGGGCAAACTCTGCAAGATCCGTTCCTGAACACGCTGCGCAAAGAACATGTGCCCGTGTCCATTTACTTAGTGAACGGCATCAAGCTTCAAGGGCAAATCGAATCGTTTGATCAATACGTGGTCCTGCTGCGCAACACGGTTACGCAAATGGTCTACAAGCACGCCATCTCCACGGTGGTTCCCGCGCGAGCCGTCAATTTCCAAGTGGACGTTCCCGCTG
>DASWPO010000074.1:0-11162 GCA_036404015.1 Bordetella sp. | reverse complement strand
GAAGCTCATGGGGCGCAGGTGGTCCGAGCGCGGACGCGGGTCGCCGTGGCCGCCCGTCTGGCTGATGGCGCGCCCCGAGATGAACAGGCGCGGACCGTCGACCGTGCCTTCCTCGATGGCGCACTTCAGCCCCCAGCCGGCCCCGCCCGCGTCGCGCACCGTGGTAAAGCCGCGGCGCAGCATGGCCGCCATGATGGGCACGGCGCGCAGCATGACCAGCGCGTCGGGCAGCACGCCCTGCGAGCTCAGGTTGAGCTGGGTGGCCAGCACGTGGACGTGCAGGTCGATCAGGCCGGGCATCAGCGTCTTGCCGGCCAGGTCGATGGCCTGCGCGCCGGCCATCTGCAGGGGCCGGTCGGAGACTTCCTTGACCAGCCCGTCCTCGACCAGGACATCGAAGCCCTCCCGCAGCTCGGGCTGCAGGGGGTCGAGCAGGGCGGCGTTCTTGAACAGTACAGCAGTCATTCGCATTGCTCCCAGGCGGCGCGTCGGGCCGCCGATGAGTGGATCAGGAGGCCATGGTCTTCACGTACCGGCGATGGATCAGCCAGTTCGACAGCAGGGCCATCAGCAGGGTCGCGCACACCAGGATGAGCGCCATGGCCGCACCGAACGGCCAGTTCGAGCTGCGCGTGATCTGGTCGTAGAGCGCGGGGGCCATCATGGTGATGCCCGTGCCGCCCAGGAGGACCGGCGTGGCATAGGCATTCATGCACAGGATGAAGACCAGCACGGTGCCGGCCGCCACGCCGGGCGCGGCGATCGGCAGCACCACGCGCCAGAAGGCCGTCAGGAAGTTCGCGCCCAGGTTCTGGGCCGCCTCCTCCACCGAGAAGTCGATGCCCTCCAGCACGCTCTGCAAGGTCAGGATGAAATAGGGCATGACCACGGCCGTGGAGCCGATCACCACGGCCGCGGGCGTGTACATGAACTGCACGGGATCCTTCACCAGCCCCAGTCCGGTCAGGATGGCGTTGAGTACGCCGGCCCGGCCCAGGAGGATCATCCACCCGGCCGAACGCACCACGTTGCCCACCATCAGGGCGAACACCAGCAGGATGATGAACAGGCTCTTGAAGCGGCTCTGGGTCTTGGCCAGGAAATAGGCCACGGGAAAGCCCAGCACCAGCGCCAGCACCGTGCACAGCGCGGCCACCCACAGCGTGGAATAGAACACGCCGAGGTAGTACGGGTCCGAGAAAAAGCGCGCGTAGTTCTCGAACGTGAAGGCCTGCTTCATCATCTCGACCTTGTCGAAATGGTTGAAGCTGTAGCGAAACAGCAGCACGATGGGCACGATGATGATGACGAGCACCACCAGCGAGGCGGGAAAGGCCATGCTGGCGCCCAGCAGGCGGGGCGATCGCGCGGAGGCCGATGCGGCTGGCATGCCTGCCCTCCTCATTCGGCGAACAGCACGCAGTCGGCGGGCTGGAAGCACACGTGGACCCGCTCGCCCGGCTGCGCCGCGATGCCGAGGGTGCCGTTGGCCGCCTGGGCCATCACCGACGCGCCGCTGTCGAGCTTGACGCGGACCTCGATCTGCGCGCCCAGGTACACCGCCGACTCGACCGTGCCCGGCAGGGCGTTGCCCTCGGCCGGCCGCGCCGCCAGCCGCAGGCGCTCGGGCCGCACGCCGGCGTGCGTGGCGCGCGGAACCGGCGCAGCGATCGCCACGCGCGTGCCGTGCTCCGTCACGAAGGCCGCTTCGCCGTCGAGCGCGCCCTTGAAGAAATTCATCTTGCCCAGGAAGTCGGCCACGAACAGGTTGGCGGGCCGCTCGTACAGCGCCTGCGGCGCGCCCACCTGCTGCACCTTGCCGTCATGCATGATGGCCATGCGGTCGGCGATGGCGAGGGCTTCTTCCTGGTCGTGGGTCACGAAGATGGTGGTCAGGCCCAGGCGCTGCTGCAGCGCCCGGATCTCCTCGCGCACCTCCCCGCGCAGCTTGGCGTCCAGGTTGGACAGCGGCTCGTCCAGCAGGAAGACCTTGGGCTCTATGGCCAGCGCGCGGGCGATGGCCACGCGCTGCTGCTGGCCGCCCGACAACTGCCGCGGATAGCGGTCGCTCAGCGCCGACATGCGCACCATGTCGAGGGCGACGCGGATGCGCGCCGCCCGTTCGGCCATGGGCACCTTGTGCATCTCCAGGCCGAACGAGACGTTCTGCGCGACCGTCATGTGGGGAAACAGGGCATAGCGCTGGAAGACCATCCCGGTATCGCGCTTGTGCACCGGCAGCGGCGTGACGTCGGTGTCGCCGATGCGGATGGCGCCCGCCGTCGGTTCGATGAACCCGGCGATCATCCGCAGCGTGGTGGTCTTGCCGCAGCCGCTCGGGCCCAGGAAGGCCACCAGTTCGCCATCGGCGATGTCGAGCGAGAAATCACTGACGGCAACCGCGTTGCCGAATTGCTTCTTGAGCCTATCCAGAGAGACTTTGGCCACTTTTCTATACCACTTGACTGAGTTTGACGAAGCGGTCGGTCACCAGCATGATGATGCCCAGCAGCACGATCTGGACCGTCGCCACCACCGCGATGGTGGGGTCCAGATTGAATTCCAGGTATTGCATGATGGCGATGGGCAGGGTGGTGTGCCCCGGCCCCACCAGCGACAGCGACAGTCCCAGGTTCTCGAACGAGACCACGAAGCTGAACAGGGCCGCCGCCACGATGGCCGGCCGCATCATGGGCAGCGTGATGCGCAGCAGCGCGACCCGGCTGCTGGCGCCGAGATTGCGCGCGGCCTCCTCGATGGAGGGGTCCAGCCCGGCCATGCTGGCCGACACCAGGCGCACCGTCCAGGGGATGGTCAGGCACACGTGGGCGATGACCAGCCCGCCGTAGGTGCCGACGATGTCCATGTCGAGGAAATTTTCCGCGCCCAGGTAGAACAGGTAGATCGCCACGCCGGCGACGATGCCGGGGATGAGCAGCGGCGAGAGCAGGAGCGTGTTGGCCGCGCCCGCGCCCTTGAAGCGGTAGCGGCTGATGCCCACCGCGGCCAGCACGCCGACGACCACGCCGCCGACCGCCGCCAGCAACGCCACTTGCAGGCTGAAGACGAAGCCCTTGGTGAAGGCGTCATTGGCCCAGGCCTTGGCATACCACTGCAGCGTGTAGCCGGAGGGCGGGAAAAAGAGGATGGCGTCCTTGAAGAAGCTCAGCCAGACCACGACGATCAGCGGGCTGAGCATGAATAGGTACATCAGCGCCACGAAGGCGCGGTGCAGGCAGCGGGCCCAGGGGAAGCGCCCTTGCCGCGCGGGCGCCGGCACGCGCAACCCATCGGGCGTGGCAGTGATGGACAAGACGATTTCCTTAGTACTGCAATCGGTAGTACCGCAATCCTAAGGAGGTTGCACCTTTTTAAAAATACTGGTTAACCACTAAATCCGGCCCTTGAGGAACTAGCGCGTGCAGCGCGGCGCCTGCACCTGGTCCGAAGCGGCCACGGCCTGGCGGCCTTGCGACTGCACGGCCGAGGCGATGGTGCGCCCCAGCAGGGCGACGGCCTGCTGCTCGGCCACGATCACCGCGTCCAGGCCGGGGCCCGGGGCCACCGGCACTTCGACCCGGTTGCGGCACAGCATGGCCCCGCCCTCGCCTTGCACGGGGCGCACCCGCCAGGTGGCGTCGATCACCGCCGGCCCGGTCGTCGACGCGTCAAAACGCTGGACGTCCACCTGCACCCGCCAGACCGGCAGGCTGGCCGCCGGCGCCAGCTGGTGCACATCGGGCGCGCCCAGCTGGCGGGTCAGCGTGTCGGACAAGGCATTGCGCAATTCGTCGGGCAAGGGCGCGCTCCAGCGGTCCGAATACTGGGCGGTAAGTTCGCCCGAACCGCTGCGCAGCATGAGCTGCGGCTGGTCGACCTGGGCCGGCACGGACACCGGCATGACCTCGATGGCGTAATCGGCCACCGCGGCCGGCGCTTGCGCCGTTTCGACGGACACAGGCGTCGTCAAGGTGTAATAGCGCACCTGCGGCGAGCCGGCGCAGCCGGCCAGCGCCGCCAGGGCCGCGGCCGACGCCAGCGCGAACAGGCGATGCGCCGGCCGCCCGGAAGGCGGCAGCCGCCGCGCCATGCCCCGGGTTGTTTCTGCCTTGATCATGATCCGATTCGACATGTCTCGTTCATCAGTTCTTTACGGGCCCCGCACCGGGGATGGGATCGCTGCCGCGGCCGCGCAGCAGGGACTCGGGATTGGCCTGCAGATAGTCCGCCAGGGCGCGCAGCGAACGCGCGGCCCGGTCGAGTTCCTGCATGGTGCGCTGCGTGCCGGTCGCCAGCCCGGCATCGGGCGCCAGCAGCTTGTCGACCGACTCCAGCGACTGCCGCGCCTGCCTGAGCACGCCCCGCGCCTCCGGCGTGACTTGCTTGTCGAGCTGCGCCATCAGGCTCGAGGTGTTGGTGAGCGTGTCGCGCAGCGCGGTGCCGATCTGGTCGAAAGGCACCTTCGAGATCTTGGACAGGATACTGCCCACCTGTTCCTGCAACTGGTCGAACTGGCCCGGCACCGTCGGAATCATGGGCGGCTTGGTCAGGACGAAATCGACGGGCGGGGTGTTGGGGAAGGAATCCAGCACGACGAAGAGCTGCCCCGTCAGCAGATTGGCCGGCCGCAGCTGGGCGCGCAGGCCGTACTTCACCATCTCGCTCAGCAGCAGGTCGGGCGCGCGCTCGTCGGGCTTGAGACGGGACTCGACCTTGCTGAGCACATTGCCCAGGCGCTCCGGATACAAGGTGGCGTCGACCAGCGCATAGAACCGCTTTTTCTGCGGATCGAAATCGATGTTGATGGCCGACACCGTACCCAGCGTAATGCCCTGGAAATCGACCGGCGCGCCCACGGCCAGGCCGCGCACCGACTGGTCGAAGCGCATGCGCACCGCATAGGCCAGGCCGCGCGGCACGGAACGCGCCTCGGTCTCGCTGTCGTACAGCTTGAACTGCGCGCCCTCGGTGGCCGCCGGATCATCGTGCAGGTCGTCCGGCGTCTCGAAGGCCAGGCCGCCGATGGCCAGCGACACCAGCGACTCGGTGCGCATCTTCAAGCCGTCGGCATTGACCGACACATCCACCCCGCTGGCATTCCAGAACCGCGCATGCTGGGTGACATAGCGGTCATTGGGCGCGTCGACGAATACGTCCACGTCGACCGAATCGCCTTTCTCGTCGAGCTTGTAGCCCACGACCCGGCCCACGCTGATGCGGCGGAAATACACCGGCGAGCCGATGTCCAGCGAGCCCAGGTCGGCCGCCTTGAGCGTGAAATGCCTGCCCGCCAGGTCATGGGTAACGGCCGGCGGCGTCTCCAGGCCCTGGAAATTGAGCTTTTCGGGCTTGCCGCGCAGGTCGCTGTCTTGCGGGATGTCCACGCCGATATAGGCGCCGGACAGCAGCGTGCCCAGGCCCGACACGCCGGTGAACCCCAGGCGCGGCCGCACCACCCAGAAGCGCGTGCCTTCGCGCGCGATGTCGGCCGACTCCTTGTTGAGCGAGGCGTCGACCAGCACCTTGCTGCGGTCGTGGTTGAAATGGATATGGTTGACCACGCCGATCACCACATTCTTGTAGCGCACCTGGGTCTGGCCGACGACCAGCCCCTCGGCCGTGCTGAACGAGATGGTGATCTCGGGCCCGGCCTGCATCCAGGTGCGCACCACCAGCGACAGGCCGGCCAGGGCCGCCACCAGCGGCACCAGCCAGATCCAGGAGATGCGGCTCTTGCGCCTGCGCACGATGACGGGGGCCGGCGCGGCCGGCTTTTCCGGGGGCGGCGTCTGATCAGCCATTCAATGCAACTCCTTGATGCGCGTCAGCGCGTTGTCTTCCTCGTCCCAGGCGCGGCGCGGGTCGAAACTCATGGCGGCCAGCATGGTCAGCACCACCACCATCCCGAAGGCGGCCGCGCCGGCATCGGCGCTGATGCGCATCAGGCCGGGGAAATCCGCCAGCGCCGAGAGCAGGATCACCACGAATACATCGAGCATGGACCATTGGCCGATGAACTCGACCAGCTCGTAGAGCCGGGTGCGCGCCCGCAGGCCCGTGACGTCGCCCCACTGCGCGCGCAGGGCCAGCAGCGCCAGGGACAACAGCTTGGTCAGCGGCACGACCACGCTGGCCACGAACACGATCAGCGCAATATCCCACGAACCGCCGTCCCACAACTCGACCACGCCGCCCAGGATGGTGTGGTCGCTGTCGCCCACGACGGAAGCGATGCGCATGACCGGCAGGACATTGGCCGGTATATAGAGAATGGCCGCGGCCAGCAGCAGCGCCCAAGTGCGCGCCAGGTACTGCGGTTTGCGCCGGTGCAGCACCGCATGGCAGCGCACGCAATGCGGCGTCTCGTCGCCGGACTCCGTATCGGCCAGATCCTGCACCTGCCCGCAGGCATGGCAGCCCACCAGTGTATGCCCTGGCTTGTACTCGGGCTCGCGCACCTCGGCCAGGCCGGCGGTCTCGGCATAGCGCCACAATACTTTGGGCGACAGCCGGCCCAGCATGGTGAGCAGGATGGTCAGCAGGCCGAAGGCCGGCAAGCCCATGCCCATGTGCACATCGGCCGCGCTGGCCAGCTTGACCAGCGACACGACGGTGCCCAGCACGAAAACGGGCACCATGCTCCAGGGCCGCAGCCAGCCCAGCAGGCGGCAGGCCTGCGCCATGTCGGCCGGCATCCGGCCGCGGGCCAGGGGCAGCAGCAGCCCCAGCAGCGCGAGCAATTGCAGTAGCGGCAGCACGAAGCCGGCCAGGCCCGTCATGATCGACACCAGCCAATGGTGCTGCTGCCAGGTGATGAACACGGCATCGAGCAGCGTGGCGCCGCGTTCGGCGCCGTAGACCTCGATCCGGGCCACCGGATAGGCGTTGGCGATGCAGAAAAGCAAAAGGCCCGCCAAGGCGATGGCGAGCCATTCGTTCAAGGTCAGCCGGCTGTAGCGCCACAGCACCGTGCCGCACCGCGTGCAGGCCGCCAGTTCCCCATGCCTCAGGACGCGCCGGCGATAGATGCTGGCGCAGTGCTCACAGGCGATCAGCGGCTGGTCGTCCAAAGCTTAGTCGGCCAGCGCGACTTCCTCAGGAGGAGCCGAACTGCCAGTGGGCTTGCCGTCTTCGAAACTGAGGACGACCTTGTCCGCTTCGTCGACGTCCACGGTGACGGTACCGCCATCGACCAGCTTGCCGAACAGCAGCTCGTCGGCCAGGGCGCGGCGGATGGTGTCCTGGATGAGCCGCTGCATGGGACGGGCCCCCATGACCGGATCGAAACCCGTCTTGGCCAGGTACGCGCGCAGGCGTTCGGTGAAGACGGCCTCGACGCGGCGCTGGTGCAACTGGTCTTCGAGCTGCATGAGGAACTTGTCGACCACGCGCAGGATGATGTCGCGCGTGAGCGACCCGAAGGGGATGATCGCGTCGAGCCGGTTGCGGAACTCGGGCGTGAACATGCGCTTGATCTCGACCATCTCGTCGCCGGCCTCGCGGCTGTTGGCGAAGCCGATGGTGGGACGGTTGAGCGTCTCGGCGCCCGCGTTGGTCGTCATGATGATGATGACGTTGCGGAAGTCGGCCTTGCGCCCGTTGTTGTCGGTCAGCGTGCCGTGGTCCATGACCTGCAGCAGGATGTTGAAGATGTCGGGGTGGGCCTTCTCGATTTCGTCGAGCAGCAGCACGCAGTGCGGCTGCTTGGTGATGGCCTCGGTAAGCAGGCCGCCCTGGTCGAAGCCGACGTATCCCGGCGGCGCGCCGATGAGGCGCGACACGGCGTGGCGCTCCATGTACTCGGACATGTCGAAGCGCAGCAGCTCTACGCCCAGGGTGAAGGCGAGCTGCTTGGCCACTTCGGTCTTGCCCACGCCGGTGGGGCCGGAGAACAGGAAGGCGCCGATGGGCTTGTCGGGCTTGCCCAGGCCGGAGCGCGCCATCTTGATGGCGGCCGACAGGGCTTCGATGGCCTGGTCCTGGCCGAACACGACGGTTTTCAGGTCGCGGTCGAGGGTGGCCAGCTTGCTGCGGTCGTCGTTGGAGACGGACTGCGGCGGAATGCGGGCGATCTTGGAGACGATGGCCTCGATCTCGGCCTTGCCGATGACCTTCTTGCGCTTGGACGCGGCCAGCAGGCGCTGCGCGGCGCCGGCCTCGTCGATGACGTCGATGGCCTTGTCGGGCAGGTGGCGGTCGTTGATGTAGCGGGCCGCCAGCTCGGCCGCGGCCGACAGCGCCGCCGCCGAATAGCGCACGTTGTGGTGCTCTTCGAAGCGGCTCTTCAGGCCGCGCAGGATCTGCACGGTCTGCTCGACGCTGGGCTCGGGCACGTCGATTTTCTGGAAACGGCGCGACAGGGCGTGGTCTTTCTCGAACACGCCGCGGTATTCGTTGTAGGTGGTGGCGCCGATGCACTTGAGCTGGCCCGAGGACAGGGCCGGCTTGAGCAGGTTGGAGGCGTCGAGCGTGCCGCCCGAGGCGGAACCGGCGCCGATCAGCGTGTGGATCTCGTCGATGAAGAGGATGGCGTCGGGGTTGGCCTTCACCTGCTTGAGCACACCCTTCAAGCGCTGCTCGAAATCGCCGCGGTACTTGGTGCCGGCCAGCAGCGCGCCCATGTCGAGCGCGAAGACCTGGGAGGTCTGCAGCACCTCGGGCACCTCGCCGCGCGTAATGCGCCAGGCCAGGCCCTCGGCGATGGCGGTCTTGCCCACGCCGGCCTCGCCCACCAGCAGCGGGTTGTTCTTGCGGCGGCGGCACAGCACCTGGATGACGCGCTCGACCTCGTGCTCGCGGCCGATGAGCGGATCGATGCGGCCGGCCAGGGCGGCGGCGTTGAGATCGGTGGCGAACTGGTCCAGCGGCGACTGGCGGCCCTCGCCGCCCTGCTCTTCCGCGCTGGCCTGCTGCTCTTTCTGGGGCGCGGCGGGCTCTTCCTGGGGCTGCTTGGTGATGCCGTGCGACAGGAAATTGACCACGTCCAGGCGCGTGACGCCCTGCTGTTGCAGGTAGTACACGGCGTGGGAGTCCTTCTCGCCGAAGATGGCGACCAGCACGTTGGCCCCGGTGACCGGCTTCTTGCCGGTGCCGCCGGCCGAGACGTGCATGATGGCGCGCTGGATCACACGCTGGAAACCCAGCGTGGGCTGGGTATCGACCTCGGACCCGCTGGGAATGACAGGCGTGTTCTCGGTGACGAATTGGCGCAGGTTGCGGCGCAGGTCATCCAGGTTGGCGGCGCAGGCTCGAAGCACTTCGACGGCCGACGCATTGTCCAGCAGTGACAGCAGCAGGTGCTCCACCGTAATAAATTCATGCCGGGCGGAACGCGCCTCGACAAACGCCATATGCAGGCTGACTTCAAGTTCTTGAGAAATCACGCTTCCTCCGGGTCTTGCCACGGGTCTTACCGAATACATGCCAAAGCGGCCACGTACGCGCTATTTATTCTATGCCTATCGGCGCTCAGCGCCAGTGATTTCCCATGCGGGCCGCCACGAATAAGCACACGTGCATACCCAGCCTATATGGGGATGCCCCGCCAGCAATCAAGATTCGCCGGAAAAACAACGGCGCGAGACGAGCTGGACAGGCACAGCCAGCATACCCCACGCGGACGTCCTGCATGGGCAAGACTATGGGGGTTTCCCGGTTTTTCTATTGCTTTTATACGGGTTCCATCACGCATTGCAGGGGGTGCTGGCGCGCGCGGGCGTATTGCGACACCTGCGCAATGCGCGTGGCGGCGACGTCGCGCGGGTAGACCCCGCAGATGCCGCGGCCTTCGTGGTGCACCTGAAGCATGATGCGGGTGGCCTCTTCGTGGCTCTTGCCGAAGAATTTCTGCAGCACTTTGACCACAAACTCCATGGGAGTGTAGTCGTCGTTGAGCAGGACCACCTGGTACATGGGTGGCGGCGCGGTCTTGGCTGGCGCCTTTTCCACGACCTGATCGTTCTGGGTATCCAATGTCGAACTCATAAGCCTGCTTATTCTAGTCAAACCTGGGCGACATGATGGCAATTACTGAAAATTACATGCGGACATGCGCGGTTTCCATACTTGACTATTGAAAGAAAATCAAAGCATTATCGGTTCCATTCGGGAGGCTTACAGGCGACTTGCTTGGTTTGCCGCACCGGACTCCAGGGGACGCGGCAACTTGCCGAGCCCTTTAGTCAACATACGATACAAGAGGCAGTCCGCATGTCTGATACGACCGCATCCGCTGTCCCGGGGAACAATCCTAAAGCCACGGGCACCGTCAAATGGTTCAACGACGCGAAAGGCTTCGGCTTCATCACGCCCGATGATGGCGGCGAGGACCTGTTCGCCCACTTCTCGTCCATCCAGATGAACGGTTTCAAAACCCTGAAGGAAGGCCAGAAGGTTTCGTTCGAGATCATCCAAGGCCCCAAGGGCAAGCAGGCACTGAACATCACTGCGGCCTGATCTTCAAAGGTATCATGCAAGGCGAGGGTCCACCCCTCGCCTTTTTCATTGGTATTTTCCCACGCCCGCCGCACATGCCGTCCCTCATCAAGCGCCGCTCCTTCCCATCCCGCCCCCTGTTTCAACCGCTGCTGGCCGCCGTGCTGCTGGCGGCTCCCCTGCTGGCCGCGGCGCAAGGCCAGCAAGCGCAAGGGCCGCAGCCCCAGTTGCCCGTCATCCAGCTGGCCGCCGGCATCCACGTCATCCACGCCGAGGTCGCCGACACCAACAGCGAGCGCGAGCGCGGGCTGATGTTCCGCCCGGCGCTGCCCGGCAACGACGGCATGCTGTTCGTCTTCGAGGTGCCCGACCAGCAGTGCTTCTGGATGCACAACACGCCACGGCCCCTGTCCATCGCCTTCATGGCCGACGACGGCACCATCGTCAACCTCGAGAACATGGCCGCCGAAACCGACGACAGCCACTGCTCGCGCAAGCCGGTACGCTATGCGCTGGAAATGGCCCAGGGCTGGTTTGTCGGCAAGGGGATCAAGGCGGGCGACAGGATCGACGGGCTGCCTTGATCTTTTGGCGCCGTATGCGTCGTTATTTGAGACCCCGAGACTTGCACTGCTAAACCCGTCCGTCGGGGGCCGGGGCTGGGTGCGGGCTGCATCGCGGCGGCTCGGGCGCAAGACGACGCGCCCTCGGCCCCTGCGGGGCTGCCC
>DASWPO010000073.1:0-4978 GCA_036404015.1 Bordetella sp. | reverse complement strand
TGCTTCCAGCCTCTCCATGCCATAAAAAAAAAGCCGCATCAGCGGCGTTTTTCATCGGGCCAGGCTTTTTACGCCAGCTTCCACTCGTGGCGGTAGGCCTGCGGCGCTTCGGCCTGCGACTCGTAGGTGACCTGTTCCCAGGCGGCCTGGTCGGCCATCAGGGTGCGGGCCAGGAGGTTGTTGAGCGCGTGGCCCGACTTGTTGGCCACATAGCGGGCCACCAGCGGCTTGCCCAGCAGGTACAGGTCGCCGATGGCGTCGAGGATCTTGTGCTTGACGAACTCGTCGTCGTAGCGCAGGCCGTCGCTGTTGAGCACGCGGTACTCGTCCATGACGATGGCGTTGTCCAGGCTGCCGCCGCGGGCCAGGCCCATGGAACGCAGCGCCTCGACCTCGTTGACGAAGCCGAAGGTGCGCGCGCGGGCGATCTCGCGGGCATAGGAATGCGTGGCGAAGTCGATTTCGGCGAAGTTGGCCGTGGAATCGATGGCCGGGTGCTGGAAGTCGATGGAGAACGCCAGGGCGAAGCCTTCATGCGGTTCCAGGCGGGCCCACTTGGCGTCGGGGCCCTCGCCTTCACGCACCTCGATGGGCTTGAGCACGCGGATGAAGCGCTTGGGCGCGTTCTGCTCGACGATGCCGGCCGAACGCAGCAGGTACACGAAGGTGGCCGCGCTGCCATCCATGATGGGCACTTCTTCGGCGGTAAGATCGACGTGCAGGTTGTCGATGCCCAGGCCGGCCAGCGCCGACATCAGGTGTTCGACCGTGGAAACGCGCACATTGCCGTTTTGCAGCACCGACGCCATGCGGGTGTCGCCCACCCCGTCCGCGCGGGCGGGCAGGTCGACGACCTCGGGCAGGTCGACGCGGTGAAACACGATGCCGGTATTCGCTTCGGCCGGGCGCAGGGTGATCTCGACCCGGCGCCCGGAGTGGACACCCACGCCGGTCGTACGAACGAGATTTTGGATACTGCGCTGACGGAACATAGTTAGAGGCAAGTTTAATATTTTTGTAAGGCTTTATTGTAAACCGGGCGGCGCGGCTTGCGCCATCAGTACGTCCCCTTTTCCTTGCAAATACTTCACATTATTACCGCTACGGCACTTAAATCGCCTGCTACGGCAGACGCTCCGCCTGCGGCCCGCCCGGGGAGGCGGGCCGCAGATTGAGGGAGGTACCGCCCCGCAAACCGGGGCCCGACAGGCTTAGTCGGCCTGCTTGCGCAGGAAAGCCGGGATGTCGAAGTGGTCCATGCCCGAGCTTTCCAGCGCGCGCACCTGGGCCGTCGCGTGGCTGCGCGGGTTGCGCATCACCGAAGGCACGTCCATGCCGCGGTAGTCACCCTGTTGCGGCGCGGCAACAAACGCCACGTTGTCGGTACCCGTGCGCAGGTCGACGGCCGAGGTCTGCACCAGTTGCGGGCGGGCCGCAGCCTTGCCCAGGCCGGTGGCAACCACGGTCACGCGCAGGTTTTCACCCATGGACTCGTCGTAGGCCGTGCCGAAGATCACCGTGGCGTCGTCCGAAGCGTAGCTGCGGATGGTCTCCATGATTTCGCGGGTTTCGCGCATCTTCAGCGAGCGGCTGGCGGTGATGTTCACCAGGACGCCGCGGGCGCCGTTCAGGTCCACGCCTTCCAGCAGCGGGCAGGCAATGGCCTTCTCGGCCGCGACGCGGGCGCGGTCGGCGCCGCTGGCGGTGGCCGTGCCCATCATGGCCTGGCCCTGCTCGCCCATGATCGTCTTGACGTCTTCGAAGTCGACGTTGACGTTGCCCTCGACGTTGATGATTTCGGCGATGCCGGCGCAGGCGTTGTGCAGGATGTCGTCGGCCGACTTGAAGCAGTCTTCCTGGGTGGCGTCCTCGTCCATCAGATCGTAGAGGTTCTCGTTGAGCACCACGATGAGCGAATGCACGTGCTTGCCCAGTTCGGCAATGCCGTCTTCGGCCATCTTCAGGCGCTTGTTGCCTTCGAACGTGAAAGGCTTGGTCACCACGCCCACCGTCAGGATGCCCAGCTCCTTGGCCACTTCCGCGACCACGGGGCCGGCGCCCGTGCCGGTGCCGCCACCCATGCCAGCGGTAATGAACACCATGTGCGCGCCGTTGAGCGCCGCGCGGATTTCCTCGCGTGCCGTTTCGGCGGCGGCGCGGCCCTGCTCGGGCTTGGCGCCGGCGCCCAGGCCGGTGCGGCCCAGGCGGATCTGCACCGCGGCGTTGGTCGCGGCCAGCGCCTGCGCGTCGGTATTGGCGCAGATGAAATCCACGCCGCTCACGCCGCTGCGGATCATGTGCGAGACGGCGTTGCCGCCCGCCCCGCCCACGCCGACCACCTTGATGACGGTCCCTTTGGTACTGCTGTCAAGCATCTCGAAATTCATCATGATGACTACTCCCTCATCTGTCCATAAGGCAAATCACAAGTAAGAAAACATTCCCCTACTAGTTTGTGAATCGCCTCAAAGCAGGTGCCGATCTCCTGATCCGCACCGGTTTTGAAGCGCCTCTTTGGAGTCCGTCCGCGCCGCTTCGGCTTGGGCTCGCTCCCGGCAGGCCTAGAAACCCGCCGCTTCCCGCTTAATTCATGAACCATTCCTTCATGCGCGCCAGCACCGACTTGAAGCTGCCGGCCTGGGTCGCCACCTTGCGGCCGCGCAGGCGTTGCATGCGGGCCTCTTGCAGGAGGCCCATCACCGTGGAAAACCGCGGGTTGTGCATCACGTCGGCCAGGCTGCCCTCGTATTCGGGCACGGCCACGCGCACAGGCTTGAGAAACACGTCTTCGGCCAGCTCGATCATGCCGGGCAACTGGGCGGTGCCGCCGGTGAGCACCACGCCCGACGCCAGCAGGTCTTCGTAGCCGGATTCGCGCACGACTTGCTGCACCAGGTTAAAGAGCTCTTCGATGCGCGGCTCGATCACCGCGCCCAGCGCCTGGCGCTTGACCTGGCGCGGGCCCCGGTCGCCCAGCCCGGGAACCTCGACGGTCTCATCGGGGCTTGCCAGCACTTGCTTGGCCACGCCGTAGCGCAGCTTGATTTCTTCCGCGTCCGGCGTGGGCGTGCGCAGCATGGCGGCGATATCGTTGGTAATCTGGTCGCCCGCGATCGGGATCACCGCCGTATGGCGGATGGCGCCGCCGGTGAAAATCGCCACGTCGGTGGTGCCGCCCCCGATATCCACCAGCACCACGCCCAGCTCCTTTTCATCGGAGGTCAGGCAGGCCAGGCTGGAGGCCAGCGGCTGCAGGATCAGGTCCTGGACTTCCAGGCCGCAGCGGCGCACGCACTTGACGATGTTCTGCGCGGCGCTCACCGCGCCGGTCACGATGTGCACCCGCACTTCCAGGCGCAGGCCGCTCATGCCGATGGGCTCGCGGATGTCTTCCTGGCCGTCGACGATGAACTCCTGCGTCAGCACGTGCAGCACCTGCTGGTCGGTGGGGATGTTCACCGCCTTGGCCGTCTCGATCACGCGGGCCACGTCGGTGGCGGTGACTTCCTTGTCCTTCACGGCCACCATGCCGCTGGAGTTGAAGCTGCGGATGTGGCTGCCGGCAATGCCGGTGTAGACGTCGCGGATCTTGCAGTCGGCCATCAGCTCGGCCTCTTCCAGCGCGCGCTGGATCGAGTTGACCGTGCTTTCGATATTGACCACCACGCCCTTGCGCATGCCGCGCGATTCATGCTGGCCCAGGCCCAGCACTTCGAACCGCCCCTCCGGCAATATCTCGGCCACGACGGCGACCACCTTGCTGGTGCCGATGTCGAGGGCGACGATGAGGTCCTTGATGTCACGGGTCATGGCGTTATCGCTTCTTGGAGGATTTAGAGTCGGGTTTGGTTGAATGAGTTTCCGGCAGCGGCGCGAGCGCCAGTGCAAAGCCGTTCGGATAGCGCAGGTCGGCCTGCATCACCTCGCGGCCCTCGAGCTTGCCCTGCACGGCCGGCCAGGCCTGGACGAAACGCTGGATGCGCGCGGCGAACGGCAGCGCCCCCGGCAGGCCCAGCGGATCGGGCGCATCGGCCGCCGGATCGCGGCCCAGGTCCAGCACCATGCCGGTGGACAGGGTGGCGCGCCAGGCATAGCGCGGGCTCAGGTCCAGCTCGGTCACGTGCTGATTGAGCGGCGCGAACCAGCGCGCCAGCTCGGCATAGCGCTGCACCACCAGCTCCTCGCTGCCCTCGGGCCCGGAGAACTGCGGCAGATCCGAGTCGTCGTCCAGCTCGCCCATATTGGCGGTGAACGCCTCGCCCCAGGTGTTGATCATCTGGTTCTCGTTCCACAGCGCCAGCGGCTGCTGCTCTTCGATGCGCACGCGCAGGATGTTGGGCCATATGCGCCGCACCGAGGCGTGCCGCACCCAGGGCACCGACTCGAACAGGGAGCGCGCCTGGTTGAGGTCGACGGTAAAAAAGTTGCCGCTCAGGTGCCCGGCGATGCCGGAGCGCACCGAGCCGGTCGACACATAGCGCAGCGGGCTGTCCGGCGCCGATTCCAGCTCGATGCCGCGCAGCGCGAAATACGGCCGTTGCGCCACCCATGCCAACCCGGCGACCAGCATGGCCGCCACCGCCAGCACGGCCAGCGTGTTGGCGATCAGGTTGATGGTGCGAGCGTCGTTCCACACTTAGGGCTCCCTTCAGCCTTCCCGCGCCGGGCTGCGCAGCTTGCACGACGCCTCGGACAGGATGGTCACGCACAGGTCGGCATAGCTCATGCCCGCGGCGCGCGCCGCCATCGGCACCAGCGAATGGCCGGTCATGCCGGGCGAGGTGTTCAGTTCCAGCAGCCAGGGCCGGTTGTCGCGGTCGAGGATGAGGTCGGCGCGGCCCCAGCCTTCGCAGCCCAGCGCGCGGTAGGCGCGCACGACGATGTCCTGGATTTCCGCGGCCAGGCCGGCCGGCAGGTCGGCCGGGCAGAAATACTGCGTGTCGTCGGAAAAGTATTTGTGCTCGTAGTCGTAGTTGCC
>DASWPO010000072.1:0-9674 GCA_036404015.1 Bordetella sp. | reverse complement strand
GGCGGGGCTCGGGCGCGCCATCAGGCGCCCTCGGCCCCCTGCGGGGGCTGCCCCCGCCTCAAAGGGCCGGCAGGGGCTTGCCCGCCGAACGGACTTGCAATGGTTCCAATTCTTCAGCCTGTCATTACCTCGCCGCCGTCGATTGCGATGGACTGGCCGTTGACGGCGCCGGCGGACGGCAGGGCCAGCCAGGCGACGGCGTCGGCGACTTCTTCGGGCCGCACCAGTTTGCCTTGGGGGTTGCGTTCGGCTAGATTGGCGCGCGCCTGGTCTTCGCTCATGCCGGTTTTCTGCACGATGTTGGCCACGGCGCCGCGCACGATGTCGGTCTCGGTGTAGCCGGGGCACACGGCGTTGACGGTGATGCCTTTCTTGGCGACCTCGAGAGCCACCGAGCGGGTGAGGCCGATGACGCCGTGCTTGGCGGCCACGTAGGCGCTGACATAGGCATAGCCCACCAGGCCGGCCGTGCTGGCGACGTTGATGATGCGGCCCCAGCCTGCTTGCAGCATGCCGGGCAGGGCCGCCTGCATGCAGTGGAAGGTGCCGTCGAGATTGACGGCCAGCATGTCGCGCCACAGCCTGGCGTCGGTGCGGGCGAAGGGCTGGCTGCTGGCCTGGCCGGCGTTGTTGACCAGGATGTGCACCGGGCCGAACTGCGCCGCGGCCTGGGCGAAGGCGGCCTGTACCGAAGCCTCGTCGGCGATGTCGGCGACCGCGCAGCCCACGCGGCCCGGGGCGTTCAGCGAAGCCGCTGCGGCTTGCAGCGATTCGATGCCGCGGCCCAGTAGCGTGACCCTGGCGCCGCGTGCCAGCAACGCTTTCGCGCAGGCCAGGCCGATGCCGCGCGCCCCGCCCGTGACCAGGGCGTGCCGGCCGGCCAGTGCTTGCGTCGGCTCATCCATCCGGTCATCCGTCACGTCGCTCATGTCGGCTCGCCTATTTGATGTCCAGCTTGGCGAAGGAAGCGGCGCGCTCGAAGTTGGTTTCGAGCTGGCGCTTGCCGGCGAAGTACTGCTTGGGCCAGGCCACGTCGCGGTAGCCCACGCGGGCGCTTTCGCGCAGCGTCCAGGAGGCGTCGGCCAGGTGCGGGCGGGCCAGGGCGCAGAGGTCGGCGCGGCCCGAGGCGATGATGCCGTTGGCGTGGTCGGCCTCGAAGATGGCGCCCACGGCGATGGTGGGAATGCCGGCCTCGTTGCGCACGCGGTCGGCGAAAGGCGTCTGGAACATGCGGCCGTACACGGGTTTTTCGTCGCGGCTCACCTGGCCCGACGAGCAGTCGATCATGTCGGCGCCGGCGGCCTTGAAGTGGCGGGCGATGGCCACGGCGTCGTCGGCGGTGATGCCGCCTTCGACCAAGTCGTGCGCCGAGATGCGCACCGACATGGGCTGGTTTTCGGGCCAGGCGGCGCGCACGGCGCGGAAGACCTCCAGCGGGAAGCGCAGGCGGTTTTCCAGGCTGCCGCCGTATTCGTCGCCGCGCTGGTTGGTCAGCGGCGAGATGAAGGACGACAGCAGGTAGCCGTGGGCGCAATGCAGTTCGAGCCAATCGAAGCCGGCGGCGGCGGCGCGGCGGGCGGCGGCCGCGAAATCATCGCGCACGCGGTCCATGTCGGCGCGCGTGGCGGCGCTGGGCACTTGCGAGACGCCCTCGATATAGGGCAGCGGCGAGGCCGAGACGAGCGGCCAGTTGCCGCTCTCCAGGGGCTGGTCGATGCCTTCCCAGGCCAGTCGCGTGGAACCCTTGCGGCCCGCGTGGCCCAGCTGCACGCCGATGCGCGCAGGGCTGTTGCCGTGCACGAAGTCGACGATGCGCTTGAAGGCCGCGCCCTGCTCGTCCGTCCACAGGCCGGGGCATCCCGGGGTGATGCGGGCGTCCGGCGAGACGCAGGTCATCTCCACCATGACCAGGCCCGCGCCGCCCATGGCGCGGCTGCCCAGGTGCACCAGGTGGAAGTCGCCGGGCACGCCGTCGGTGCACGAGTACATGGCCATGGGCGACATCACGATGCGGTTGGGCAGGGTGACGCCGCGCGCCTTGTAGGGCGTGAGCATGGGCAGCGGCGGCCGTTTGCCCGGGGGCAGCTCGACGCCCGCCTGCGCGGCGATCCAGGCTTCGTAGCCTTCCAGCCAGGCCGGGTCGCGCAGGCGCAGGTTTTCGTGCGAGATGCGCTGCGAACGCGTCAGCAGCGAATAGGCGAACTGCTCGGGCTCGAGGTTGGCGTAGCGCGCGACGTTCTCGAACCACTCGGTCGAATTGCGCGCGGCGTTCTGGATCTTGAGCACTTCGACGCTGCGCACGACTTCGTAGCGCTTCAGGCCCTCTTCCACGCTGGACGTGTCCTTCAGGCAGCGGGCCAGCTCGATGGCGTCTTCCAGGGCCAGCTTGGTGCCCGAGCCGATCGAGAAGTGCGCGGTGTGGGCGGCGTCGCCCATCAGCACCACGGGCACGCGGCGCTGGCCTCGCGGGGTGCCGAGTTCGTTCCACCGCACCCAGGTATTGCAGATCACGCGCGGAAAGCGGATCCAGATGGCCGAGCCGCGCAGGTGCGTGGCGTTGCTGATGAGCCTGTGGCCGTCGAGCTGGGCGGCGAAGAGCTGCTCGCAATAGGCGATGGCCTCTTCCTGGCTCATGTTTTCGATGCCGGCGGCCTGCCAGGTTTCTTCGGGCGTTTCGACGATGAAGGTCGACATGCCGTCCTCGAAGCGGTAGGCGTGGGCCTGGAACCAGCCGTGTTCGGTCTCGACGAAGGCGAAGGTGAAAGCGTCGAACACCTTGGTGGTGCCCAGCCACACGAAGCGGCAGCGGCGCGTGTCGATGTCGGGCTTGAAGGTGTCGGCGTAGCGGGTGCGCACCAGGCTGTTCAGGCCGTCCGAGGCGATGACCAGGTCGGCGTCGTAGTCGATGGCGGCCTGCTGGTCGTCCTGCACCGTGGTTTCGAACACCAGCTTCACGCCCACTTCCTCGCAGCGGGCCTGCAGGATATTGAGCATGTGCTTGCGGCCGATGCCGATGAAGCCGTGCCCGCTGCTGCGGATGCTGCGGCCCTTGTACTGGATGTCGATGTCGTCCCAGTGGGTGAAGGCGTCGACGATGGTCTTGGCCGAAACCGGGTCGGCCTGGCGCAGGTTCTGCATGGTGGCGTCCGAAAACACCACGCCCCAGCCGAAGGTGTCGTAGGGCCGGTTGCGCTCGACCACGGTCACCTCGTTCGCGGGGTTCTGCAACTTCATCAGCAGGCCGAAATACAGGCCCGCGGGACCACCGCCCAGGCAGACGATCTTCATGGAAAACTCCGTAGGGGCGGCGCCCGGCCGGCGCGATGGCAGCCGGCTGGCACCAACCTAAATATTTTAAGCTTCAACTAATAATAACCACGAAAACCGCCGCCTGCAACAGGCATATTGATGCCTTGCGACTACTACATTTTGCACTCGCCCACGTACACGTCCTGGTAGCGGTCGAACACCTTGCCGACGAGCTTGTTGGTGAGACGGCCCTGGTCGTCCTTGGCCACCTGCCGCACGTAATAGGCCTGGATGGGATAGTGGTTCTTGCCGTAGGCGAAGGGTCCGCGCACCGAGGAGAAGTCCGCCTTCTCGAGCGCCTTGACCACGGCGGCGCGGTCGGACACCTTTCCGCCCACCTGCTTGACCGCGGCATCGATGGCCATGATGACGTCATAGGCCTGCGCAGCGTACACGGTGGGGTAGCGGCCGCCGTATTCCTGGCGGAAGGCCGCGACGAAGGCCTTGTTCCGCGGCACGTCCAGGTCGGCGGCCCATTGCGCGGTGTTGTAGATGCCCAGCATGGGCTCGCCCACGGCGGCGATCACGTCCTCGTCGGCCGAGAAGCTCGGCGCCACCAGGGCGATGCCGGAGGACAGGCCGGCCGCCACGAACTGCTTGATGAAATTCACGCCCATGGCGCCCGGCAGGAAAACATAGAGCGCATCGGGCTTGGCCGCGCGCAGCGTGGCAAGCTCGGCGGCATAGTCGCTCTGGCCCAGCTTGGTGTAGATCTCCTCGGCGACGGGCGTCTTGTAGCCGCGCTTGAAGCCGGCCAGGGCATCCCTGCCGGCCGGGTAGTCCGGCGCGATGGCATACACCTTCTTGTAGCCGTGGTCGGCCGCCACCTTGCCCGCCGCCTCATGGAAGGCATCGTTCTGGTAGGACAGGCCGAACCAGTACGGATTGCACTGCGCCCCCGCGAACTGGCTGGGGCCGGGATTGTTGGACAGGAAGGGAATCTTGGCCGCGAACAGCGCCGGGCCCACGGCCAGGGCCACGTTGGAGCCGATGGGCCCGGTGAAGAAATCGATCTTGTCGCGCTGGATGAAGCGCGTGGCGAGCTGGCGGGCCTGGTCGGGATTGCCGGCCATGTCGGCCTGCACGAACTCGGTGGGCTGCCCGCCCAGCTTGCCGCCCAGTTGCTTGATGGCCAGGTCGAAGCCAGCGCGGGCCTCGGCGCCCAGCGCCGCGAAGGGGCCGGACGTGTCGTACGCGATGCCGACCTTGACGGGCTCGGCCTGGGCCAGGGCAGGCGCCAGGGCGGCGGCCCACAGGGCGGCAACCAACAAACGGGCATGGACAACACGCATGGTCGATCTCCTTGCGCGCGAGCGCAGCGGACGGGGATGGAAGGGCCGCGCTTTCCGGCGCGGCCGCAAGAGGTGCCGCCAGCACGGGATCTCACGGCTGGCGTGCCGCACAAGTTTAGATTTAAAGTATTTGCAAGAAAAACCAGGGATTTACCAGGGAATGACCAACGACATCCTTTACCGCCAATTTGACCGCGCAGCGCTCGATGTGCAGTACAACGCGCGCGCCACCGTCCCCGACGTCATGGTGTTCTTGAACGAATACACCGAACAAAGCCGCCAGGCGCGCGCCAGCCTGCCCTGCGCCACCGGCCTGGCCTACGGCGAGGACCCCGACGAAACCCTGGACGTCTTCCCCGCCGCGGCCGGCTCGGCCAGCCCCGCCCCGGTCTTCGTCTTCATCCACGGCGGCTATTGGCGCGCCCTGGGCAAGGACGACTCCAGCTCCATGGCGCCGGCCTTCACCCGGGCCGGGGCGGTGGTGGTCGCCGTGAACTACTCGCTGGCGCCGGCCGTCACGCTGGACCGCATCGTGGACCAGAACCGCCGCGCCCTGGCCTGGGTGCATCGCAACATCGCGCGCTACGGCGGCGACCCGGCGCGCATCCATATCGGCGGCAGTTCGGCCGGCGGCCACCTGGCCGGCATGATGCTGGCCTCCGGCTGGCAGCAGGCGGCCGGCCTGCCCGCCGACCTCGTCAAGGGCGCCCTGCTGCTCTCCGGCCTGTACGACCTGACGCCGCTGGTGCACACCCACATCAACGCATGGATGCGCATGAGCCCGGCCGACGCCGAGCGCAATAGTCCGCAGCGCCATGCGCCCGCGTCCGGCTGCCCCATCGTCGTCAGCTATGGATCCAACGAAACCGATGAATTCAAACGCCAGAGCCGGGACTACCTGCAGGCCTGGCAGGCACGCGGCTACCCCGGCCAGCTGACCCTGGTGCCGGGCACCAACCACTTCGACATCGTCCTCGAGCTCAGCAAGCCCGACAGCCCGCTCACCCGCGCCGTCTTCGCGCAGATGGGCCTGACTTCCTCCCCCGCCGACACCCCCACATGATGACCCCCGCCCCCGACCTGGAAACCCGCGCCGCCCCCGACGACCACCACGCCCTGCGCCTGTGGCTGCGCCTGCTGACCTGCACCAACCTGATCGAGAGCGACATCCGCGGCCGCCTGCGCACCGAGTTCGACACCACGCTGCCCCGCTTCGACCTCATGGCCCAGCTGCAGCGCGCGCCCAAGGGCATGAAGATGGGCGAGCTCTCGCGCCACATGATGGTGACCAACGGCAACATCACCGGCATCACCGACCAGCTCGAAAAAGAGGGCCTGGTGGTGCGCACCAAGGTGGAGTCCGACCGCCGCAGCTCGGTGCTCAAGCTCACCCCCCAGGGCCGCAAGACCTTCGCCCGCATGGCCCGCGCGCACGAGGACTGGGTCAAGGGCATGTTCGACGACATGCCCGAGGCCAGCCGCCACGTGCTCTTCAAGGTGCTGGGCGAGCTCAAACTGCAGATCGTGGCGCGCCAGGGCGAGGCCGGTTGAGCCGGCGCGCGCCGCGTGATCCGGTACCGGATTGGCGCATAATGCCGCCATGATCCCGGTCTCGTTGCCTGGTGGCAATTACTACCTCTGCATGGCGGTCTCGCTGGCCTGCCTGAGTACCCTGCTGACCTGGGTGACCCGGCTTGCCATCGACCGCCAATCCCGCCTGTGGCTGCGCGCCCACAGGCACCTGGGGCCAGCCCTGATGACCGCCCTGGCCGTGGCCGGCGGCCTCTTTCCCTACCAGCAGATGAGCCTCTGGCTGGCCGCCCAGCGCGACACCCGCGAGGCCCAGGCCCGCCGCACCGTGCTGGACCAGGCCCAGCTGATCGCCGGCATCGCCATGCCGGCCGGCACCATCCTGCTGCTCGACCTGCCCAAGCGGCTCGACTCCTTCGTGCAGGCCGACTTCCCCCAGGCCGTCGCCGTGGCCGGCCTGCAGGCCCGGCAGGTCTTTCGCCACGTCCGCCCCGGCGGCGGCAGCCTGCCCGCGCGCGAGACCTGGTCGGTCGCGCTGGCGGCGGACCAGGCCGCGCAGGGCTGGACCTGCTCGCGCAGCCACCGGGTGGAACTGGTCATCGACCATGACAAGCCGCGCTTCGACAGCTGCCACCTGGCCGCCGGCAATACCCTCGACGGCCAGCCCCTGCCCGCCGGCACCTGGCTGGCCTGGCGCCAGGCCAGCCCGCCGCGCTGGCTGCTGAGCATCGAGGGCAGCGAAGCCGCCCAGATCGAGCACCTGCCCCTGCTCAAGGCCGACGTGATCGTCGACGGGCCGTCGCACATCGTCTCGTTCGAAGGCCTGCTGGCCCAGGAAACCAAGCTGGGCGACATGATCTATCCCACCGGCACCCGGGCCGGCAGCGCGCTGAACGTGCCCGGCGCCAAACCGGGCGACCTGCTGTTTTCCCCGCCGCGCGGCCGCTCGGCGCGGCGCGCCGGCCAGAGCGACGTCCAGTCCGGCAACTCGGTGCTGCAGGCGCCCGACGGCACCGTGCGCCTGGTGCTCAACAACCGCCAGGCCGGCGTTCTGGATGTCGCCACCATGCGTATCGGGCCGTAAAAAACCGACAATAAAACCAATAATCCAGGAGACGCTTCATGCGCAACGTCGATGAAAACACCATCACCGGGATCGTGCTGGAACGGCACGGGCATGCCGCGAACCCGCGCCTGCGCCAGATCATGACGAGCCTGGTCGAGCACCTGCACGCATTCGCCCGCGACGTGCGGCTGACCGAAGAAGAGTGGTTCCAGGGCATCGACTTCCTCACCCGGGTCGGCCACATCACCGACGACAAGCGCCAGGAGTTCATCCTGCTGTCGGACACGCTGGGCCTGTCGATGCTGGTCACCGCGCTCAACAACCGCAAGCCCCCGGGCTGCACCGAGTCCACCGTGTTCGGCCCCTTCTTCGTCGAGGGCGCGCCGCACTACGAGAACGGCGACGACGTGGCCAACGGCGCCAAGGGCGAGCCCTGCTTCATCAGCGGCAAGGTCGTCGGCATCGACGGCGCCCCCGTCGCCGACGCCAGGATCGACGTCTGGCAGGCCGACTCCGACGGCTACTACGATGTGCAGTACGCCGATGCCGGCAGCCAGGCCCGCGGCCAGCTGCGCAGCCGGGCAGACGGCACGTTCCACTTCCGCAGCGTCACGGCCGAGTCCTATCCCATTCCGCACGACGGGCCGGTGGGCGCCATGCTCGAAGCGCTGGGCCGCCACCCCTGGCGTCCCGCGCACCTGCACTTCATGATCGAGGCGCCCGGCTACGAGCGCCTGATCACCCACGTGTTCCGCTCCGGCGACCAATACCTGGATTCGGACGCCGTCTTCGGCGTGCGCGCCTCGCTGATCGCCGACTGGCAGCGCCACGAAGCCGGCGCCGCGCCGGACGGCACGCAGATGGACGCGCCCTTCAGCACGCTGGACTTCACCTTCGTGCTCAATCAGGCCGCCTGATTTTTTTGCCGCCGGGCCGCCCCAAGGCGAAAACGGCCCCCTCGGAGGGGCAGCAGGCCGAAGGCGCGGCGTGGGGGCTTTTTTTGCCGCGCAGCGCAGCGAGACCGCCATCCATGGCATGGAGACGGTGAGATAATGGCGGCCGTCCCGCGCGGTCGTCCGCGCCCGCTTGCCCACCCCGCAAACCCTGCCACCACGAGACCGAAGTCATGGCCGTCAACCTGCAGATCCCCGCCGAATCCGACATCTTCCCCGTCGCCGGCGTCGAAATCGGCGTCACCGAAGCGGGCATCCGCAAGGCCGGCCGCCGCGACCTCACCGTGTTCCGCCTGGCCGAAGGCAGCAGCGTGGCGGGCGTGTTCACGCGCAACCGCTTCTGCGCCGCCCCCGTGCAGGTCTGCCAGGCGCATCTCGCCGGGCCTGCCAACGGGGGCGCCAAAAACGGCGGCGCCATCCGCGCGCTGGTCATCAACACCGGCAACGCCAACGCCGGCACCGGCGCGCCGGGCGTGGCCGCGGCCGAACAGACCTGCGCGGCGCTGGGCAAGCTGCTGGGCGTGGCGGCCGAACAGGTGCTGCCGTTCTCCACCGGCGTGATCCTCGAGCCCCTGCCGGTCGACCGCCTCACCGCCGCCCTGCCCGCGGCCATCGCCAGGCTGGGCGCGAACGAGTGGTTCAACGCCGCCCACGGCATCATGACCACCGACACGCAGCCCAAGATCCACTCGCGCAAGGCGGACATCGGCGGCAAGACCCTCACCTTCACCGGCATCAGCAAGGGCGCCGGCATGATCCGGCCCAATATGGCCACCATGCTGAGCTTCCTGGCCACCGACGCCGGCATCGCCCAGCCGCTGCTGGCCAAGCTGGCCGGCCGGATCGCCGACCAGTCCTTCAACCGCATCACGGTCGACGGCGACACCTCCACCAACGACTCCTTCATCCTGATCGCCACCGGCAAGTCGGGCCTGGCGATCGAGTCCGAGTCCGACCCGGCCTACGCCGCCGTGGCGCAGGCCATGACGGCCGCCGCGCTCGACCTGGCGCAGAAGATCGTGCGCGACGCCGAGGGCGCCACCAAGTTCATCACCATCCGCGTCGACGAGGCCGGCACCCGGGAAGAAGCGCTCAAGGTCGCCTATTCGGTGGCCCACTCGCCGCTGGTCAAGACCGCCTTCTTCGCTTCCGACCCCAACCTGGGCCGCATCCTGGCCGCCATCGGCTATGCCGGCATCGACGACATGGACGCCTCCAAGGTCAAGCTGTGGCTGGGCGACGTGCTGGTGTCCAACGACGGCGGCCGCACGCCTTCCTACCGGGAAGAAGATGGCCAGCGCGTGATGAAACAAGCCGAGATCGCCATGCGCATCGCCCTGGGCCGCGGCTCGGTGAGCGAGACCGTGTACACCTGCGACTTCTCGCACGAGTACGTCAGCATCAACGCCGACTACCGATCGTGATCCTTATGGATTCCTCCAACCTGTCTCATTTGCTCGAACGCGCCGAGCGCGTGCTGGCCCAGCTCGAGGCCTGGCTGCCCGCCGCGCCGCCCGAGATCGA
>DASWPO010000071.1:0-10460 GCA_036404015.1 Bordetella sp. | reverse complement strand
GAAAGACCAGCTGACTTCGCCTATCTCCCCTCTTCTTGCCCGCTTCGCGCCGCCAAACCCGCTGAACTTTCGCCCAACCTGTTCGCTGCGTCAGAAGCAGAGAAACGAGATTATGAACCGCTTTTTTGAGACTGTCAAACCCGGGTAACGTCCCACCCTGCTCAACCGACCCGCTGGCCTGCTCTCTCGCCCTCGGCGGCTGCGTCAAACCACACAGGATGTCGCTGCTGCCGAGCCCGTAAATATAGCACGCCTTCTTTTCAACACGCAAACCAGCCCAAGGCATGGCCCAGCCGTGACAGTAGAATCCTCTCCCACCCGGGACGCGCCGCCAAGATGGCAGGCATGGCCCGCATAAACAAAAAGGAGGATTCATTCCATGCAGGCCATCGCCCGCTTCAGCCGCTTCGTCGGCAATACCTTTGCCCTCTGGGTCTTGCTCTTTTCCGTCCTGGCCTATGTCGCGCCCGATTCATTCAAGTGGCTGGGCGCCTATATCGTCCCTCTTCTGGGCCTGGTCATGTTCGGGATGGGCCTGACCCTGTCCAGGGATGACTTCCGCGCCGTGCTGCGCCAGCCTGGCGTCGTCGCCATCGGCGTGGTCGGCCACTTCGCCATCATGCCCACCATCGCCTGGGCCCTGACCAAGCTGCTTCACCTGCCGCCGGAGATCGCCGTGGGCGTGATCCTGGTGGGATGCTGCCCCGGCGGCACCGCCTCGAATGTCGTGTCCCTGCTGGCGCGCGGGGACATCGCGCTGTCGGTCGCCATTACCGCGGTGACGACGCTGCTGGCGCCCATTGCCACGCCCGCGCTCATCTACTTCCTGGCCCACCAATGGCTGCACGTGGACGCCGCATCCATGTTCTGGTCCATCGTGCAGGTGGTGCTGGTTCCCATTGCCCTGGGCGCTGCCGCGCAATATCTGTTCCGCAGCCGCATCCAGGTGTTCGTGCAGGTGCTGCCCATCGTGTCGGTGGCGGCCATCGTCATCATCGTGGCGGCCGTGGTGGCCGGCAGCCGGGCCAGCCTGGCGCAATCCGGCCTGCTGATCTTTCTCGCGGTGGTGCTGCACAATGGTTTCGGCTTGCTGCTGGGCTATCTGCTGGGCAAGGTGTTCCACCTGCCGGTCGCCCAGCGCAAGGCCTTGTCCATCGAGGTGGGCATGCAGAATTCGGGCCTGGGCGTCGCGCTGGCCCATGCGCATTTCTCGCCGCTGGCGGCCGTGCCCAGCGCCATTTTCAGCGTGTGGCACAACATCTCGGGCGCGCTGGTGGCCACGCTGTACCGGCGCTTTCACGACGCAGCGCCACAGGCGGCGCAAACGGCCGCCCCCGGCGCTTCCGCGAACTCGGCAGGCTGAACGCGCGCGCCGGCCCGAGGCATCAGGCCGGCTGCTGGCGGCGCAGCCGCGGCTGCATGCTGCCCGTGGCCTCGTGGCGCTCGTGCCAGGCAAAGGCCTCGCGCAGCAGGTGCGGGGTCTGTCCGCCCCGGGTGGCGCACGCCCGGTCGAAATAATCCTGCAAGGCATCCCGGTAGGCGGGATGCGCGCAGTGCCGGACGATGGCGCGGGCCCGCTCCCGCGGCGCCAGGCCGCGCAGATCCGCCAGGCCCCGCTCGGTCACGATCACGTCGACGTCATGCTCGTTGTGGTCGACGTGCGGCACCATGGGCACGACGCTGGAGATATCGCCGCCGCGCGCCACCGACTTGGTCACGAAGATGGCCAGGTGGGCGTTGCGCGCGAAATCGCCCGAGCCGCCGATGCCATTCATCATGTGGGTGCCGCCCACATGGGTGGAATTGACGTTGCCGTAGATGTCCACCTCCAGCGCGGTATTGATGGCGATGATGCCCAGCCGCCGCACCAGCTCGGGCGCGTTGCTGATTTCCTGCGGGCGCAGCACGATGTGCTTGCGGTAATGGTCCATGCGGTCGAGCAGGCGTTGGTAGACCGGCTCCGACACGGTAATGGAAGAGGCCGAGGCGAAATCCAGGCACCCCCGGTCGATCAGCTCGATGGCGCTGTCCTGCAGCACCTCCGAATACATGGTCAGGTGCTCGAAGCCGGACTCCGCGAAGCCATGCAGCACGGCGTTGGCAATGGTGCCGATGCCCGCCTGCAGCGGCAGCAAGCCATGGCTCAGGCGCCCCTGGCGAACCTCGCTTTTCAGGAAGGCGTTGATGTGCCCTGCGATGGCGCCGGTTTCGGCATCGGGCGGCAAGGCGTTGGACGGGCTGTCGGGCTCATCCGTGATGACGATGGCGACGATCTTGGCGGGATCGACCCGGATGCTCGTCGTGCCGATGCGCTGCGACACGTCCGTGAGCGGGATCGGTTCCCTGCCGGGACGCGCGCCCGGGACGTAGATGTCGTGCAGGCCTTCGATGCCCGTGGGCACGCCGACGTTGAGCTCGATGATGATCTTGTCGGCCTGCTCGGCGAAATTGGCCGAATTGCCGACCGACATGGTCGGCACGATGCCGCCGTCCTCGGTAATGGCCGCAGCCTCGATGAACGCGACGTCGACGCGCTGCAGATGTCCCGCGCGCAATTGCTCGGCCGTCTCGGACAGGTGCTGGTCGATGAAGGCCACGTCCCCCTGGTTGACCATGCGCCGCAGCGTGGTGTCGACCTGGAAGGGCATGCGCCGCGCCAGGACGCCCGCCTGGGCCAGGCGCTTGTCGGTGTCGTGCCCCAGCGAGGCGCCGGTAATCAGCGTGATGCGCAGCGGTTCGCTCGCCGCCCGTTCGGCCAGGGCCGCGGGCACGGCCTTGCAATCGCCGGCGCGGGTAAAGCCGCTCATGCCCACGGTCATACCGTCGCGCACGAACCGCGCGGCCTCCCTGGCGGACATGACGCGATCGCACAAGGCGGGATGACGGATACGTTCGACTTGCATGGTGTCTCCTGTTGAGTCCGCGCCCGGCACGGGGCTGACGCGAGGCATGCCGGGCTGCCCTGGGCACCGTCTGCGCGGCGTTCCCGGTAAATGGCGCGGTCCGGGTTGCCCGCCGGGCAGCCGGATCGCTGAATGGGCGGAGTCTATGGACAAGAGAAACAAGTCGTAAAATGAATTAATTTCATAAATTTGAGTCGGTTTTTTCATCATGGATGTCAGGGCCCTGCGCTATTTCGTCGAAACCGTGCGTTGCGCGAACTTCACGCAGGCCGCGCGCAAGCTGTTCGTGACGCAATCGACCATCAGCAAAATGATCCGCCAGCTGGAAACCGAAACAGGCGCCCAGCTGCTGATCCGGGATGGACACACGGCCCGCCCCACCGATGCCGGCCGCGTGGTGTACGAACGCGGCGTCCAGGTGCTGGACGTCATGCGGCAGCTGTCGGCCGAACTGCAGGAAACCACGCAGCTGGAGCGCGGCACGCTGGAGGTGGGCATCCCGCCCATGATCAATGTGCTCTTCACGCCGGCGGTCAAGCGCTTTCGCGAACGCTACCCGCACATTGCGCTGCGCCTGCATGAAGACACCGGGCGCAGCGTGGAGCGGCAGGTGGCCTCGGGTGAGCTGGAAGTGGGCGCGACGGTGCTCCCCCTCGAACCCGGCAGCCCCCTGCAGATCCGCCGCTTCGGCAACCACGCCATCTGGGCCATCGGCAAGAGCGGGGCGCCCTGGAACGGCAAGACCATGCTGCCCCTTTCCGCCCTGGCCGAAACGCCGCTCATCCTGACCGGCGACGATTTCGCCCTGACCCGCCTGTTGCGCCAGGCCTTCCAGGACGCGGGACTGCAGCCCCGCATCGCCGCGCAAAGCGCGCACTGGGATTTCCTGGTGTCCATGGCGTCGGCGGACTTGGGCGTCGCGCTGTTGCCCGAACCCCTGATGCGCCGCATGAACACCCGCGGGTTGAGCACGGCCAAGCTGGCCCGAACCGGCCTGCAGTGGGAGTTGGCCCATATCTGGCAGGGCCAGCGCTACCTCTCCCACGCGGCCCGGGCCTGGCTGGAGGTGTGCCAGGAAACCATGGGCAAAGCGGCGCACCCGGCCGCGTAACCCGCCGGCACGCATCCGTCCCCGGGTTACGGTACCCTACGAGACAGCAAACCATCCTGCAGACGGCACGAGCCATGAACGAAGACATACTGATCAACGTCACCCCCTTCGAAACGCGCGTTGCCATCGTGGCGCAAGGCGCCGTGCAAGAACTGCATGTCGAGCGCAGCATCCAGCGCGGCTACGTGGGCAACATCTATCTGGGCCGCGTGGTGCGGGTGCTGCCGGGCATGCAAAGCGCCTTCGTCGACGTGGGGCTGGAGCGCGCCGCCTTCATCCACATCGCCGACCTGCGCGAGAACCGGACCGAACGCAGCCAGGGCCAGACCCCGACCCCGATCGAGAAGCTGATCTTCGAAGGCCAGACCCTGATGGTGCAGGTCATCAAGGACCCGCTCGGCACCAAGGGAGCCCGGCTGTCGACGCAGATCAGCATTGCCGGCCGCATGCTGGTGCACCTGCCGCACGACCCGCACATCGGCATCTCGCAAAAGATCGAGTCCGAGACGGAACGCACCCAGCTGCGCGAGCGGCTGCAAGCCCTCATCCCCGCCGAGGAAAAAGGCGGGTTCATCGTGCGCACCCAGGCCGAAGGCGCCACGGACGAAGAAATCTCGGCCGACCTGGAATACCTGCGCAAGCTCTGGGTGAGCGTGCAGGAAGCCGCGCGCAGCCACCCCGTCCCCGCCCTGCTGCACCATGACCTGACCCTGTCGCAGCGCGTGCTGCGCGACATGGTCGGCCCGCAAACCGGGGCGATCCTGGTGGATTCGCGCAGCACCACGGTGGAACTGCAGGAATGGGCGCGGCGCTATACCCCCTCCGTCGCCGACCGCATCCGCCATTACAGCGGCGAACGTCCGCTCTTCGACACCGCCAATGTCGACGAAGAAATTGCCCGGGCCCTGTCGCGCCGCGTCGACCTGAAATCCGGCGGCTACCTGATCATCGACCAGACCGAGGCCTTGACGACGGTGGACGTGAATACCGGCGGTTTCGTCGGCGGCCGCAACTTCGACGACACCATCTTCAAGACCAATCTGGAAGCCTCGCAAGCCATTGCCCGGCAGCTGCGGCTGCGCAACCTGGGCGGCATCGTCATCCTGGACTTCATCGATATGGAGGATGCCGACCACCGGGATACGGTGCTGGCCGAACTGAAGAAGGCCTTGTCGCGCGACCGCACCCGCATGACGGTCAACGGCTTTACCCAGCTCGGCCTGGTGGAGATGACCCGCAAGCGTACGCGCGATTCGCTGGCCCACCAGCTGTGCGAGCCTTGCCCCATGTGCCAGGCGCGCGGCAATGTGCGCACGGCGCGCACGGTCTGCTATGAGATCCTGCGCGAGATCCTGCGCGAGAGCCGTCAGTTCAATCCCAAGGAATTCCGCATCCTGGCTTCACAGGACGTGGTGGACTTGTTCCTGGAGGAAGAAAGCCAGCATCTGGCCATGCTGGGCGATTTCGTCGGCAAGACGGTGTCGCTGGAAGTGGAAGCCACCTATTCTCAAGAGCAATACGACATCGTGTTGATCTAAACGGGAATCCTGACCAGCTGTTCGCAGTGCCATAAGGTCCGGATCCGTTCCCGATCACGCCATGTTGCACAAACCCGAGCTTCCAACCATAATTGATAGTAATTACCATTTAGATTTGGTGTTGGACTTTCTGTCGACGCCCTGCACAAGATCGTGCCAAGCCAGGCATCCACTCCCAACGTCGAGGCCCTCTACTGCGACCATCATGGATGGCTGCAAGGGTGGCTGCAGCGCCGCTTGGGCAATGCGACCGATGCGGCGGACCTCGCCCACGACGCCTTCCTGCGGCTGTTGCAGACGCCGCGCTGCTTCGACAGTGCGCCGGAAGCCCGCGGTTACCTGCGCGCGATGGCCAACGGCATGTGCGTGGATCTCTGGCGCCGTCGCCAGATCGAGCGGGCGTGGCTCGATGAGCTGGCTGCACGGCCCGAACCCTTCGAACCGTCGCCCGAGTTCCGGGCGATGGTGATCGAAACGATCCTGGAAATCGGCGCCGTGCTTGGGCGCCTTTCCCTCAAGGCTCAACAAGCTTTCGTGATGGCGCAAATCCATGGTTGCTCCACGCGGGAAATTGCCGCCAAGCTGGTCGTATCCGAGCGCATGGTCCAGAAATATCTGGCCCAAGCCATGTTGCAGCTGATGCTCGTCGATGCCGGGCTGGTCTGACGAGATCGACCATGACTGCCATTTCTTCCGCGGCGCTGCCCGACGACGAGGTAAAAGCGGACTATGCCAGTCTTGAAGAGGCGGCTGGGTGGTACGCAACACTCCATGCCGCCGGCTCAACCGACGAGCAGCGCCAGGCTTGGGCGCAATGGCTGGAGCAGCGCCCAGAACACCGCCGCGCGTGGCGGCACGTCGAGGCCGTCAGCCGCCGTTTCGAGCCCATGCGCACGGATGGGCAACGGGAAGCCGCGGCGGCGGCGGTAGAAGTCGCAATGCGTGGCGCCATGGATCGGCGCCTGGTGCTGCGCGGCCTGGCCGCTCTGGCCGGCACGGGCTGGCTGGGATGGCTGGGATGGCGCCACACAAACTTGCCAAGCCTGGTGACGGCCTGGCGTTCGGACTACAGCACGGGCGTCGGGGAACAGCGCGACCTGGTGCTGGACGACGGCACACGCGTCTGGCTGAACACCGGAAGCGCCCTCGATGTCGCCTATGACGGCTCTCAACGCCTATTGACCCTGGCGATGGGAGAAATCCTCATCGACACGGCCCAGGACGGGCAACATCGTCCCTTCCTGGTCCAGACCCGGTTCGGCCGGATGCAGGCGCTCGGCACCCGCTTTACCGTGCGCCAGAACCCTGACTCGACGTTGCTGGTGGTTTTCGAGGGTCGTGTCCAGATCCGCAATGCGGCCGGCGATACCCAGGTGGTCTCCGCAGGCCAGCAGCGACAGTTCAGTGCCAGCACCATCGCGGCCCCAGGAACGGCCGACCCTGCGCGCGGGGCATGGACGCGGGGCGTCGTCTTGGCTGAAAACATCCCGCTCGAAACGTTGATCGCGGAGCTGGGCCGCTACCAGCACGGGCATCTGGGGGTGGCGCCGGACGTGGCCAAGTTGAGAGTCGTGGGGCGTTACCCCATCGACGATCCCGAGCGCGCGCTGGCCATGCTGGAAAATAACTTTCCCGTACGGGTGCATCGCACCTTGCCCTGGTGGATAACGGTAGAAGCGCGATGACCGGCAGTACGGGACTTTCCAAGCGTTGAACTGGCGTCCGTAAAAAATTTTCCGAAATCGGTTCGTTTTCTTTCATCTCGTTCGATTCCGTAGATGAAAGAGGACCATTCGGAATCGTCGGCTGACGATGGGCCTCTCCTTGCCCAACCTGTACTTCAGGGAAGTCGCCCCATGCTTTGTCTCCCGTTCCGATCGCGCGCCATCAATGGCGATCGTCTGGCCTTGCCCGGACAGGCCCCCCATGCCTCATGCAAGGTTCCCAGGACGCTGACCTTCGCGCTGCACTGCGCTTTGACGGGGATTGCGCTGGTCGCACCGGGTATGAACGCACACGCGCAGGCTCGGGATTTTCCTGGTATTGCCACCGGAGTTGGCGTCAACCACTACGAAATTCCGGCCGGCCCGCTGTCGGCGGGATTGAACCGGCTCGCCGATCAGGCCAATGTGCTGCTGAGCGCCTCGGGAACGCTAACCGAAGGCAAGAACACGCCGGGACTGGATGGCTCCTATGCCCTGGGCCAGGCCTTCTCGCTGCTGCTGACCGGAACGGGACTGCAGGCAGTACGACAGAACGACGGGACTTATTCCCTGCGGAAAATCCCCGAATCCGGGGCTGCGGCTGTCATGCCCGCGATAACCGTGAGCGGAACGGCAGAAAGCGCCTATGGGCCTGGAAACGGCTACGTGGCCACGCAAAGCGCGACCGCAACCAAGAGCAGCACGCCGATAATCGAGGTTCCGCAAGCCATTTCGGTGGTTACGCGGCAGCAAATGGACGATCAGCGGCCGCAAACCGTGGCGTCGTCTTTGCGCTATAGCTCCGGCGTGACCTCAGAGGCCTATGGCGTGGCATCGAACTATACGGACTCTTATCTTTACGTCCGGGGCTTCAGGCCCGATGTGTATCTCGATGGAATGAAGCAGCCGCCGCTGAGCTCGACCGACCCCTACTTTCTGGAAAGAGCCGAACTGCTCCACGGTCCCGCATCGGTTCTGTATGGGCAAGCAAGCCCCGGCGGTCTTGTCGATCTCGTCAGCAAGCGGCCGGTGGACACGCCGCTGCACGAAATCGAAATAGGCACTGGCTCCTATGGGCGCGCGCAGACCAATTTCGACTTCGGCGGCCCCCTCGACCAGGACGGTACGCTCCTTTACCGCCTGACCGGAACGGCACACACCGCAGACACTCAGGTTGACGACAACAAAGATCGACGGATCGCCATTGCTCCCGCGCTGACTTGGCATCCCGATGCCGCGACAACGCTGACTATTCTGGCCAGCTACACCCATGATCCGGATCTTGGCGCATTCTCCGCGCTGCCCGCCATCGGAACCGTACTGCCCAGCCGCTATGGCCAGATTTCCCGCAGCTTCTCTATCGGAGACCCCGGCTTTAACACCTGGAAGCGGGACCAGGCTTCCATTGGCTATCTACTCGAGCATCGCTTCGACAGCGTCTGGACAGTCAGACAAAACTTGCGCTACTCATATCTCAACTCGACCGAAAGGCATCTATATGGACAAGGCATCGGTACCGACCAGAGGACGATCAGCCGCTACGCTTACCTCGATCTAAACCGCAGGTCATCGTTCGACGTCGACAATCAGGCCGAAGCAGACTTCTCGACCGGGCCGTTCGCGCACAAGCTGCTTCTCGGCTTCGACTACCAGTACTTGCATGTCGACGAAACAGCCCAACTCGGACTTGCTCCATCGATCGACTATCTTTCGCCGATATATGGCGTTTTCAGTGGCGGCGGACCAACCCTTCTCTCAATACCGCCCTATTACTCAAAGCCTGTCACCATGCAAAGGCAAGCCGGGTTGTACACCCAGGATCAAATAAAGTGGAACAATCTTTCCTTGCTGCTTGGGGTTCGGCAGGACTGGGCCACCAGCGACGTCAGCGATAGCATCGCCAATACCACGACCCATATGGCCGACAGCGCCACGACATGGCGAACGGGCCTGGTATACGAGTTTGCAAACGGCATTGCGCCCTACATCGGCTATTCCACCTCATTCCAACCACAGTCCGGAACGGCTCTCGGCGGCGCCGCGTTCAAACCGGCCACCGGCCAGCAATATGAAGCCGGCGTGAAATATCAGCCGGCCGGCTATGACAGCTTCATCACGGTGTCGGCATTCAATCTGACACAGCAGAATGTCCTGACGCCCGATCCTGTAAACACCGCATATAAGGTTCAGACTGGAGAAATCCGGTCCCGGGGCTTCGAGATCGAAGGACACGCCAATCTCACCAGGAATCTGAGCTTGATCGCTTCCTACACCTATCTCGCCAACGTTGTCACCAAAGCAAACGATAGTTCGCTCGGCAAACACCCTGTCGCGATTCCCGCAAACATGTCGTCGCTTTGGGCAGACTATACGTTTCACTCCGGCGCCCTGAATGGATTGGGACTATCCGTCGGCGTGCGATATGTCGGAAAGACATATGGGACGGCTTCGAACGCATGGGGGATAGCAGGCTACGAGACCGCGCCTTCGAAGGTGCCGGGCTATACATTGTTCGATGCCGCGGTCCGCTATGACTTCAACAGGAACTGGCAGCTGAGTGTCAATGCATCGAATCTCTTCGATCGAAAGTATGTCTCTTCCTGCTTGTCCGCGAGCACCTGCTATTACGGCCCGGGGCGCCTGGTGCTCGCCAACATCAGATATTCCTGGTGACGATGCGCGAACAGGTGGCGTTGGATCGCCTCCACCCGGATTCCCGAACGTTCACAGGGAGACCCTATGTTTTCCGTTCCACTGCGTTGGTGGGTATCCATACATAAATGGACAAGCCTCGTCTGCACGATTTTTCTGTTGGTCAGCTGCGTAACCGGCCTGCCCCTGGTATTTGAAGACGAAATCAAGGACTGGCTCGATCCGCCGCGCTATGCCGACCTGCCCGAATCGGCGCCGCGCGCCAGCGTCGACCGGCTGGTGGCCGAGGCGCGCCGACTCTATCCCGACAATATTGTCGCTTCGGTCTTCGTCGACGACGATGAGCCCCAGGTATTCGTCTTGCTGGTGCCCTCTTGGGAACAGGCCAAGGCGGATCCGGCATCGCGGCACGTCGTGCGCTTCGACGCCCACACCGGCGCGGTGCTGGAGCAGTCCAAGCCGCCCGGCCAGCAAAGGCAGACCTTTCTCGGCCTGATGCTGCATTTGCATCGTGATCTGTTCGCGGACCTGCCCGGCGAGCTGTTCCTGGGCG
>DASWPO010000070.1:0-8582 GCA_036404015.1 Bordetella sp. | reverse complement strand
GCGAGACGCTGGAAAAGGTCCAGACGCAGCGTGGCAAGCTGGATTGATTGATGAGTTCTTAAGACGTTTTGGGTGCCACGGCGGGGCCTGCCCGCCCTGGCACCCAAAGCTTGCGTCAACTACCGCTTGAACGGGTTCTGGATCAACAGGCTGTCTTCCACGACCAGCCCATGATGCAGGTCTTCGGTGTACAAAACCCGACAGTTCGCCGCACGCGCCGACGCGGCGATGCAGGCGTCGTAGAACGGCAACCGATAGCGCTGCGCCAACTGGACCGCATTTTCGTGTGCTTCGATGGTCAACGGCATGATCCGACAAAGGTCGCGCATTTCTTGCAGGAAAAGATCTGTTTTGTCCCACGCCATGCGGAGCTTGGTCGTGCATACATTTGCGACCTCGTTCAAGACTTGCACGCTGATCGTTGGCCTGCGCGCCAGCAAGGACACAGCAGCCCTGATTTTGTCCTGATCGCTCGACAGCGAATACAGAATGACATTGCTGTCGAGAAAGACTTTATCGGCCACGGGAATTGGCCTCTTCCCGGTCGAATTTGAAATCCGGCGGCATTATTCCCCGGAATTGCCTCAGTCTTTCCATGAGTTCATCGACCGCGGCTTTCTTGCGCACGGAAAATGTGCGTGGATCGTCCACGACGATCTCGATCTCGTCACCTTCGCGCAATTGCAACACCTCCACCAAGGCCGCCGGCAAGCGAACGGCCAGGCTGTTTCCCCATTTGGCGACTTGCATGTCCATCTCCGTTCTTGGATATACATGAAAATTGTATATCCAAACAACGCTTGATCGGCAAGAAATCGCGCTACCGGCCAGGATGATGACCGCAGCCGGCGAGGTCGGCTATTCGTACATCTCGAGGTGGAGCAACCGATGCAATCCACCTTGACCGACCTACAAACCGCTTTTACAGCTCGCCGCCGATCAAGCGATCATGCGGCGGCAGATGTGATCGGCACGCCGACATAGTGGGCTCGCGGCCGGATCAGATGCCCGGTCTCGATCTGTTCGAGCGCATGGGCGACCCAACCCACGGAACGGGCCAGGGCAAAGATCACGAACGGCGCCTCGGCAGGCAGCCCGAGAGCGTCGGACACCGCCGCCAGCGCGAAATCGATGCTGGGCTGCTCGCCCGTAAGCGCCATGGCTTCGTCGCGCAAGGCGGCGTAAACCTTGGTCAGCTTGAAATGCGCCAATAGCGCCGCGGCCCGGGGGTCTCCTGCGGGATACAGGGGATGCCCGAACGCGGGCAGCAAATCGCCTCTGGCCAGGTATTCCCGCACGCTGGCGGCGGCCCCGTCGCGCTGGGCGGCCGCGCGCAACGCCAGGATGCCCAGCGAAGCGCCGCCATGCAGCGGCCCGGCCAAGGTGGCCAGGCCGGCCATCAGGCTGGCCGACAGCGACGTCCCCGTCGACACGGCTACCCGGGTGGCGAAAGTCGAGGCATTGAGTTCGTGATCGGCCAGGAGCACCAGGGCGCGACGCAGGCAGTCCTGCGCCCGCGGCGCCCGCCAGTAGGCGGCCATGCGCCGATGCACGGGCATGCCGGATTCGAGCGCGCGGCCCAGCATGGCGCCGATGAGGTCATCCAGCAGGCGCACGGCTTCCGGAATGAGCGCCTGCCGGGCCCGCCCGCGCGACGGCGGATCGAGATCGACGCGCATGGCCAGCGTGGACAATGCCGCGGCCAGCGGCGAAACCGTACGCGCCCGCGACCTGGCCCGTTGCCGGCCCGCCCCGAAAGCAATGCCTTCGGCATTCCACAACAGGCCCGCCACGTGTTCCAGCGTCTGCGTATCGGCCAGTTCGACGGCATCGCGTCCGCGGTACCAGAGCCGGCCGTGCTCCACGGTCGAAATGCCGGAAGCCAGCACCGGATCGCCCCACTCCATGGCCTGCTGGGCCACCGAGGCCGCGCTGCGCCGCCCCGATCGGCGCCCGGCCAGGCGCTCGACATCGGAGCGATGATAGAGGCTGCGGCGCGGGTCGCGCGGATCCGGCTTGGCGCGTATGCGGCCGCGGCTGACATTGGCATACAGCGTCTGGGGCCGCACATCGAGCAGGGCAAGCGCCGCCCGGGCTGGTATCCACGACATCGAGCGCTCCAGGTTGATGGTTTTCATCAACATTGATAGTTGATATCAAGATTGACGTCAATTTCAGGAAAAGTATCGTAGCGTCAACCGCATCCACTCATCCATGCAGGAGGACAGGACATGGACATCAGCTCGGACATGCTCGCATCGATATGGGCCTCGCTCGGCGGCAACGCCCGCGACCCGGAGCAGGTTGGATTCACCACCGCGGGCGCCCTGCCCTCGGCCTTTCCGGTCACCGGCCTGGCCGCGGCTTCCATGGCGGCCGCGGCGCTTGCCATCGAAACGCTGCGGCAAGCCGCGGGCCGCCAGGCGGCCCCCATCGTGGTGGACCGCCGCCTGGCCTCGATCTGGTTCTCGACGTCGCTGCGTCCGATCGACTGGCAGATGCCGCCGGTCTGGGACCCCGTCGCCGGCGACTACCCGACGCGCGACGGCTGGATACGCCTGCACACCAACGCGCCGCACCACCGCGCCGCGGCCGAGCGCGTGCTGGGCAGGCAAACCGACCGGGCCGGCATGGCCGCGGCGGTCGCCGCCTGGGACAAACGCGAACTGGAAACGGCCGTCGTCGAGGCTGGCGGCTGCGCGGCGCAAATGCGCAGCGCCGAGGAATGGTCGCGCCATCCCCAGGGGCAGGCTGTGGCCGCCGAGCCGCTGGTCCACATGGAAACACATGCCGCGCCCAGCGGCCATCGCGATGTCGACCCGGCCCGGCCGCTCGCCGGGCTGAAAGTGCTGGACCTGACGCGCGTGCTGGCCGGGCCGACCGCCACCCGCTTCCTGGCCGCTTATGGCGCCGAGGTGCTGCGCATCGACCCGCCGCACTGGGACGAACCCGGCACCGTGCCCGAGGTCACGCTGGGCAAGCGCTGCGCCCGGCTCGACCTGCGCACGCCGCAAGGCCGGGCCGTGTTCGAACAACTGCTCGCCGGCGCGGACATCATGCTGCACGGCTACCGGTCCGACGCGCTGGAGCGCCTGGGGTTCGGCGCGGCATGGCGCCGCCGCCTCAACCCTGGCCTGATCGACGTCAGCCTGGACGCCTACGGCTGGAGCGGCCCCTGGGCCACGCGCCGCGGTTTCGACAGCCTGATGCAGATGAGCACGGGCATCGCGCACGCGGGCATGCAATGGAAGCAAGCCGGCAAGCCATGTCCGCTGCCGGTGCAGGCGCTGGACCATGCCACGGGCTATCTGCTGGCCGCCGCGGCCGTGCGGGGCGTGGCCGCGCGACTGGGCGGCGGCGCCCTGCGGGCGCGGCTCTCGCTGGCACGCACCGCCAAGCTGCTGCTCGACCAGGGCACGGGCCATCCACAGGAGCCGGCCTTCGCGCCGGAGACGGCCGCCGACCAGGCGCCCGAGATCGAGCGCACCGTATGGGGCGACGCGCGGCGCATCGCCTGGCCGATCACGCTGCAGGGTTGCCGGGCCGGCTGGGCACACCCCGCCAGCCCCTTGGGTTCGGCCGCGGCGCAATGGCGTTGACGCGCCTTTTCAGAACGCGAGGAGATTGTCCCGGAACCGCTCGTGCTCGTAGTGCTTGCGGACCGCGCCCAGACGCTGCAATTCCGGCACCAGCCCATCGGCGATTTCCGCCACGTAGCGGCGGGTCAGCTCGGGCTCCATGAAGAGAAAGCCGTCGCCGCCCACCGCGTCGATGATCTCGGCGAGCTTGGCGGCGACATCCCGCGGCGTCCCGACGAGGTCCACGTCCGACAAGCCCTTGCCCGTGGCGGCGATCTCGCGCAGGGTGCGACCCGTGTATTGGGCGACCAGCGTCTGGTGGCCATTGGACTTCAGCTCGGGCAGCGGCTCGTCCAGGTCGTAGACCGAGAAGTCGATGCCGCTGGTGCGCGACAGCGAGGCCAGGTGCATCTCCAGATGGCTGGCGGCGTCCGCCAGCTGCGCCTGGCGCCGCGCCTCGGCGCCCTCGCGGCTCTGGTCGACGATGGGATTGATCAGGAACAGGCACTTGATGTCGTCGGGATTGCGGCCCTGTTCGGCGGCCCGTTTGCGGACGTCGTCGCGGAAGGCCTTCATGGCGGCCACGCTGCGCGCGGACGTGATGATGGTCTCGGCCCAGCGCGAGGCGAACACCCGGCCGCGCGGCGAACCGCCGGCCTGGCAGATGACCGGCCGGCCCTGGGGAGAGCGCGGCCCGGCCAGCGGCCCGCGCGAGCGGAAGAACTTGCCCTCAAAATGCACGGGATGGACCTTGGCGGGGTCGGCGAAGATCCCGGCCTCCCGGTCGATCACCATGGCGTCGGCGTCCCACGACTCCCACAGCTTGACGACCAGTTCGGCGTATTCGTCGGCCATGTCGTAGCGCTGGTCATGCGGGTACTGGCGGTCCAGCCCGAAGTTCTGCGCCCCGCCGTCATTGCTCCCGGTCACGAGGTTCCAGCCCGCCCGTCCGCGGCTGACGTGGTCCAGGGTATTGGTGAGCCGGGCGAGCTGGAAGGGGTTGTACTCGCTGGTGGAAAGCGTGGTGACCACGCCCAGGCGCTGCGTGGCCTGGATCAGGTAGGTGGCCAGCACGGCCGGGTCCAGCTTCGGCGAGTCGACCGCATAGCGCAGGTAGACATCGTGCGAATTCCCGTAGGTGTAGGGGATGTTCGACGAGTCCTCGATCATGACGTAGTCGAAGGCGGCCCGCTCCAGGGAGCGCGCCAGGTCGACGAACAAGTCCGGGTGGACCCATTGGTGCGGGTTCGGCCCGCCCCAGGGCTGGCGCCAGGCCTTGGGGCCATAGCCCTTGGAAATGAACCAGGCAAGATGGAAAGGTGTGTGAGGCATACCGGCAAGTGATTCTGGAAGTGGAAAAGCAAAGGCTCAGCGGTGCACGTAGGGATGCCGCAGGCCTTTGGCCTCGAGCCGGGGGATGACGTGGGTGGCGAACAACTCCATCTCCGGCAGGTAGTCGTAGAAGGTCAGCTGGACACCGTCCATGCCGGCCGCGTGCAGGCGCTCCAGCTTGTCCGCCACCGTGTCCCAGGAGCCCACCACGTGGATGTGGCCGCCCACCGCGCGGGCGCGGGCATCGTGCTTGACCCACGCCTGGCTGTCGCTGGAGCGGTGCTCGCGGTCGAACGAGGCCAGCGATTCGTCGTCGGCATGGTCCAGGATGGCGTCGTAGTACGCCTGGGCCGTCGCGTCCGTCTGGCCGGTGATGACCGTCGCATTGATGATGACCTTCACGCTGCGGCCGCGCTCCCGGGCGCGCCGCTTGATGTCCGCCACGTGCGCGGGCAGAACGTCGATCGACGCCTCGAACTGTTCGCCGACCGGGCTGGAGGTAAAGACGACGTCGGAGTGCTCGGCTCCGTAGTCGAACCCGGCGGCCGAACTGCTAGCCGAGAGCAGGATGGGACGGCCGTACCGGGGACGAGGCGAGATATAGGCCTCGTCCATGGGCCAGGAACCGTCGTAGCTCAGGGCCTCGTCGCCCTGCCAGAGATCCTTCATCAGGCGCACGAACTCGTCGGCCTGGCGATAGCGCTGGTCGTGCTCGGCGCGCTGGATGCCGAACATGCGCGCGCCGTCCACGGAACTGCCGGTCACGATGTTCACGCCGAACCGCCCGCCCGCCACGTGGTCGGCGGTGACGAGCTGCTTGGCCAGCATCAGCGGATGCCAGCGATAGAGGATGTGGATCGTCCCGGCCAGGATCATGCGCCGCGTGACGGCCGCCAGGCCCACCGCGGCGATGAAGGGGTCGAGATGGTTCTCGCGATAGCGCTGCCTGCCGCCGTGCCCACCCTTGGGCAGCCAGCCCGACAAGCCGAAGCCGAGTTCGAAGCCCAGTTCGTCCGCGCGCTGCACCAGCGAGCGGTTGTATTCGAACGTCCAGCCCGTGCCGCGCGGATAGGTCGATTGAGACCAGGCGCCGTTCTGCAGCGGCAGGAAAATGCCCAGCAGAAAGGGCTGTTCGGCCAGGACGCGGGCCAGCGGGCTGCCGGGCACGCTGGCGGGCTCGGCCGGCTTGGCCAGCTCGTGCAATGCGCGCTTAGGCATGAAAGGCTCCCATTGCCGTCATGACCCTCTCCTCACGCTTCGGCGCGCACGCTGACGGCGATGGGGCCGCCCCGGCGCAGGGTGTTGTAGATGGGGCAATTGCCGGTGAAGTGCGCGACCAGCAATTCCGCCTGCGCCTGCGTCACGCCGCGCACGGTCACGTCGATCTGGATATTGGCAAAGCGCGTGCGGTCGTGCTCGTCGCGCACCGAGGTCACCTGCGCGGTGCCGCCGGCCACCGTCACGCCGCGCTCGCGCGCCTCCTTTTCCACGCTGCCCAGGGCGCACACGGCCAGCGCGGAGAGCAGGAAGTGGGTCGGCTCCGGCGCGACGGTGCCTTCCTCGCGGCCCGAGGCGGAATCGGACACGAAGATATTGCCTTCCGCATCGATCAGGTAGCGGCCCGAGAGTCCGATGGTCTGGGCTTGGACTTGCTTGGTTTCCGGCTGGGTTTCAGTCTTGGTTTCTGCCATGATTCGTTCTCTCTTGAAAAAATGGAGCGGGCCCCACGCCTGGCGGACCCGCGCGTTGCAGTGCGCGTCGCGCGGTTTCTAACGCACCTTCCAGAAGATGGCGTCCGGATCCGGCGCCTTCTTGATGAAGCCGTAGCGCACGAGATCGCTGGCGATGATCTTCAGCTTGTCGACGCCCGGATCGTTCGGGTAGTCGTTCAGGTCGGCGGCTTCAACCAGCTTCTGGTCGAACTGCAGGACCTTGACCACGATGTCCTTGCCTTCCTGGGGATGCGCGGCGGCATAGAGATTGGCTTCGTCCAGCGAGGCGTTGAAGCGCGCAAGCACGTCGGGATGGCTCTGCGCATAGGCCTTGCTGGTGATGTAGTAACCGCCCACGGCCCCCGGCAGCGACAGGGAATTGGCCGACAGGATGGGCACCAGCCCGGCGGCCACCGCGGCGGCGCCGGTGGGCTGCGGCAGCCACACCGCGTCCAGCGTGCCGGCCTTGACCGTGCTGTAGGCCTCGTCGCCGACCACCTTGGTCCAGCGCAGCTTGCTGAAGTCGGTCACGCCCAGGTTTTCCAGCGCCTTGCGCGTCGTCCATTCCGCAATGTTCTGGATGGAGCTGGTGCCGATGTTCGCCTGGGCGAGCTGCCTGGCTTGCTTGATCGGGCCGTTCGGGCTCACATACACCCGATAGGGATCGCGGGCCTGATCCGCGGGCTGGCCGTAGGTGGCGTGCACCAGCAGCAGCGGCAGGCCCTTGTCGATGGCCTCCAGGTCGCTGATGACGTTCGAATAGCCGATGCCGTACTGCTGGCTGAGCACGGTGGGGATGATGGTCGCGCCGGTGCCGCCGGCATTGATGGTGACGTCCAGGCCGTGCCTGGCGAAGATGCCCTTGTCCTTGGCAAGCAGCAGCGGGCCGGCGTCCAGCGTCGGGATGACGGCGATATTGACCGGGATGGGCGCGTCGGCGGCGAACGCCGGGGCCGAACCGAGCGCGGCGGCGGTGGCGAGGGCGGCCGCCCAGGCGGAGAAGGAGGACAAACGCAAAAGTCTCATGAAAATATCCGAAAGAGGAATGGGACGAAAAAAAGGAAAGCCCGGGCCCGCGGATCAGGCGGCCCGCGGCAGGGAACTGGCGCGCCCCGAGGCCGCCTGCTCGCGGATCGACACCAGGATGGCGGTTCGCGCGGCCGCGAAAGCCGGCAAGGCCTTGGTCGATATCTGGTCGCGCGAGGCCGGCAAGTCGATGCCGACTTCCGTGGCCACCGTGCTGGGACTGCGGCCCAGCACCAGCACCCGGTCGCTCATGTAGACCGCCTCGTCCACGTCGTGGGTCACGAAGACGACGGTCATGCCGGAATCCTGCTTGAGCGTGAGCATCAGGTCTTCCAGCTCATTGCGCGTCTGCGCGTCGACCGAGGCGAAGGGTTCGTCCATGATGAGCACGTCGGGGGCATAGGCCAGGGCGCGCGCGATGGCCACGCGCTGCTGCTGCCCGCCCGACAACTGGTGCGGCCGCTTGCGCGCGTGGCCGTGCAGGCCTACGCGCTCGAGCATGTCGTCCACCCGGGCGCGGCGCTTGCGCGGGTCGGGAATCAGGTTGACCAGCGGCAGCTCGACGTTGCGGTGCACGCTGAACCACGGATACAGCGAGCGGGCGTAGTCCTGGAACACGACGGCGAATGCCTTCGGCGGCCCCGCCACCGCCCGGCCGTTGAAGCGGATCTCGCCCGAGGTCGGCTCCAGCAGCCCGGCCAGCATGCGCAGCAGGGTCGTCTTGCCCGCCCCCGAGCCGCCCACGATCGCGAGGAACTCGCCCCGGGCGACCGAAAAAGACACGTCCTCCACGGCCCGGGCGACGCCCGACGGGGTTGCGTAGTACTTCTTGATATTGCGGACTTCCAGCATGATTTCCTCGCGCGGCCGCCTGCTCAGCGCCCGCCGCTCCATTTCCCGAGAAGGCGGTCCAGCACGCCAAAGCCGGCCGAGA
>DASWPO010000069.1:0-11985 GCA_036404015.1 Bordetella sp. | reverse complement strand
CCGGGCGACGTCGCCCGGCTGGATTTGGCGCTGAGCCGCGCCGAAGCGCGCGCCGGCCTGCCTCCGCAAACCCTGGCCGCCGTCCTGGTCGCCACCGAGACCGCGGCCGCCGTCCTCGCCCTGGCGGAATTCCGCCAGCCGCTGCCGCGCCTGGCCGCCATGCTGTGGGGCGGAGAAGACCTGGCGGGCGATCTCGGCGTCCCTCGCAACCGCGACCGCCAAGGCCATTACCGCGCGCCCTTCCAATTGGCGCGCAACCTCATGCTGATGGCCGCGGCCGCCACCGGCGCCTTGCCGATCGACGCCGTGTACGTCGACGTGCGCGACGGCGATGGACTAGGGGCGGAAAGCGAAGCGGCGCGCGCGGACGGCTTCCTGGCCAAGGCCGCGATCCATCCGGAGCAAGTGCCCGTCATCAACCAGGCCTTCTCGGCCAGCGAAGAAGAGCGGGCCTGGGCGGCACGCGTGGTCCAGGCGCTGGACGGCGGCGCCACCGGCCTGGCCGTCATCGACGGCAAGATGGTGGACGCGCCCCATCTGCGGCTGGCGCGGCGCATCCTGTCCCGCTGAGCCCGTTCCGCCGGCCGTGGGGCTTGCCGCGGCGCCTGCGCGGCGCGGCAAGCCCCACGGCCGCCCATCTCCCTAGCGGCGCACCGCTATCCCTTCGCGCTCGCGGTCCCACAGCTCGCTGCGGCGGGCCTCGGCATCCTGCTTGAGCTTGTACTTCTCGAGCTTCTCGCTGGCGGTCTTGGGCAGGCGCTCGATGAACTCGACGAAGCGCGGCACCATGAAATAGCTCATGTGCTCGGCGCAGAAATGAATCACCTCTTCGTGCGTCAACGCCTCGCCGTCCTTGAGCACGACGTAGACCATGACGTCGTCCTCGCTCAGCTCCGACGGCACGGGAATGGCCGCCGCCTCCAGGATGGCGGGATGGCGGCAGAGGATGAGCTCGACCTCGTAGGCCGAGATGTTCTCGCCCCGGCGCCGGATGGCCTCTTTCTTGCGGTCGACGAAGTACAGGTAGCCGTCCTCGTCCAGATAGCCCCGGTCGCCGGTGCGGAACCAGCCGTCGAGGAATTCGGCGGCCGTCTTTTCGGGCATCTTGTAATAGCCCTTCATCATGGAGCCGGGCTCCACCGGATACATCAGTATCTCGCCCACCTGCCCGGCCGGCAGGTCCTGCTCATGGTCGTCGATGATGCGCAGCTTGCAGTCGTCGCCCGGCCTGCCGGCCGAACCCGCCTTCTCGGGCGGGTCTTCGGGCGTGAAGCGCGTCATCGCGAAGTTCTCGGTCATGGCGAACACCGAGGTCAGCGTCACCCCGTAGCGAGCCTGGAATTCCGCGTAGATCTCCTTGGGCACCGGCACCGCCATGCACAGCCGCAGGGCCGTCTGGCGCTCGTGCGGGCCGGGCGGAAGCTTCCAGATGATGTTGGTCATGGCGCCCAGCGTGTTGAACTGGGTGGCGCCCGTCGCGCGGATGTCGTCCCAGAAGCGGGTGGCCGAAAAGCGCGGCGACAAGGCAATGGCCGCGTCGGCCCACAGCGCGGCGAAGCAGGAATCGTAGATGCCGTTGCCGTGAAAGAGCGCCAGGCACGTATAAAGCACATCGTCGCCGCGATAGCCGAAATCGCGCGCCAGCGAACGGCCCACCGCGTGGCCTTGCGAATGCGGGCACATCACCCCCTTGGAAGGCCCGGTGGTTCCGGAGGTGAACATGATGAGGCTGACGTCGTCGTGGGCGACGCGCCCGGCCGGCGGCGCCGACGCATCGTCCGAGACCAGTTCGGACAGGGCGCGCACCGCGACGCCCGGCATCGCCGCCTGGCATTCCCGCAGCGGGCAGGCCGAGCCATGGTAGAAGTATTCGCGCACCTTGGGCAGGTCCCCGGCCACGGCGACGACGCGCTCGAGATATTCGCTGCCGGACACCATGCAGATCGCATCGGCGTTGTCGACGAAATAGCGCAGCATGTCGCCCTTGGCGGCCGTGTTCAGGGGCACGGCCACCGCGCCGATCTTGCCCAGCCCCCACACCACCCAGAAGAACTCCGGGCAGTTGGGCAGCAGCACCGCCACGTGGTCGCCGTGGCGGATGCCGCGGGCCAGAAAGCCGTTGGCATAGCGGTTGGTCATGGTTTCCAGCTCGCCGTAGCTATAGCGCCGGCCCTGCCAGATCAGAAAAGTCTTGTCCGGTATGCGCCGGGCCTTTTCCGCCAGGACGCGGCCTATGGTCCGCTCCTGCAGGGGATAGTCGTGCATCGCTTGTCTCCTCGCCTGTTTTTCATGAGGTCACTCCCCCAGATAGGCCCGGGTGAGCGCCGGATGCGCGGCCATCTCCGCCGCGCTGCCCTGCATGGCCAGCCGGCCGTGCTTGAGCACATAGACGTAGTCGGCCATCCGCAACAGCAGCCGCGCATTCTGTTCGACCACGAGTACCGTGATGCCCTGCTCGCGCAAGGTCTGCAGGTGGGCGAACACCTGCTTGGTGATGACCGGCGCCAGCCCCAGGCTGACCTCGTCGGCCAGCAGCAGCCTGGGGCGCGACATCAGCGCGCGCGCCAGCGACAGCATCTGTTGCTCGCCGCCGCTCAGCATGGAGCCGTCCTGCCGCTCGCGGCGCGCCAGCGCCGGAAAGATCGACAGCATCTGCGCATAGTCGGCATCGATGCCCGCGCGGTCGCGGCGCGTGTGCGCGCCCGCCAGCAGGTTCTCGCGCACCGTCAGGTCGGGAAAGATCCCGCGCCCCTCGGGCACGTGGGCGATACCCATCCGCACGATGCTTTCGGGCTTGACGGCGCCGATGTCCCTGCCGTCATAGCGGATGGCGCCGCCCTGCGCGCGGACCAGGCCGCTGATGGTGCGCAGCAGGCTGCTCTTGCCCGCGCCATTGGCCCCCAGGATGCCCACCAGCTGGCCGGCCGCCACGCGCAGCGACACGTCCCGCAGTGCCTGGATGGGCCCGTAGCTCACGCACAAGCCCTCGATCTCAAGCATCTTCGGGCTCCTCGCCGAGGTAGGCCAGCAGCACCTTGGGGTCGTTGAGCACCGTGTCGGGCGTGCCGGCGGCGATCACCCGGCCCGCGTCCAGCACGACCGCGCGGTCGCACAGCTGGCGCACCAGCCCCATGTTGTGCTCCACCAGCAGGATGGACAGCCCCGCGTCGCGGCGCAGCGCCAGGACCAGCCGGCCCAATTGATCGATCTCGGCGTCGTTCAAGCCCGCGATGGGCTCGTCGAGCAGCAGCAGGCGCGCGCCCATCAGGATGACCCGCCCCAGTTCCAGCAGCTTGCGATGCCCATAGGGCAGGCTGCCCGTGACGGCATGCAGATACGCGCCCAGGCCGACGCGCGCGGCCACGGCGGTGGCGGCGCGGCGCGCCTCGTCCTCGGCGCGGCGCACCGCGGACAAGCCGACCATTTCGGCAAGCACGCCGTAGCGCAGGGTGCGGTGGCCGGCCACCATCAGGTTTTCCAGCACGCTCATCCCGGCGATCACCTGCGGGTGCTGGAACACCCGCCCCAGCCCCATCGCGGCGATCTGGTCCGGCCGCAGTCCCTTCAAGTCGGTGTCTCCCAGCCGCACCGTGCCGGCACTGGGGCGGGCAATGCCCGAGATGCAGTTGAGCAAGGTGCTCTTGCCCGCGCCGTTGGGGCCGATCAGCCCCACGATCTCGCCCTGCCCCACGGACAGGCCCACGTCCTGCAGGGCGTGCACGCCGCCGAAGCGCACGCTCAGCGACTCCACCGTCAGCGCGCCGGCCGTCATGCCGTTTCCTTCTGCCGGGACTGGAACAGGCTGGTCAGGCCGCCTGGCAGCAGCACCACCACCAGCATCAGCGACAGGCCGAATATCAGGCCGGGCGCGTCCTTGACGCCCCGCACGGCCTCGGGCACCGCCACATAGAACACCGCGCCCAGGATGGCGCCGCGCACGCTGCCCATGCCGCCGATGACGATCATGGCCAGGAACATCACCGACATGTTGAAGTCGAAGCTCTCCGGGTTGATGTACCGCACGACGAAGGCGTAGAGACCGCCCGCCACCGCCGTGTAGAAGGCGCTCAGCGCAAAGGCCACCACCTTGTAGCGCGCGATGCGTATGCCCAGGCAGGCGGCCGCCGTCTCGCTCTCGCGCAGCATTTTCAGGGCGCGGCCGGTGCGGCTGGCCGATAGCCGCGCCGCGCTCCAGGTGCCCGCGGCCAGCACCGCCAATATGATCCAGGCCATGCGGCTGCCGTCGTCCACGGGCAGCCCGAACAGCGTCGGCAGCGGCACGTGCAGCCCCGCTCCGCCCCCGGTGATCGATTGCCATTCGAAAATCACTTTCTGGGTCACCACGCCGAAACCCAGCGTGGCGATGGCCAGGTAGAGGTTCTTCAGCCGCAGCGCCGGCAGCGCGATCAGTCCGCCCACCACCGTGGCCAGCACGCCGCCCAGCGGAATGGCGAGCCAGAACGGCATGCCCCACAGCAGGGCGGCCAGGCCGGAGGTATAGGCCCCGATGGCGAAGAAGCCCGCGTGGCCGATGCTGGTCTGGCCGGAAAAACCCGTCAGGATGTTCAGCCCGATGGCCACCAGGGAGAAGATGCCGATCAGGTTGAGCAGGTAGACGAAATAGCCGCCGCCGAAAAGCGCCACCGCGACGTAGGCCAGCAGTGCGATGCCGGCCAGCGCGCGGCCGCGCGCGCGCCCGGCGGCGAACGGGGAAGACGTCGAGGTCGGGGTCATGATCGAGTCCGGCACCGGGCGGCTCCTATACTTTGGTGGATTTCACGCGGCCGAACAGGCCGGCCGGCGCGACGATCAGTACGACGATGATGAGAATGAACGACAGCGCGTCGCCCATGCCCGGCGAGATGTACACCCCCATGAGGTTCTCGGCCACGCCCAGCAGCAGCCCGCCGACGAACACGCCCGACAGGCTCGACAGGCCGCCCAGGACCGCGCCGGCGAAACCCTTGATGAGCAGCGGCGCCATCATGTTGACGTCCAGGAAGAGAATCGGCGCGACCAGCAGCCCGGCGACAAGGCCGGCCACGCTGCCCATGGCCCAGGCGAGCGCGAAGGCCCGGTTGACCGGGATGCCCATCAACCGGGCGACCTGGGCATCCTGGCTGGCGGCGCGCAAGGCGATGCCGGCGCGCGTATGCCTCAGGATCAAGGTGAAGATGGCGATCATCGCCACCGACACCACGATGGTCAGCGCGCTGTCCGGCGACACGTTCACGCCGAATAGCTTGAACACCGGCCAGTCGGCCACCGGACTGGCGAACACATTGGTCAGGTTGCCCCAGATCATGGCCGCCACGCTGTGCAGCGCCATGTTCAGGCCCAGCGTGGCGATCACCGCGCTCATGATGGGCGCGCCCATCAGCGGCCGAATGACCAGTTGCTGCACCACGATGCCCAGCAGGATCGCGAAGACCACCGCGACCGGCAGCGCCACCCACCAGCCCGCGCCGTAGCCGGTGAGCATGGTGTAGGCGACGAAGGTCGAGAACATCGCCATTTCGCCCTGCGCGAAATTGGGCACGTCGGTGGCCTGCAGCACCAGCACCACGGCAATGGCGATCAGCGCGTACAGGCTGCCCGAGGCCAGGCCGCCAATAATGAGTTCGGCGATCATGCCGCCACCTCCCGCGCGCTCAGTTCGCGCAGCCGGGCACGCCGGGCCGGCGCGGCCAGCACCTCCAGAAAGCGCAGGCCGTCGGGGTCGATCTCCGTGTCGAGCAACCGCCGCTCATGCTCGCCGGGCGCCGCCGCGATGGTCGATTCCGGTTCGCACTCGAGTTCGAAGCCCGTCTGCTCGCGCACGGTTTCCAGGCGCACGCCGGGGTGCGTCTGCGCCACCCGCAGCCGGCCGTCGGGACCGCTGCGCAGCACGCACAGATTGGTGATCACGGTAATGTGCGCCGGCCCGCCCTCGCCGTCCGCCGTGTGGCCGGCGCCGCTGCGGAAATCGAGCCCGGGCACGAACACCTGGCGGGAATGGCGCGGCACGTAGTAATAAAAGCGCCGCGCGGCGGTGGAGGCATCGGGGATGCCCGCGGAACCGGGCAGCCGCACGCGAGGCCGGCCGTACGGCCCGATGCAGACGTTGTTGGTGGCGCCGGTCGGGTCGATCTGGGCCGGCCGCATGAATTCGGTCCAGCGCGGCCGCCCGCCGAGAAATATGGCCGGCATGTAGACCAGATTGATCTGCAGATAGTCCAGCCACAGCATGGCGCGCGGCACGGTGTCGAACTCGTCGCGGCCCAGCGTCAGGGTGCGCGTGCCCAGCATCAGCGTATTGCCGTTGGGGCACAGGCTGACGCTGTGCGGCGCGTGCAGGCGCTTGGCCAGCATGTAGGCGGCGTTGGGCAGGAAGGTGCCGATGCCCTCGGCCAGGAAGTCGCCGTCCTGTACCAGTCTCGCCATGGTCACGACCATCTGGTCGACCTGCGCGCGCTGCGCCGCGTCCAGGCCATCGGCATGCCGCGCGCCCGGGTGGGCGCGCTGCGGCAGGTTCGCGTCTTCTTTCATGCCTGGACCTCCGCCGTCGCGGCCTGGGTCGCCTCGCGCAGCCAGGCGGCCCAGCTGGCCGGATCGGCGGCCGCGTCGGCGTAATCCAGCACGCCAACCATGTCCAGCGGCCAGTGAGGCAGACACGACGTGGGCAGGCTCCCGCCCGGCGCATGGACCACGTGGGTCACGAACAGGCCCGGCAGCTGGATGCCGCCCGGCATGGCCCGCAGCGCCTCGGTTTCGACGATGGTTTCAGCCGTGACGAGGGTAATGCCGGCGATCGCGGGCAGCAGGCGGTCGAGCGCCAACTGCCCTTGCAGATTGCAGTTGCCATGGCGGTCGGCGGCGGGCGCATGCAGGATGGCGACGTCGACCCGCAGCGCGGGCACCGCGACCAGATCCTGTCCGCTCACCGGGCAGGCGAAGACTTTCAGGTCGGGACGCACGCGGGGAATGTCGGTCTGCAAAAAGCTGCCGCGCATCGGCAGGAAGGGGACGCGCATGGCCGCCGCCTGCACGGCATAGCTGAGGGTGTATTCGGTCTCCTCGACCAGTTCCAGCGTGCCGTCCTGCACGCCGCGCGTGAAATGCGGCGCGAAGCCCGCCACCTCCAGCCCGGTATAGCAGCTGCGCAGCCGGCGCACGCAGCCGGCCCCGATCAGCAAGTCGGTCTCGACGCCGCCGGTGAGCGTGACGATCTCCAGATCGCGACGGCCGGCGGCAGCCAGCGCCAGCGCGGCCGCGACCGGGCGCCGGTACAGGGTCATGCCGCCCAGCGCCACGGTGTCGCCGTCGCGCACGAGCGCCGCCGCCTCGCCCAGGGCGAGGCGCTTGTCAGCGTTCATTCCGCCTTCATCCAGTCGGTGACCACGGTCCATTTGCCCCCCTCGGCGCGCATGAACGCCACCGCCTGGCTGCCGGCGTGCTGGTCCGGCGAGAAACTGAGCGGGCTCATCAGGCCCGTATCGAAGTCCTTGATCTGCTCCAGGGCGTCGGCCACCTTCTCGCCGGTGGGCTCGCCCTGCACCCGCTTGAGCGCCTCGACGAACAGCTCGGCGGCGTTGTAGCCGTGCATGCTGTAGGTGGTGGGCGTGCTGCGCGGCAGGTATTTCTTCTGGCGCGCGAGGAAATCGGCCACTTGCGGCTTCTTCGAATCGAGCGGTTCCATGACCGCCACGGCGATCGCGCCATTGACCAGCGAAGCGCCGGCCAGCTCGAAGGTCTGCGGGTCGCCCAAGGCGTTGTGCCCGCTGAACTGCGGCTGCCAGCCCATTTTGCGAGCCTCGCGCATGATCAGCGCCGCATCGCGCGGGATGCCGAAGAACACCACGTCGGTCGCGCCGGATCCCCGCGCCTGGGCCACCACGCCGCTGAAGTTCGACGTGCCGCGGTCGAACGGCAGCTTGGCCAGCAGCGGCGTCGCGTCTTTCTGCATGCGCGCCTCGAAGCCCGCCACGGCATCCTGGCCGAAGTCGTCGTTTTGGTAGATGACCGCGATCTTGGTGTGATTGAGCTTCTTGAGCAGGTATTCGCCGAGCACGTCGGCCTGCAGCCGGACCTCGGGCAGCGTGGTGAAGATGAAATGCTTGGTCGGCGTGGTCAGGGAATGGCTGAACGCGTAGGGCGCGATGATGGGCAGCTTGCGTTCCTGCGCGTAGGAGACCATGGCCGCCACGTTGGGCGTGCCGGTGGGCGAGACGATGGCCACCACATTGTCCTGCTCGGACAGCTTCTTGCCGCCGGCGATCGAGCGCATCGGATCGTAGCCGTCGTCTTCGTAGACCAGGTCGATCTTGCGGCCGTTCACGCCGCCCTGGTCGTTGATGTAGGCGATGTAGGTGCGCACGCCATCGAGCACCCCCTGCCCCAGCAGCGACATCTGCCCGGAAAGCGCGCCGGTGAAACCGATCTTGATGGGATCGGCGGCCAGGGCCGGCGCGGCCGCGCACAAGGCGGCCCCGCAAGCGAAAGCAGCAAGGGCCGCGCGCAGCCCGGACTTCGCGTATGCAGTCATGATTGTCTCCTCCTTCCGTTTTATTTATGTGCGACGGATGCTGCAGCCGCACCGCCGGGCAAGCCGGTCTGCGCCGGCATGGCCCTTTTCGACAGCCGTCCCGAACGCGTCGATCGCGTCCGGCCCGCCCGGTCTGGACACAGATTATCCCAGTGCGGAACCGGCTGTCAATAAACTAACTGACCGGATGGTCGATATTCTGACCATCATAAAAAGGTGTCTTTAAAGACCATCAATACGCCACCTATTTCTTTATAAATTTCATATAAAACAATTATTTAAATAAAAACATCACAAAAGATACGGCGCCACATACAAGCAAAAATCTGACCAATTGGTTAGACAAATTGACACGTGGTTTCAAGGCGCATATCGTTGCCTGGAAAGAGGCTTTCAATGGCCCAGGAAGATCGCCCCGGAGGAGAGAGACCCATGAACGACAACCCAACAGCGGCACGGGACGGCGCGCCGCCCGTCAAGGTATCGCGCCAGCAGGCAGTCGGCATCATCGAGCTGGCCCGCCCCGCGAAATTCAATTGCCTTTCGTCGGCGGTCTACGCCGCCATCGAAGCGGCCATCGACGCATTCGAGAAACCCGGCTCCGGCGTGCGCGCCGTCCTGGTCCGGGCCCAAGGCAAGAATTTCTGCACCGGCGCCGACCTCGACGAGGTGCTGCCCCTGCGAGACGACCCGTCCGGGCTGCGGCGATTCATCGGCCGCGGCCATCGCGTCCTCAAGCGCCTGGAGGCCTGCGAACTGCCGGTCGTGGCGGCCTGCCAGGGCCTGTCGCTGGCGGGCGGCTGCGAGTTGATGCTGGCCTGCGATGTGGTCTTCGCCGCCCGGGACGCGCGCTTCGGCGACCAGCACGCGCAATACGGCTTGCTGCCCGGCTGGGGCGCCAGCCAGCGCCTGCCGCGGCTGATCGGCCTGCGGCGCAGCCTGGACCTGTTTTTCACCGCGCGCTGGATCGATTCGGAAACGGCCCTGCAATGGGGGCTGGTGAACTACATCGAAGCGCCGCAGCAGCTGCACCAGGCCGCGTTCGACTATTGCCACGCGCTGGCCTCGCGCAGCCGCACCGGGCTGGCCACCATGAAGCGGCTGGCGCGCCAGGGCCTGGAAGGCCCGCTGCAGACGGGCCTGCAGATGGAAGAAGCCGACACCTCGATCGGCCTGCTCGACCCCGACGTCACGGAAGGGCTGGACGCCTTCCGCCATCGGCGCGCGCCTCGCTTCGCCCCCTGAGCCGCCCGGGCAGCCGCCATGCGCTCACAACGCGGAAATACCCCCCGTCATGCTGATGGCCTGCCCGGTGATCTTGGCGGCCGCCGGCGAGGCCAGGAACACCACCAGGCCGGCCAGATCCTCCTTGTCGACCACGCCCAGCGAGGCCATCTGCTCGGCCTTGCCAAACAGCTTGCCGGCAAAGGGATCGGCCATGATGCGCTCGTAGTGCTCGGTGCCGCGCGTCAGCGAAGGCGTGAGCACATTGGCGCGGATGCCGTCGCGCTTGCCCTCGACCGCCAGGCCGCGCGTGAACATGACGATGCCGGCCATGGCCGCGCCGATCACGCTTTCGCCGGGGGTGGGCAGCTTGGCGGCGTCGGAAGCGATGTTGATGATGGCCCCGCCGCCCGCTTCCTGCATGTAAGGCAGCACCGCGCGGCTGCACAGGATCTGCGCGTACAGGCAGCGCTGCAGGATGCCGGGGATGTCTTCCAGCGGCGTGCGGTGCAGCAGCCGGGGCAGGTCGTTGCCGCCCGTGGAATTGACCAGCAGGCCGATGCGGCCGAGCGTATCGGCGGCCTGGCGCATCACGGCCCGGGCCACGTCGGGGCTGGCCGCGTCGCCCAGCGCCACGGCCACCTCGGCGGCGGGAAATGCCTCGCGCAGCCCGGCCCGGGCCCGCTCGGCGCGCTCGGCGCTGCGGCCGTTGAGCACCACGCCGCGGGCGCCGGCCTGCAACAGCGCCCGCGCGCAGGCCAGGCCGATGCCGCCGGTGCCGCCCGTGACGACGGCGGCCAGCCCTTGCAACGGGGGACGATATGCCTCTTCCATGGGTCGCTTCCTTCCTCGCGGTCTCCTGGCTGGCAGTCTAAACTCAAACTAACTTACTAGACAATAGACTAACCGTCTGGATAGATCGCTAAACCGGATGCGCTTAAAATGGACCGCTTTCCGTTCCGGGCCTTGCCGCGCTTGCCCAAGCCCACGGCAGCCCGCCGACGGCAACCTTCGACCACACACCGCCATGCAGACTGACGCACCGCCGATCCCGCACCCGCTTTCCCGCGCGCCACGCTCCCCGATGGCGCGGCCCCACCTACATGGAGAGATTCGCGCATGAGTGTCTGGAAAAATGCCGTCCTGGGCGCCGGCGAGCAATTCGACCGCAAGCGCGAAGTCCTGCTGCGCGAGGCCGCGGCATCGTTCAACCGCCGCGGCTACCACGGCACCTCGCTGGCCGAGATCGCCAAGAAGCTGGGGGTGACCAAGGCGGCGCTGTACACGTACGTGCCCAGCAAAGAAGACTTGCTCTACTACTGCCACGACTCGGCGATGGACACCGCCATCGAAAGCCTGGTCAAGGCGCGCGCCAGCACCGGCAATGGCCTGCAGAAGCTCACCATGACGCTGCGCCACTATCTCGAACTGATGCTCGGCGAAGAAGGCGGCTACGTGATCCTGCTCGAGGAAAACGCCATGAAACCCGCCCACATGCGGGCCATCCTCAAGCGCCGCGACCAATTCGAGCAGGGGCTGCGCGAACTGGTCTCCGAAGGCATTGCCGACGCAAGCATCGTGCTCTGCAATCCCAAGCTGGCCATCTTCAACATCATGGGCGCGCTCAACTGGAGCCGGAAGTGGTACCGCCCGACCGGAAACTGGACAGGGCCGCAAATCGCCGTCGCCCTGACGCAGATGCTGGAACGCTCGCTGTCCAGCACGCCCAGCGCCTCCCTGTTCGAAGACCCCTCGGCCATCGAAACCGACGACGACTGGGCCGAGGAACCCGCCGCGCCGCGCCGCCGGCCGGCCTAGGCTGCCCGCTTTGCCCCGCATCGGGGTCGACCGCGCCCGGCATGGGCGACCGCGCGCCCTCGCCCGGGACCCGTTCGCCCGGCGCGGCGGCGAAGAATTCGTCATACTGCTGCCAGGCGCCTCGGCCGCAACAAGGTGCAAATCGCAGCCCAACCTCGATTCCCCATGACGATTTCCTTCACGCTTTCCACCACAGACGCAACCGCACTCGACCACCCCATCTGGTCCGCGCTGAATACCGGCAACGCCTCCATTGCCCTGGGCAACGACCGGGTCCGGCGCTATCCGGTCGACATCGCGCCTTTCGTCGCCATGCGGGACACTTCCCCCGAATCCTACGCCGCGCTGCGCGCGCTGCTGGGGCCCGAGCACGTCGGCGTATTGTTCACGACCCAAGCCCTGACCCCGCCTGCCGGCCT
>DASWPO010000068.1:0-6212 GCA_036404015.1 Bordetella sp. | reverse complement strand
CTGGCCTGGGGTTTGCTGACTTGCGGCCTGGTCCTGGCCAAGCCGGAAGCCAAACCGGAGGCCAAGCCGCCGGAGGTCAAGCCTGACGATGTCAGCCGGATCGCCGCCAAGGATCCCGCCCAATTGCTGGCCCGCATCCAGGATGCCGCCAGCAAGCAGAACTACCTGGGCGTGTTCATGTACCAGCAGGGCGAGAGCATCCAGTCTTCCCGCATGGCGCATGTGGTCGACGCGGGCGGCGAGCGCGAGCGCGTCGAGACGCTCGACGGCCAGCCGCGCGTCTACCTGCGCCACAACGACGATATCCAGTACCTGCAGCCCGAGCGCAAGACCGTGCGCCAGGACCGCCGCCGCACCGAGCGCTTTCCCGGCCTGGTGCAGGGCGATCCCGCCCAGGTGCTGCGCTACTACAACCTCAAGGCGCTCGACCGCTTGAGCCGCGTGGCCGATCGGCAATGCCGCGTCGTGGTGCTGGAGCCGCGCGACGCGCTGCGCTACGGCTATCGCCTGTGCGTCGACATCGGCACCGGCCTGCTGCTCAAGGCGCAGACGCTGGATTCCTCCCGCCGCATCGTCGAGCAGGTGAGCTTTTCCTCGGTGCGCCTGGGCCAGGACGTGGACGCATCGCGCGTCGACTCGTCCTGGGACACGCATGACTGGAAGGTGCTGGAGCCCGCCATGAAGCCGGTCGACATGGCCGCCCAGGGCTGGCGCATCGCCATGCCCGACGGCTTCAAGCCCGTCATGGAAGTGGCCCGGCAGATGGGCCCGGCATCGACGGGCAATGCCCCGGCCGGGGCGGCCGGCACGCCGCGCACCGTCAGCCAGATGGTGCTGTCCGATGGGCTGGCCGCCATCTCCGTTTTCATCGAACCCTACGACGCCGGCAAGCACCACCATCCGCCGGCCGGCCCTATCCGTCGTGGGGCTATTAACATTTATGGCAGGCGCGTGGCCGATTATTGGCTGACGGCCCTGGGCGAAGTGCCCGTGGCCACGCTCGAGCGCCTGGCCAATGCGGTCCAATACAACGCGGTTGCCAAGGCCGGCGCCAAGCCAATTGCGGGCACGACCCGCTGATCGTCCTGTTTCAGACTTTCAGCTTGGGGCCTTTCTGCTCTAGACTTTGCCGATTAGCGGCCCGCAGGTTGTTCCGCGGGCCATTCCGGAGTCGTTCTGATGTATTTCACTTCTGTGTCCATCCTGCTGGCGCGTCGCGCGGCGGTGGCCGCCACGGCGGCCACCCTGATCTTGTCGGGCATCGCCCCGGCCCAGGCGCAGCAGGCCGCCGCGCCCGCCGCCCCTGCCGCCCCGCTGGTGGCCTTGCCTGATTTCACCCCCATCGTCGAAAAGACCGACCCCGCCGTGGTCAATATCCGCACCACGGCCACCGTGCCCGTGCGCAGCGGTCCCTGCGGGACGGATCCCTCCGAGCTGTTCCGCTGGTTCTTCGGGCCGGATTTCCAGGGCCCCGGCGGCCAGCAGCAGCCCGGCCAGGGCCGAGGGCAGGGCCAGGATCGCCAGAAGACGCCGCCCCAGAAGTCCACGCCGCCTGAAGAGCGCACCGTGCCGCGCGGCGTGGGGTCGGGTTTCTTCATTTCCACCGACGGCTACGTGATGACCAATACCCACGTCATCTCCGACGCCACCGACATCTTCGTCACCCTGACCGACGGCCGCGAGTTCAAGGCCAAGGTCATCGGCTCGGACGAGCGCACCGACGTGGCGCTGCTCAAGATCGACGCCAAGGACATGACGCCCCTGCCCATCGGCGACTCCAACAAGATCAAGAAGGGGCAGTGGGTGCTGGCCATCGGCTCGCCCTTCGGCCTGGACTCCACCGTGACGGCGGGCATCATCAGCGCCATCGGCCGCGACACGGGCGAATACCTGCCCTTCATCCAGACCGACGTGGCGGTCAACCCCGGCAACTCGGGCGGCCCGCTCATCAACCTGCAGGGCGAGGTGGTGGGCATCAACTCGCAGATCATCTCGCGCAGCGGCGGCTTCATGGGCATTTCGCTGGCCATTCCCATCGACGAGGCCATGCGGGTGGTCGACCAGTTGCGCGCCACCGGTAAGGTAACGCGCGGCCGTATCGGCGTGCAGATCGGCGAGGTGACCAAGGACGTGGCCGACGCATTGGGTCTGCCCAAGGCCGAAGGCGCCATGGTGAGCAACGTCGAGGCCAAGGGGCCGGCGGACGCGGCCGGCGTGCAGGCGGGCGATGTCATCACCGGCTTCAACAGCGAAGCCATCAAGCGCTGGTCCGATCTGCCGCGCATCGTGGGCGACGTCAAGCCGGGCACGGCCGCCACGCTGCAGGTCTGGCGCAAGGGCAAGAGCATCAAGCTCAACGTCAAGGTGGGCGAGATGAGCGCCGACAAGCCGGCGGCCAATCCGTCCGACGAGAATTCGGACGACCAGGGCAAGAAGACGCCCTCGACCGACAACCTGCTGGGCCTGGGCGTGACCGACGTGCCGGCCGACCAGTTGAGCAAGCTGCACATCAAGGGCGGCGCGCTGGTGCGGGATATCAAGGAAGGGCCGTCCGAGCAGGCCGGCATCCAGGCGGGCGACATCATCCTGGCCATCAACGACACCGACATCACCAATGCCGACACCTTCGCCAAGGTGGTGGCCAAGCTGGACAAGCACAAGGTGGTGGGGCTGCTGGTGCGCCGCGGCGACCAGGCGCAGTGGGTGGCGGTGCAGCCGGCCAAGCAGTAAGGGGGCGGGTTCTTTACCCGCCAGCAGGAGAGGCGGGTTCTCTAGCCGCCGAGGCTGCCCCGCGGAATTCCGATGCTCGCCCCCACTGGGGGCTGTGCTTCGGATTCCTCCGGGGTCCTCGGCTCGAAGCCTCTTCATGCCTATGCGGTAAAATGATGGGTTAATCCAAAAAGGGACGCATACGCGGCCCTTCCTCTTTTTATTGCCCTTCATGCAGCATATCCGCAACTTTTCCATCATCGCCCACATCGATCACGGCAAATCGACCTTGGCCGACCGCCTGATCCAGCGTTGTGGCGGGTTGGCCGACCGCGAGATGTCTGCGCAGGTGCTCGACTCGATGGACATCGAGCGCGAGCGGGGCATCACCATCAAGGCCCAGACGGCCGCGCTGCACTACACGGCGCAGGACGGCCATGTCTACAACCTCAACCTCATCGACACCCCGGGGCACGTCGACTTCTCGTATGAAGTCAGCCGCTCGCTGTCGGCCTGCGAGGGGGCGCTGCTGGTGGTCGACGCCTCGCAGGGCGTCGAGGCGCAGACGGTGGCCAATTGCTACACCGCCATCGAGCTGGGCGTGGAAGTGCTGCCGGTGCTCAACAAGATGGACCTGCCCCAGGCCGATCCCGAGGGCGCGCGGCAGGAGATCGAGGACGTCATCGGCATCGACGCGAGCCATGCCGTGCTGGCCAGCGCCAAGACGGGCGTGGGCATCGACGAGATACTGGAGATGGTCGTGGCGCGCGTGCCCGCGCCCAAGGGCGACCCGGCCCGGCCGCTGCAGGCGCTCATCATCGACTCGTGGTTCGACAACTACGTGGGCGTGGTCATGCTGGTGCGCATCATCAACGGCGTGCTCAAGCCCAAGGACAAGATCCTGCTGATGGCTTCGGGCGCCACCCACCTGTGCGAGCAGACCGGCGTGTTCACGCCCAAGTCGCAGCCCCGGCCGCATCTTTCGGCGGGCGAGGTGGGCTTCATCATCGCCGGCATCAAGGACCTGGCCGACGCCAAGGTGGGCGACACCGTCACCCTGGCCGGCAAGCCGGCGGCCGCGCCCTTGCCCGGCTTCAAGGAAGTCCAGCCGCAGGTGTTCGCCGGCCTGTTCCCGGTGGAAAGCTCCGAGTACGACGCGCTGCGCGACTCGCTCGAAAAGCTCAAGCTCAACGACGCCGCGCTGCAGTTCGAGCCGGAAGTCTCGCAGGCGCTGGGCTTCGGCTTCCGCTGCGGCTTCCTGGGCCTGCTGCACATGGAAATCGTGCAGGAACGCCTGGAGCGCGAATTCGACATGGACCTCATCACCACCGCGCCGTCGGTGGTGTACGAGGTCGAGCAGCGCGACGGCACGGTGATCACCGTGGACAGCCCTTCGCGCATGCCCGAGGTGGGCAGGATCAACGACATCCGCGAGCCCATCGTCACGGTCACGCTGTTCATGCCGCAAGAGTACGTGGGGCCGGTCATGACGCTGGCCAACAACAAGCGCGGCCAGCAGGTCGACATGAACTACTCCGGCCGCCAGGTGATCCTCAAGTACGAGATCCCGCTGGCCGAGATCGTGCTCGACTTCTTCGACAAGCTCAAGTCCGTGTCGCGCGGCTATGCGTCGATGGACTACGAGTTCCTGGCGTACCGGTCGGCCGACGTGGTCAAGGTCGACCTGCTCATCAATAACGACAAGGTCGATGCCCTGGCCATGATCGTGCACCGATCCAATGCCCGCTACCGCGCGCGCGAGGTGGTGTCCAAGATGCGCGAGCTGATCCCGCGCCAGATGTACGACGTGGCCATCCAGGCCGCCATCGGCGCCGAGGTGATCGCCCGCGAGAACGTCAAGGCGCTGCGCAAGAACGTGCTGGCCAAGTGCTACGGCGGCGACATCTCCCGCAAGAAGAAGCTGCTGGAAAAGCAGAAGGCCGGCAAGAAGCGCATGAAGCAGGTGGGCAGCGTCGAGATCCCGCAGGAGGCCTTCCTGGCCATCCTTCAGGTCGAAGACAAGTAATCCCACGATCATTACGCACGTCACGTATCCCTATAGGTTGCCCTCATGAGTTGGAACTTCGCCCTGATTCTGTTTTTGCTGCTGGTCATCACCGGCGTGATATGGGGCCTGGACCTGGCCTGGCTGCGCAAGGGCCGCATGGCGCGCTCGCAAGCCGCCGTGGCGGCCTACGACACGGCGTCCTTCGGCAGCGACATGCCGGCCGCCGACCGGGCGCGCGAGCGCCAGGAGGCCGGCGAGAAGGCCGGCAAGGCGCCCTGGTGGGTCGAGTATGCGGTCAGCTTCTTTCCGGTGATTCTGTTCGTGTTCGTGCTGCGCTCGTTCGTGGTCGAACCCTTTCGCATTCCCTCGGGCTCGATGCTGCCCACGCTGCAGTCGGGCGACCTGATCCTGGTCAACAAGTTCAGCTACGGCATCCGCCTGCCCATCATCGACCGCAAGGTCATCGACACCGGCTCGCTCAAGCGCGGCGACGTGATCGTGTTCCGCTACCCGGTCGATCCGGACGAGGACTACATCAAGCGCGTGGTCGGCCTGCCGGGCGACGAAATCACCTACCAGGACAAAAATCTCTACGTCAACGGAAAATTGGTGACGCATGCCCGCGACGGCGACTACTTCGAGCCCGACCGGATGATCTATGTGTCGCAGTTTAACGAGCAGTTAGGCGACGTTAACCATAAAATACTGCTGGATGAGCAGCATTCCCAGGATTTTGGCCCGATCTGGCGTTTCCCGGGCATCGAGGGCTGCCAGTACTCCAGCCGCGGCGTGCGCTGCGTGGTGCCCCAGGGCAGCTACTTCGCCATGGGGGATAACCGTGACAATAGTGCGGACAGCCGCTATTGGGGCTTTGTTCCTGACGGTAATATCGTGGGCAAGGCTTTCTTCATCTGGATGAATTTCAGCGACCCGGCCCGCATCGGCCGCTTCCATTAAAGGCTTTCCGCCAATCCCAGCTCCCGCCATGTCGCCCCATGCCACCCTGGAAACCCGCCTGGATCATCGCTTCGGCGACCAGGCCCTGCTCGAGCAGGCGCTGACGCACCGCAGCCACGGCGCGCGCCACAACGAGCGGCTGGAATTCCTGGGTGACTCGGTGCTGAACTTCGTGGTGGCCGCCATGCTGTTCGAAAAGTACGGCAAGCTCGACGAAGGCGATCTCTCCCGCCTGCGCGCCAACCTGGTCAAGCAGTCCTCGCTGGTCGAGGTGGCGCAGCGCCTGGACCTGTCGCAGTACCTGCGGCTGGGCGAGGGCGAGTTGAAGAGCGGCGGTTTCCGCCGTCCTTCCATTCTTGCCGACGCGGTCGAGGCCATCTTCGGCGCGGTATTCCTGGACGCCGGCTTCGACGCGGCGCGCAAGGTCATCCTCAAGCTTTACCAGCCGGTGATGGCCAACATCGATCCCAAGACGCTGGGCAAGGATGCCAAGACGCTCCTGCAGGAGTTCCTGCAGGGCCGCAAACTGCCGCTGCCC
>DASWPO010000067.1:0-20900 GCA_036404015.1 Bordetella sp. | reverse complement strand
AGGACGGCATGGCCGAACTGTATTTGGCCTCGGGCATGCGCGCCGGCATCGTGCGGCGCGGCGAATACTGGCGCCTGGCCGCCGATGGCGCGTCGCAGCTGGCGCAGCCGGATTTCGATGTGACCAGTTGGGCGGACGGTTCGATCAATGCCCACCGGATGCGGCTGGCCGATCTGTTGGCCGAACTGGCGCGCTACCGGGTGGGGCATATCGCCTGTGATCCCTCGGTGGCCGACCTGCGCCTGACCGGCGTCTACCAGCTCGACGACATTGACCAGACGCTGCGGTTCATCGCGCAGACCCAGCCGGTGCGCATCGTGCGCCGCACGCCGTTGTGGTTGTCGGTGGTCCCGGCGGGAGCCTAGAAGGATTGTCCGGAACAGGCGCCGTAAAGATTTTTGGAAAAAAATTGAGGGGATTGGAGGGTTTCGTTCGGCATAGAGGGCAGAGACGGTCATTTGTGGCCTGACGCCCTTTCCGAGACGAGATCCCGACATGCTTGCTTCTCCACGTGTTTCTTCTTCTGCCCGCGCGCCGCGGCGTACTTTCCGGCTGGCGCCGCTGGCGACCGCCCTGCAGGGAGCGATGATGCTGTGCCTGACGCTGGGCGCGATCGCGCCGGTGCGCAGCGCCCTGGCGCAGACGGCCGCCGCGCCCGCCAAGGCAGCGATGCGCCGCTTCGACATTGCCGCCGGCCCGCTGCAGCCGGCCCTGGACCGCTACGCGCAGCAGGCGGGCATCAATGTGTCGTACGACCCGGCCGTGATCGGTTCGGCCACCACCGCCGGCTTGCACGGCGAATACGAGGCCGGGGCCGGCCTGCAGGCCTTGCTGGCCGGCTCCGGCTTGCAGGCCGCGCGCAGCGGCGGCGGCTACGTGCTGAGCCGCCCGTCCGCGGCCGACACGGGCGGCGTCGCGGCGCTGCCTACCGTGACCGTGGAGGCCGATTCGCTCGGCAATGACTTCCAGGCGCCGCTGTCCAGCGTGGGCGGGCGCTTCACCATGGACCAGCACGACATCGCCCAGGCCACGGCCGTGGTCAACAAGGCGCTGCTGCAGTCGCAGGCGGCCAGTTCCTTCCAGGATGCGCTGCGCAACGTGCCGGGCGTGACCATCGGCGCGGCCGAGGGCGGCGTGATCGGCAACAACATCAACCTGCGCGGTTTCACCGCCAACAACGATATCTACCTGGACGGCTTTCGCGACCGCGGCCAGTATTACCGCGACACCTTCGACCTGGAGTCCATCGACGTGCTGTACGGCCCGTCGTCGCTCTACTTCGGGCGCGGCTCGACGGGCGGGGCCATCAACCAGGTGAGCAAGCAGGCCAACCTCAAGCCCTCGGCCGAGGTATCGACCACCATCGGCACGCACGACCGCGAACGCGGCACCTTCGACGTCAACCAGCCCCTGTCGGACACCTCGGCCCTGCGCATCGACGGCTTCGGGCAGAGCCTGTCGAGCACGCGCGACGTGATGCAGAACCAGGACTTCGGCATCGCGCCCACGCTGCGCCTGGGCATCGGCACGCCGACCGAGATCACGCTGTCGGCCCTGGTGCAGCACAACGACGACCAGCCCGACTACGGCGTGCAATCGCTCAACGGCAGGCCCGCGCCGGTGAGCCCTTCGACTTTCTACGGGTTTACCGACGACCGTACCATCCAGGATGTGCAGGCGTTCACCGCGCGCATCGAGCACACCTTCAACAGCAACGTGAAGCTGCGCAACCAGACGCGCTTCGGCCATTACTCGACCGACGCCCGCGAGACCAGCCTCAAGCGCGGGCTGTACACCGGTCCCACGGCGTCCTCGCCGGCCCTGGGCGCGGGCGATTTCACGACGCTGCCGCCTTCGCAGCTGTTCGTGGGCCTGGTCAGCCGCGATCGCGTGATCAACAATCACTCCATCTACAACTCCACCGATCTGGAAGCCAAGTTCGGCTCGGGCTGGCTCAAGCAGGACGTGGTGGCCGGCATGGATATCGAGCACGACAGCTACAGCAACCAGGGCTACCGCGATACGGCGCCCGGACTGCCCCTGGGCACGCTGGCCATCGTGCCCCTGCTGGACCCGCCGCAGACGACGCGGCCGGCGAATGCGGTCCAGACCCTGGACGACCTGGCCCAGTCCAGCGCCAACTCCTTCGGCGCCTATATCAACGACACGGTGTCGCTGGGCGAACACTGGAAGGCGGTGGGCGGCCTGCGCTGGGACCGTTTTTCGGCCTCCATCAGCAACAGCACCGGCACGCCCGCGCATGCGGACAACACCAACAATTTCACCAGCGTGCGCACCGGCCTGATCTACCAGCCGACCGAGGCGCAGTCGTACTACGTGTCGTACGGCACTTCGTTCGACCCCTCGCTGGAGGCGCTCACGCTCACCAGCGGCCAGGAAAACCTGCCGCCCGAGACGAACCGCTCCTACGAGGTGGGCAGCCGCTGGGATCTGCTCGACGGCAACCTGTCGGTCGCGCAGTCGCTGTTCCAGATCGAAAAGAGCAATGCCCGCACCCAGGATGCCGACGGCGACTTCACCCTGAACGGCGACGTGCGGGTCAAGGGCTACCAGATCGGCGTGGCGGGCCGGCTGACCAAGGCCTGGCAGGTGTATGGCGGCTATACCTACCTGGACTCCCGCGTCGTGAAGGCATTGGACGGCACCCAGGGCAACGCCCTGCCCAACACGCCGCGCCACACCGTGACGCTGTGGACCACCTATGCCATCACGCCGCATTGGCAGATCGGCGGCGGGCCGGTGTACCTGTCTTCGCGCTATGCGGCCAACGACAATATCGTCAAGGTGCCGGGCTATGTGCGCTGGGACGCCATGGCCGCCTACCATGCCGATCGCTACGACGTGCAGTTCAACGTGATCAACCTGACCAACAAGGCGTACTATGACGCCCTGATTCCCTCGGACGGCGGCCGGGCGGTCCCGGCCCTGGGGCGCACCTTCCTGGTCACGCTCGATTACAAGTTCTGAATGGCATGCTGATCACCCTCCCCGACGTGCTCACTCCGGATGCGGCGGCGCAGATGCGCCGCCGGCTGGAGACTGCCGGCGATGCCTGGGTGGATGGCCGCGCCACCGCGGGCTATAGCGGCGCGCCGGTCAAGGACAACCAGCAGATAGCCGAAGGCTCCCCCGTGGCGCGCGAACTGGGCGATGCGGTGCTGGCCTCGCTGGAGCGCAACCCGCGCTTCATCAGCGCGGTGCTGCCCAACAAGGTGTATCCGCCGCTTTTCAACCGCTACCAGGGCGGCCAGCACTTCGGCGGCCACGTCGACGGCGCCATCCGCCTCATCCCCGGCCATGGCGCGCGCGTGCGCACCGACGTGTCGATCACCCTGTTCCTTACCCCGCCCGAGGACTACGACGGCGGCGAGCTGGTTGTCGAGGATGCCTACGGCACGCACGAGGCCAAGCTGCCCGCCGGCCATGCCGTGGTGTACCCGGCCACCAGCGTGCACCACGTGCGCCCGGTCACCCGCGGCGTGCGGCTGGGCTGCTTTTTCTGGGTGCAGAGCCTGGTCCGCACCGACGCGCAGCGCGCCTTGCTGTTCGACATGGACAACGCCATCCAGCGCCTGAACGCCAGCGGCGCCGACGACGTGGCGCGCCGCACCCTGGTCGGGTGCTATCACAACCTGCTACGGGAATTCAGCGATACCTGATCCGGAGGTATACCCCGGTTCCTGGGTCTAGTCGGTCCGGCCGCCCTTGGCAATCATTGGTCCCGGGGGGGCGCCGCGCCGCGATCTTCATAGGTAAACATCCTGCCGCTGGCCTCCTGAATGATTTTGCCTTGTTCCAGCCTGATCACCCGATCGGCGACATGGAAATAGCGGTCGTCATGTGAAATGACGATCAGCGTTTTGCCCTGGCGCTTCAGGTCGGGCAGTATTTCCGTGTAGAAGATGCGGCGAAACATCGGGTCCTGGTCGGCGGCCCATTCGTCGAGCACCATCACGGGCCGGCGTTCGAGGTAGGCGTGCACGAGCGCGAGCCGCTTGCGTTGACCGGTGGAGAGGTCCGTCGTCGTGAACGCGCCGTTGCGCACCGACACCTTGTGCGCAAGCGCGAGCCGCTCCAGATAGCCTTGCGCCTCGGCGCCGATCGCGCTTGCGCCGGGCAGCAGCGTGTCGAACAGGTAATAGTCGGAGAACACCACCGAAAAGCGCTGGCGGTAATCGTCGAGCGTGTCTTCGCGCACCGGCGCGCCGTCGACCAGCAGCGCACCGGCGCCGGGCGTGTAGAGGCCGAGCAGCAGCTTGATCAGGGTGGTCTTGCCGCAGCCGTTCTCGCCAACGATGAACAGCGTCTCGCCGCGTTCGATCGTCAGCGACAGCGGCCCCAGCGCGAAGCCGCCGGCATCGGGCTGGGTGGCGGCGAGGCTGTCGTCCTGCGGCGCGGAAAAGCGGTAAGCGACGTCGAGCAGCGCGAGGCTCGTGAACGAGGCGGCACGCTCGCTCGCCGTCGCGTCCGCCTGCAGCAGCGCAGGCTCGCTCGAGGAAAAGTCCGCGGAAAGTTCGGTAATGCGCCTGAATGCCACCTGGGCCCGGCCGATCGAGGGCAGCGCGCCGATGATCTCCTGAATCGGACCCTTCATGTAGAGCAATACGAGCACAAAACCCGTGATCACGGTGCGATCGGCATCGGCGGCGCCGGTCTGCAGCACCAGCATCAGGCCCACCACGATGAAAAACAGCAGCGAGCCGAACGCGTTTGCCGTCACGAAGACGTTGGCGGCGCGCACGCGCATGCGAAAGATCGCGTCGATCGTGCCCGACAGCTCGTGCCGGTAGACGAACGCGCGGCGTTCGCGGTTGATGCGAAGTTCCTTGGCGCCATCCACCATTGCGCGATAGTGCTTTTGCAGGTGGTCATCGGCTTCGCGGGCTTCGCCGAAGCGGCGGATGCCGGCGCGCCGGGCGAGCGACTGCACGATCGCGCCGAGCGCGATGGCGCAAAGGGCGATCAGCAGCATCAGCGGCGACATCACGAACAGATAGCCGAGACAGCCGGCGATGGTTGCCGTCGCGATGGCGAGGCTCGACAGCATGAAGGAAAACGTGCTGATCACATCGATGTCCTGATTGAGCGCCGTGATCAGCCGGTGGCTGCGAAACTGCTCGATCTGGCTGATGGGCGCGGCGATGATCTTTTCGCACAGGTTCTTGCGCAGCGTGGCGATGACGCGCTGGCCGACGAAGTTGTTGCCGATGTCGGAGATGACTTCTCCCGCAAGCGCGAGCACGCACAGGCCGACGAAGCTCGCGAGCAGCGTCGGCAAGGATCCGGCGCCGTCGTGCAGCGCATGGTTGGTGACGGCCAGCAACGCTGCCGTGGCGACGCCGCTTGAGATGCCCATGAGCGTCGCGAGGGCGGAAATGGGCCATAATCGGCGTAATAGCCGCAGCAATTCTGCAATCATTGTCATCTCAGCTATGTTCTGAATATTGCTTGGTGGCCTGCGCTTTCCTCAGGCGCCGCCGCGGCGCCGCGCGAGCAGCCACATCAGCCAGGGCGCGCCCAGCAGCGTCGCGACGAGGCCGGCAGGCAGCTCGCGTGGCATGAGCAGCGTACGGCCGAGCCAATCGGCGGCGACCATTATCATGCCGCCGATCGGCGCGGCAAGCAGTATCTGCGCGAGCGGCCGCCGAGCGCCTGCGAGCCGGGCGAAATGCGGCGCGGTGAGGCCGATGAACGAAAGCGGCCCGACAATCAGCGTGGCCGCGGCGGTCAGCAGCGCGGTCAGGCCCAACAGCGCGGCGCGTGCGAGTGCCGTGCGCATGCCGAGCGCGCGTGCGCTGGCCTCGCCGAGCGGCAGGATATCGAGCAGGCGGGCCGTAAGCGGCATGAGCGCGCCGAGCACCGCGCACAGCACCAGCGCAAGGGTCGCGTCGGCAGGCGTGACCGTGTAGGTCGAGCCGGACAGCCAGCGGAGCAAAATGGCTGCGCGTTCGCCGCCGCCCGCGATCACGACGGCGACCACGGCCTGGAACAGCGAGCCGATGGCGATGCCCACGAGGAGCACGCGCTGCGGTGCGAAACCCGAGCGCTTCGCGAACCAGAGTATGGCAGCCAGCGTCGCGAATGCGCCGAGCGCGGTGGCCGCGAGCTGCGCCCCGTGACTGGCCTCGGCCCGGCCGAGCACGAGGGCGATGAAGCCGAGCGCGGCGCCGGCCGAGACGCCGAGCACTTCCGGGCTGGCGAGCGGATTGCCGGTGAGGCGCTGCATCAGCGTGCCGGAGAGCGCGAGCATGATGCCGGCCGCGAGCGCGGCGAACTCGCGCGGCATGCGCCAGACCGCGATATGCGAAAGCGCGTCAAGGCCGCTGAAATGCCAGCCGTCCGGGCCGCGGCCCAAGTCAAGCGAGACCACTGCCATCACCACCGCCGCGCTGGCGATGAGCACGAAGCGGCGGCTGATCGAGACCCCCGGTACGGCGTGAAAGGCCGGCCCGGCGCTGCTGTCGAGGGCTTGCGCGCGAGGCATGTGCGCAAGCACCCACAGCATGATCGGCGCGCCGAACAGCGCGCTGGCGGCGCCGGCGGGAACCAGTTCGCCAAGCGCATGGGCGAGCGGCTGCACCGCCTGGTCCGTGAGCCACAGGAGGAGCGATCCGCACAGCGGCGCCATCACGAGCCGCTGCGACAGGCGGCGCGCGCCGGCAAGCTGGGCGATGGCCGGCGCGGCGAGCCCGACGAAGCCGATGACGCCGACCGCGCTGACCACGGCGGCGCTCAGCGCCACGGCGAGTGCGAGTGTCGCGAGCCGTAGCCGGCGCAGGCCGAGGCCGAGGCTGCGGGCGTTGGCTTCGTCCAGGCCGAGCAGCGTCATCGGCCGCCGCAGCAGCCATGCAAGCGTGCCGCCAACGGCAAGGCGCGGTGCGAGCGTGGCGACGTCGCGCCAGTCTTGCTGGACGAGCGAGCCGCCGCCCCAGATGAACAGGCCGTGCATATAGGGTTCGTGGAAAATCTGCAGCGCGACGCCTATCGATCCGCACCAGAGCGTGACGACGAGCCCGGCGACGGCCACCGTCACCGGCGCGAGGCCGCTGCGCCAGGCGAGCCCGAAAACGGCCACGGCGGCGCCGAGCGCGCCGGCGAGCGCGACAGGCTCGCGCGCGAAAGCGGGGACTGCGGGCGCCCAGATCGCGGCGAGCGTCAGCGCGAGTTGCGCGCCGGCCGATACGCCGAGCGTCATCGGTTCGGCGAGCGGATTGCGCAGCACCTGCTGGAACAGGGTGCCGGCCAGCCCGAGCGTCGCCCCCGCGAGCCATGCGGCCATGATGCGCGGCAGCCAACTGTCGTGCACGATGATCTGGCGAACGTCGTGCGCGTCGGGCGAGCAGATCGCCTGCCACCATAGCGCACGCGGCGCGACCGCCGCGAGGTTTGCGGCGGACAGGCCGAGCGCGACGGCCAACGCGAGCGCGATCACCATGAAAACGGCGACAGGCGAGCCAGGCGCGCCGGGTGGTGCGAAAGCCGCGCGCGCGGCCGGACTGGCGAAGCGATGCAGGCCGCTCATGAGCCTGCGTTTCCTTGCATGGCCCCGGGCGTGGCGACGAGCGCCTGGGCCAGTGCCGCGCCGAAGCGCTGCACGGACGGCAGCATGCCGAACCCCCAGAAGGGCGGCAGGGCGGCGATGCGGCCGGCGGCGACAGCCGGCAGCGCCCGCCACAGCCGGTTTGCGGCGAGCGTGTGGCCGGCGTCTTGCGGCAGCGGTTCGAAGTAGATCACCGTCGCATCAGGCGCGGCGGCCAGCGCCTCGAGTGGTGCGACGCCGATGCCCCAGTAGTCGGTCGCGCCGTGCCACGCATTGGCGAGACCGAGCGCGTCGAGCGCATCCTGGAACAGGCTGTGGGCTCCGTAGACGCCGATGTGGCGGCTGTCGAAAAAACGGATCAGATAGAGCGGGCGCGAGTGCGCCGACGCGGCGGCCAGGCGCGCGCGGCCGGCGTCGAGCGCCTGCGCGGTCCGCGCGATAAGCGCCTCGGCGGCCGTCTCGCAGCGGCATAGCGTGCCCAGTTCGCGCGTGGCCTGCTGCGCGAGCCGGTAGGGTGTGCCGGCGTCGGTGTAGACCGCGAATGCGCGCACTGGCGCGATGCGTTCGAGCATCTCGCGCTGCGACTCCTGGCTTGAATTGACGAGAATGAGATCAGGGGCAAGCTGCGCGAGCCATTCGAGACTCGGCGCAAGCCGCAGCCCGACATCGGGCACGTCCAGCGGTACGGCTGGCGTGACGACATTGGCGTTGTAGCCGGCGATTTCGGCGACTCCCGCGGGCACCACGCCGAGGGCGAGCAGCGTCTCGGCCAGCCCCCAGTCGAGCACGGCGATGCGCGGCGCGGCGCGGCCCGCCATCGCCGGCGGAGCGCCCGCCGCCGCGCGGACGCCGCAGAGCGCCATCATGCCGGCCGCGCGCAGCAAGGTCCGCCTGCGCATGTCAGCGTGCCATCGCGAGCGGGCCGCCGCCATGCGGATGCTGGACGATGTCCATCGGGACGCCGTAGATGGACTCAAGCACGTGGGCCTGCATGAGTGCTGCGGGCGGCCCCGCGGTCAGCAGCCGTCCGGTGTGCAGCGCGATCAATTCGTCGCTGAAGCGAGCGGCGAGGTTGATGTCATGCAGCACGATCACGACCGTCAGTCCGTGTTCGTCGGTCAGGCGGCGCAGCAGGCGCAGCACCTCGATCTGATGGGCGATGTCGAGCGCGGAGGTCGGTTCGTCGAGCAGCAGGCACGACGCGCCTTGCGCGACCAGCATCGCCAGCCAGACGCGTTGGCGCTCGCCGCCCGAGAGATGGTCGGCGAGCTGCGTGGCGAAGCGTGCTGTATCGGTCATCTGCAGCGCGCGCTCGACCATCGCGCGGTCTTCGTCCGTCACGCGGCCGAGCGCGCCGTGCCAGGGATAGCGGCCGAGCGCGACGAGCTCGCGAACGGTCATGTGGGTGCCGGCCGGTGGGTGTTGCGGCAGGTAGGCCACGCGGCGCGCGAACTCGCGCGCCGGCCAGGCGCCGAGCCCGGTGCCCGCAAAGCGCAGGGTGCCGCGCGTGGGCGGCTGCTGGCGCGCGAGCAGCTTGAGCAGCGTGCTCTTGCCCGAACCGTTATGGCCGATGAGCGCGATCATGCGGCCCGCATGCAGCGTGAGCGTGAGGGGTTGCAGCAGCACTCGAGCGTCGATTTCGAACGAAACGCCGTCGATCTCGTAGAGCGGCCCGGCGGGACGAGCCGCGCGCGCGTGTTCAGAGCGTGTGCGTTCGGGATGAAAGAGATCGGGCGTATCCGCTGCCTGCATCGAGCCCCTCCGGCGATTCACCAGCGATAGCGCGCGGAGGCGAGAACTTCGACACCGCTGCCGTAGGTGCAAGTCGCCGCGCTGTAGCACGAGGCCACGTATTTTCGGTTGAGCAGGTTGCTCGCATTCAGCGAGAGCAGCCAGTGGCGGTCCACCTCGTAGTGGACTGCCGCGTCGATGAACGTGGCCGAGGGCACGCGGATCGTGTTCGTCGTGTCGTAGCTCGCACCCAGGTAGCGGACGCCGGCGCCGAAGCCCAGGCCGTTCAGCGGGCCGCCGTGCCGGGTGTAATCGAGCCACGCCGCCAGGATGTTGCGCGGGGTGCCCCATGTCTGCTTGCCCTGCAGCGAGACCGAGCTGCCGTCGAGCGCCGTGCCTGTGTCGTTCGACTCGGTCGTGACGCTGCTCAGGTAGGCATACGAGGCGGTGAGATTCAGGTCGCGGGACAGGTTCGCATGGGCTTCGAGCTCGACGCCTCGCGCGCGCACCTTGCCTGCCTGGTCGCTGTAGCCTGGATTGAGGAGATCCGCCGTGAGCACGTTGCGCTCGTGCAGGTCGAATGCCGCCGCGGTGATGTAGCTGTTCAAGCCCGGCGGCTGGTACTTCACGCCCACTTCGTATTGTTGCGCGGTGGTCGGCTTGGTGACCGATCCGTCGGCGAGAACGCCGGCCTGCGGGTTGAACGACGTCGAATAGCTGGCGTACGGTGCGATGCCGTTGTCGAACAGGTAGACGAGACCGGTGCGCCAAGTGAAGGCCTTCTGGGATTGCGAAGTATAGGAAGACGTGACCGGATTGTTGTCGTCGGCCGAGGCAAAATCCTCGCGCCCGCCGATCAGAAAGCGCCACTTGTTCCACGCGAGCTGGTCCTGCGCGTACAAGCCGATCTGCTTCATGCGGATGAAGTCGTCGGAGGTGGTGGCCGGCATCGCGACAGACGCATACACCGGATCGAAGGGGTTGAGAGAGGGCGCGAGACCGAGTCCCACGCGCTCTTGATAGAGCACGCGCTGATAGTCGGCGCCGAACAGCGCCGTGTGCGAGATATCTCCCGTCGAGAATTTGGCCTGGACCTGGTTGTCGAGGGTGAAGAACCTCGCGCTTTCGTCGTTGAAGAACGCATAGCGGTTCAGCGTGGTGCTGGATCCGGGCGCGAAGCCGTTCGCGAACACGTTCGAGAAATCGTCGCTCACGTAGGTGTAGCGCAGGTTCTGGCGGAAGGTCCAGGTCGGATCGAAACGATGCTCGTAGGTGTAGCCGATCGAGGCCTGGGTCTTCGAGTGGCTGTCGAAATTCGCATCGCCGAGATTGGTATGCGATGAGATCTTGCCGTTGGGCGTGTCGAACAGGCTGCCGTATGCGGGAACAAAGTTGTAGTAGCCCACGTCGGGATCGCGCTGGTACTTCGCGAGGATCGTCAGCGTGTCGTTCTCGGTTGGCTTCCAGGTAATGGAGGGCGCGATGTAGACGTGCTTCTGCTTCACGCCGTCAACCTGCGTGTCGTTCTGGTCGGCCGAGCCGGTCAGCCGGTATGAGAGCGTGCCGTCCGAGGTCAGCGCACCGCCCAGGTCGAAGCCGGCTTCGGCCCGGTTGTGGTTGCCGGTCGTGATGAACATGTCGTGCACGGGCGTGGTGGTCGGCTGCTTGCTGACCATGTTGACGACGCCGCCGGGACTGGCCTGGCCATAGAGCACCGACGAGGGGCCGTGCAGCACGTCGATGCGCTCGAGCCCATACGGGTCGAAACTCGGGATCGCGTAGCCGAAGTTCACGTTGCTCGGCAGGCGCGAGCCGTCGAGGAACTGTTCGAGATAGAAGCCGCGGCTCATCAGGTAGGGCGCGCCGGCCGCCGACGCGCCCCGGACCTCGGAAAGAACGCTCGCCGTGTAGCGCAGCGCCTCGGTCACGCTCTGCACGTTCTGGTCGGTCATCTGCTGTCGCGTGACGACCGAGACCGATTGGGGCGTCTCAATCAGCGGAGTGTCTGTTTTAGTGGCAGTAATGGTAGATATTGGCACATAACGGTCAGAAGAGCCCGTGTCACTCTGTTCATGCTCTCCGAGTACCTCGACGGCGGGTAGCTGGCTGACCGGTGCCGTGGGCGAGGTACCCGTTGCCGCGGTGCCTGAGGCGGACGTGGTGTCGCTTGACTGTGCCAGAGCGGTGGCGACGCCGCCCAGCAAATAAAGCAGCAACGCCATTGCCGTCGTGCTAATAACCCTGGGCTTCATGCGATTCCTTCCATCGTAATGAATATTAATGCAAATGGCAATGATTCTTAATCAATATAAAGTCGACAAAACGGCGAACTTTGCGTGGTTCTCGATGAATTCAGAACGGGATGGGGGGAAGACGCCGACCGGAGCGGACGGCCTTGCCGCTGCTTTCGCCGCAATCCAGGCCATTCAGGCGATACTATAGGTGGGCCAATAAGGCATTGTCCGGACAATTTAGGCACTGGACTGGCCAATTTTGGCCTTTATTATGAAATTTTTATGCAAAATCGTTCAATAAGGACATGAGCCAAGCTAGATTGCAGACCTTCGGTGAGCTTCCCGGCGCACACAAGGTGATTGCCCAGTCGATCGATTACGAAGACGGAACGCACGAGATCGCCCACGTCCATTACCGGTCGCAGCTCGTGTACGCGACGACGGGCATCGTGCGCGCGGTGACGCCTCTCGGCCTGTGGATGCTGACGCCGGGCCAGGCGTTGCTGATCGGCTCGCAGATCGAACACGAACTGCACATGGTGGGGAAGGTGTCGATGCGCACCCTGTATATCGATCCCGGCGTATTTGCCGAGGATGGCGTCGAATGCCGGGTGATCGACGTGGAGCCGCTGCTGCGCGAGTCGATTCGCGCGATGTTCGATCCCGCGCTCAGCGACGGCGAGGACGCCGAAAACACGCGCGAGACCCTGCTGGTGCCGCTGATCCTGCGGCTTTTGCGGCTGGCGTGCGCGCGCGCGGCCAACGCGCGGCTGCCATTGCCGCGCCATGCCAGGCTGCGGCGCATCTGCGAACGGCTGATCGATCAGCCGGCCAGCAACGATACGCTCGATGACTGGGCCGACGAGATCGGCGCGAGCGCCCGCACCGTCGCGCGGCTGTTTCGCAAGGAAACCGGCATGACCTTCGGTCAGTGGCGCGAGCAGCTGCGCCTGACCGAGGCGATGTCGAAACTCGCGGTCGGACAGCCGCTCGCGCACATCGCGCAGCAACTCGGCTACGCGGACGTGCGGACGTTCTCGGTGATGTTCCGCCGGGCGTTCGGCAGCACGCCCCAGCAATTCCGGCAGCACCTGGGCAAGTAACCCAGGCCAGGCAGGTCTGAGGCAGTCCTGGCGCCTGACGGCGCCCTATCGGGACCGGGGCCGCCTGGTCATTGGCGTAAAGTACGGCATCAGGGTCTTCCTCTAATTTCAAAGCGAATCTGGAATGAAATATCTTGCGCGCGTTGGGCTGGCCTGCTTGCTCGGCCTCGGTTACGTGGCGTCGGCATCGGCGCATGCCCACTTGAAGGCTGCCGAACCCGGCCAGAACGCCTCGGTAGCCGCCCCCAATGCCTTGTCATTGCACTTTACCGAAGGGCTGGAACTGGCATTTTCCGGCGTTTCGGTGACCGGGCCTGGCCAGAAGGCGGTCCCGCTCGGCAGCGCCCATACCGCCGCGGGCGATGATGCGACGCTCGTCGTCCCGCTCTCGCAGCCGCTGGTGCCGGGCGTGTACACGGTCGATTGGCATGCCTTGGCGAAAGACGGCCACAAGACCCGCGGCAGTTACGCCTTCACCGTTACCCAGTAATGTGGCTTACGGCCGCCACGGCGGCCCTGCGATTCGTGTCGGATGCCGGGCTGATGTTCCTGTTCGGCAGCTGCGGCCTGCTTGCCGCGACGGCAGGGCGGGACGGCCCATGGCAAGGCGGGCCGTCTTTCCTGCGGACCCGCAGGCTGGCCGCGGCCCTGGCGCTGGCTGCGTTGTTCGGCATCCTTGCCATGCAGGCGGCGTCGGTGGGCGACGGCTGGCCATCGGCCCTCGACCCGTCCATGCTGCGGGCGGTGATGCTGCAGACCGGCTTCGGGCATGCCTGGATGGCGCGCCTGGTCCTCGCGGCGCTCATGTCGGCCGTCATCCTGGCAAGCCCGCGCCCGGGCGTCGCGGCCATGAGCGCGGGCCTGGCCCTTGCGGCTGCCAGCCTGACCGGCCACGCGGCCATGCACGAGGGCGTGCTGGGCATCATGCAGCGCCTGGTTCAGGCGCTGCATGGGCTGTGCGCGGGGGCGTGGGTGGGCTCCCTGGTTCCGTTTTTCTGGTTGCTGCGGGCGTTGAGGCAGCCGGGTCGGCATGCGGCAGCGAGTCGGGCGCTGCGCCGCTTTTCCCGCCTGGGGCATGTGGCGGTGGCCGGCGTGCTGTTGACAGGCGCCGCCAATACGGCCTTCATCCTCGGCCGATGGCCGGTGAATTGGCATTCGCCCTATCAGGCGCTGCTGGCGGCCAAGATCGGATTGACGCTGCTGATGGTCGTGCTCGCGATCATGAATCGCTACGTCTGGGCACCCAGGTTCTCCCACGCCCCTGACGCGACCGCCGAGGCCATACGGCTCGGTACCCTGGGCGAGCTGGCTGCCGCGGTGCTTGCGCTGGCATTGGTTTGCGTCCTGGGCTTGCTCGAACCCTAGGCGGCCGGCTGCTTTGCCTCTTCGACCAGGAACTCGACCAAAGCGGGCAAGGCCGCATCGCCGGGACGATCGGGCCGCAGCCGTATGACGTAGCCCCAGGAGCCCGCCATGCGCAAGCCGGGCACCAGGGGAACCAGCCTGCCGCGTGCGATTTCCTCGTCCACCAGGGGCATGCGGCCCAGCGCGATTCCCACGCCGGCCACCGCCGCCGAGACCACGGTGCTCAAGCCGCTCAGGACCAGGGGCTCCTGCCGGTCCGCATCCCGCAGGCCAAGCTTTTTCTGCCATGTCCGCCAACTCGTCTCCGGGCTGGCCACGTGTTTTTCTTCCAGCCAGCGATGGCGCGTGAAAACCGCGGGGTCGCCGCGTTCGCTTGCATCGACCAGCGCCGGGCTGCATACCGGCACGACGCTTTCCGCCATCAACCGGATGTCGCCGGGGTCGGGGCGATGCGGCCCTTCGTCGCGCATGTGCAGGAACGCCAGGTCGATGTCCTGTTCTTTCCAGGCCGGGTCCTGGTTGGTGTGCAGATAGACCTGCACCTCGATGTCCGGATGCAATTCGATGAACCGGCCGATGCGCGGCGCAAGCCACAGGGCGGCGATCGACGGATTGGCCGAGATGTTCAGGCGGTAGTGCTGCCGGTCCCTGGCCGCCGCGCGCGCATTGCGGCAGGCGGCCGATAGCAGGGTCAATGCCTGTTGCACGGAAGCCAGCAGGTCTGTGCCGGCTTCGGTGGTCTGCGCCCGCCGCGTAGTGCCGCCCCGCCGCAGCAAGACCACGCCCAGGTCGGCCTCCAGGGTGCGCAACTGGTGGCTTACGGCGCTTTTGGTCACGTTCAGCTCCGCCGCGGCACGGCTGAGGCTGCCCAGGCGGGCGACCGCCTCGAAGGCGCGCAGCGCGGCAAGCGGGGGAGTACGGGTGGGCAGCGTTGCCATGCGTGTAATTTATCTCAACTCTTGATCGAGAAACTATCACTATCCGGGCTATCGCGGCACGAACCACAATACCGGAACGCAAAACCATGAATGGGTGATCCCGATGTATTTCGACTACCGGTTGTGGCAACTCACGCTGGGCATGCGAACCCGCATGGCCGGCGGCATCGTGCTCGGCCTGCTGGCATTGGCCGCGGGCATCGGGCGCTATGTTTTCCTGGGCCAGATGCTGGCCCGCGTTTTCGCGGACCAGCCGTGGCAGGCCTGGTCGGCGCCGGCCGCCTGGGCTGTCGCGATGGTGCTGCTGCGGGCCTTGCTCGACCATGGGCGGACGAGGCAGGCGAACCGCTGCGCCGCCACGATCCAGCAGGTACTGCGCGCCAGGCTGTATGACCGCATCGTGTCGCTGGGGCCCGCGTGGTTCGCCAACCAGCGCACCGGCGGCGTGATGCTGACCGTGGTCGACGGCGTCGAACAGCTCCAGACTTTCTTCGGGCAGTATCTGCCGCAGGTCGCGATCGCGGCAGCGGCCCCCTTCGCGATTTTTGCGGTCATCGCGTACTGGGATCTGCCCATCGCTGCGGTATTGCTGGCGGCGGCGTTGCTGGCCCTGTTCGGTCCGATGGCCGTGCATAGGATGGACAAGCGGGCCAGCCTGGCCCGGGCCCACTCCCTGCAGGAATTCGGCGAAGAATTCCTGGACGCCGTGCAGGGGCTGCCCACGCTCAAGTCCTTCGGCCAGGGCAAGTCCTGGGGACGGCGCCTGGCCGAGCGTGCCCGGCGCCTGTCGGACAGCACGGTATGGGTTCTGTCGGTCACCCTGCTGACGCGGGGCATCAGCGACCTGGGCGTCGCCCTGGGCGCCGCGCTCGCCCTGACGTTGGGCGCCTGGCGCGTGCGCCACGGCGAAATGAGCGTCGAGGCCTTGCTGATCGTGCTGATGGCGGGCACGGAAATCTTCCGGCCGCTGCGCGACCTGCGCGCCGTCCTGCATCGGGGCATGCTGGGGCAATCGGCCGCGGCCGGCATCCACGCGCTGATGGAGGCTGAATCGGCGGCATCCTCGCATGCCGGACAGGCCAGGGGGCTTGCCCCCGAACGCCTGGACCCCACCATTGAATTCGACGACGTGAGCTTCGCCTACGCGCGGGAGCGCCCGGCGCACCGGGGATTGCGCTTTCGCATCGAAGCCGGAGAACGGGTGGGCGTAGTCGGCCCCAGCGGCGCCGGGAAGTCCACCATCGTGCGGCTGCTCCTGAAAGAAGTCCTGCCGCAGGCCGGAACCATCCGGGTCGGCGGGCACGATGCGCGCGACCTGGACGCGCAGGCGCTGCTTTCGCGCATTGCGGTGGTCAGCCAGGACATCACGCTGTTTCACGGCACGCTCGACGAAAACCTGCGCCTGGGCCGGCCCGAGGCCACCCATGAAGAAGTCCGCGCGGCGGCGCGGGCGGCCAATATCGACGACTTCATCGTGGCGCTGCCCGACGGCTATGCCACGCGCATCGGCGAACGCGGGCTGCAGCTTTCGGGCGGCCAGCGCCAGCGGGTGGCGATCGCGCGCGCCCTGCTGCGCGATGCGCCCATCCTGATCCTGGACGAGGCGCTCTCGTCCGTCGACACCGAAAACGAGGCCGCGATCCAGCAGGCCCTGGATCGCCTGATGGCCGGACGCACCACCCTGATCCTGGCCCATCGGCTGGCCAGCATCCTTGGCGCCGACCGCTGCCTGGTGCTCGACCAGGGCCGCGTGGTGGAGCAGGGCACGCATGCCGAACTCATGGTGCGCCAGGGCCTGTACTACCGGTTGATGCACGAGCAGGACAAGGCGCGCAGGCAGGCGGGCCGGGCAGGGGCTGGGGATGCGGCGGGCACGGCCGATGGCCAGGACGGGGAAGACGCGCGCGGTGCGCCGCGTTCCGCGCCCGCGCCACGCGCGCTCGACGAGGATGCCGGCCGCGTGGGCTGGCACGCGACGCTGGCGACCTTGTTCGCCGTGGTGCGTCCCTGGCGCGGCACGCTGCTGGCGACCATCCTGCTGGGCGTCGCGCGCGTGGCCGCCTACATCGGCGTGGGCGTGCTGAGCGCGCTGGTGGTCGCGGCGATCCGCGGCGGCCGGGATCCCGGCGGCTTCGTCATCGCGCTGCTGGTCGCCGCGCCGCTGGCCGCGCTCTTCCATTGGCTGGAGTCCTGGCTGGCGCACGCCATGGCCTACCAATTGCTGGCCGACATGCGTATCAAGCTCTACGACAAGTTGGAACGGCTGGCTCCCGCCTACCTGCTGCAGCGCCGGTCCGGCGACCTGGTCGCGCTGGCGGCGCAGGACGTGGAGATGATCGAATACTTCTATGCCCACACCATCGGGCCGGCCATCGTGTCGCTGCTGGTCCCCTTGACGGTGCTGGGCTTCCTGGCCGTCTATAGCTGGCCCGTGGCATTGGCGCTATTGCCTTTCCTGGCCTACGCCCTGGTTTCGCCCACGCGCGGCCGCCGCCGCATCGATGCGCTGGGCGACAAGGCGCGCGAGGCCCTCGGCGAGATGAGCGCCTACATCACCGACACGATCCAGGGCTTGGCCGAGCTCACGGCATTCCAGGCCACGGGGCGCCGGCGGGCGCGATTCCTGGCGGTCGCCGAGCGCTACGGCCGGCGCCGGCTGGACATCCTGCACGACCTGTCGGCACAGACCGCCTGGTTCGAGGTGGCGATGGGGCTGGGCGGAGTGGCGGTCGCGGTGGTGGGGGCGATGCAGGTTTCGGCCGGAGCGTTGGAAGCGGGCATGCTGCCGCTGCTGATCCTGGTCGCGCTGGCCACTTTCCTGCCGGTATCGGAAATCTCGCAGGTCAGCCGCCAACTGGCCGACACCATTGCCGCCACCCGGCGCCTGCACGTCGTGGCCCACGAACCCGAACCGGTCGCCGACGGGCCGCTGCCCGCGCCGCACGCGGCGCATGGCTTGTCCCTGGAGTTCGATCACGTCAGCTTCGCCTATCCCGGCAAGCCCGGCGATGCCCTGCGGGACCTCAGCTTCAAGGTGCCGGCCGGCGCCACGGCCGCCGTGGTCGGCGCGTCCGGCGCGGGCAAGAGCACCGTGGCCAGCCTCTTGCTGCGCTTCTGGGATCCACGCCAGGGCCAGGTCCGGCTCGGCGGCGTCGACGTGCGCCAGTTGCAGCTGGACGCGCTGCGCGAATGCGTGGCGCTGGTGACGCAGGACACCTATCTGTTCAACGGCACGCTGGAAGCGAACATCCGGCTGGCGCGCCCCGGCGCCAGCGACGCCGACCTGAGCGCGGCGCTCGAACAGGCCGCCCTGTCGGACTTCGTCCGCGCGCTGCCCGACGGGCTGGCGACGCGGGTGGGCGAGCGCGGCGTGCAGCTTTCCGGCGGACAGCGCCAGCGCATCTCCATCGCGCGCGCGTTCCTGAAGAACGCGCCCGTGCTGATCCTGGACGAAGCCACTTCCCACCTGGACACGCTGTCGGAACTGCAGGTGCGGCAGGCGCTGGCGGTCTTGATGCAGCACCGCACCACGCTGGTGATCGCGCACCGGCTTGCCACCATCCAGGACGCGGACCTGATCCTGGTGCTGCAGGATGGCGCCTTGGCGCAATCGGGCACCCACGAGGCGTTGTTGGGCCAGCAGGGTTTCTATGCGCGCGCCAGCTCGCACTGAAATCGAACTGGCCGGACATTCCCGTGCGGCAAGGGCGGCATCGTATCGGCAGGGAAAAGGCGACTTGCAGGAATTGCCAGGAAATGGATAATGAGATTAGTTCTTAATATCTATTGCGAGCACTCCAGGTCTTGCCGTGATGGCCCCCAATTCCTCCGCGGGCGCAGTGGTTCACTCGCTCTATGCCGCGCATCACTCCTGGTTGTTCGGTTGGCTGCGGCACAAGCTCGGGTGCGAGCAGCAGGCGGCCGAGCTGGCCAATGACACCTTTGTGCGCCTGCTGGCCTCCCGGCAGGCCGAGCAACTGCGCGAGCCGCGCGCCTACCTGACCCGGGTCGCGCATGGGCTGGTCGTCAACCACTGGCGCCGGCTGACCCTGGAGCGCACCTATCTGGATGCCTTGGCCGCGCAGCCCGAAGCCGTATCGCCCTCGCCCGAGCAGCGCATGCTGGCGCTCGAAGCGCTCTGCCGGCTCGACGCCATGCTCGACAGCCTGGGCGCCAAAGTGCGCGAGGCTTTCCTGCTGTCCCAGCTGGACGGCCTGACATACGCGCAAATCGCCGAGCGCCTGCAGGTGTCGGAACGCATGGTCAAGAAGTACATGACGCAGGCCATGCTGCAGTGCCTGCTCGTGGTGGGCGGCGCGCCGCCATGAGCGACGGGGTGCTGCCCTCCCTCGGCTCGCCAGAGGGCGAAGGGCTTGCCCTCTCTCCGTCAGTGCTGGAAGCGGCTGCGCAGTGGTTCGCCACGCTGGGCGCCGACACAGTCGACGAGCGCGATCGGCAGCGTTGGCAGGCCTGGCACGATGCTTCGGTAGAGCATGCGCGGGCTTGGCGCGCCGTCCTGGCCATCAGCCAGGAGTTCAATGCCGCCGCCGGCATGCCCGGGCGCGAGGTCCTGTCCCAGGCCGGCCGCTATCGCCGGCGCAGCCTGAAACGGTGGGCCTGGCTGTTCGGCGCGTCTCTGGCGGGAGGTGGCTTTGCGGCCCGGCCTGGCGCGCGCCGCTATCTCGCCGCCCTGGGGGCGGATCTGCGCACGAACGTGGGCGAGATCCGGCAGTTCGCGCTCAGCGACGGCACGCGCGCCTGGCTGAACACGGATAGCGCCGTCAATCTGCATTACAGCGACAGCCTGCGGCTGGTCGAGCTCGTGGCCGGCGAAATCCTGATCGAAACGGCCAAGGATGCCCGGCAGCCGGCGCGGCCCTTCGAGGTCGAGACGCCGGCGGGACGCATGCGCGCGCTGGGCACGCGGTTTTGCGTCCGGCTGGAGGGCGACCGCACGCGGCTCGACGTCTTCGAAGGCTCCGTGGCGGTACGGCCCTCTCTCGGGGGCGAATCGCGCATCGTGCCGGCCGGGCAGGGTATCGGCTTCGACGCGGCGGGCTACGGCGACATGGAAACGGCGGAGCCGGCCAGCATCGCCTGGCAGCGCCACGAACTGGTCGCTCTCAACATGCCCCTTCGGGTGTTTCTTGCCGAACTGGGCCGCTATGTCCACGGCTACCTGGGCTGCGACGATGCGGTGGCAACTTTGCGGCTGGTCGGCGTCTATCCCCTGGACGACCCGGACCGCATATTCCAGGCGCTGGAAAACAGCTTGCCGGTGCGGGTGCGGCGTCCCCTGCCGTGGTGGGTGCGCGTGGAGCCGGCGTAAAGATTTTTGTAACGGCGGTTCCCTTTTTGCTTGCTCGTTTGGCAATGCAGGTAACGGAAGAATTTTCATCCCTACCGCATCCATACGGGTATACGCATGCCACTGAAGACCCTTGTTCGATCCCTGGGCGCCAGATCCAGGCGCTTGGCGCCGTTGGCGCTGGCCACTCTGTTGGCGCAGGCTTGGACCGCACAGGCGCAGACCGTCCGATCGGCGGACGAAGCCGCCGCCGGCGAGGTCCGCCGGTTCTATGCCATCGCGCCCGGACCGCTGGCAACGGCCCTGAGCCAATTTGCCAGTCAGTCAGGCGTGCTGCTGTCGGTGGACGCCCGCCTGACCGAGGGCAAGCAGAGCCCCGGCTTGAACGGCGAGGCCTCGGTGGATGCCGGGTTCCAGCGCCTGCTCGTGGGCAGCGGCCTGGCGGCGCGCCAGGGCGAGCGCGGCGTCTACACCCTGCAGGCGCTGCCCGCGGGGGGCGTCACCGAGCTCGACGCCGTCACCGTGGTGGGCAGCGCGGTACGGGCCGACACCTACCAGCCCGCGCCGGTGGCCGGCATCCTGCGTTCCAGCACGCCTGTGATGGAGCAGGCCCAGGCGGTCAACGTCGTGCCGGCCCAGGTCATTCGCGACCAGCGGCCG
>DASWPO010000066.1:0-13914 GCA_036404015.1 Bordetella sp. | reverse complement strand
CGTGCGCACGAAAGCCTGGGTGGTCGAGATCTCGCGGCCCTCGGCGGTGGGGTCGAGGACGGCCTTGAAGGCGTCCAGGCCCGGCACGATGAGGTGCTCGTCGGCCTTGGTGCGGCGTTTGGGCAGGTAGCCGCCCAGCGTCTTGCGCTGCGCCTGCATGTATTGCATTTCAGGCGAATCGGCGGCCGGCTTGAAGTACGGGACCTTGGCCAGGTCGTCGTCGGCGATCGGAATGCCGAAACGGTCGCGGAATTCGCGGATGGACTCCAGCTCCAGCTTCTTTTGCTGGTGGGTGGGGTTCTTGGCCTGGCCCACGGGGCCCATGCCGTAGCCCTTGATGGTCTTGGCCAGGATGACGGTGGGCTGGCCGGTGTGCTTGAACGCCGCGTCGAAAGCCGCGTAGACCTTGTGCGGATCGTGGCCGCCGCGGTTCAGGCGCCAGACGTCTTCGTCGCTCATGCGGGCGACCATCTCCAGCAGCTTGGGGTTCTTGCCGAAGAAGTGCTCGCGCACGAACTTGCCGTCATTGGCCTTGTACGCCTGGTACTCGCCGTCGACGGTTTCTTCCATGACGCGGCGCAAAATGCCTTCCTTGTCGGCGGCCAGGAGCGGATCCCAGTAGCCGCCCCAGATCAGCTTGATGACGTTCCAGCCCGAGCCGCGGAAGTCGCCTTCGAGTTCCTGGATGATCTTGCCGTTGCCGCGCACCGGACCGTCCAGGCGCTGCAGGTTGCAGTTGATGACGAAGACCAGGTTGTCGAGCTTTTCGCGCGCGGCGAGCGCGATGGCGCCCAGCGACTCGGGCTCGTCCATTTCGCCGTCGCCGCAGAACACCCAGACCTTGCGCTTGCTGGTGTCGGCGATGCCGCGCGCGTGGATGTACTTGAGAAAGCGCGCCTGGTAGATGGCCATCAGCGGGCCCAGGCCCATGGACACCGTGGGGAACTGCCAGAACTCGGGCATCAGCTTGGGATGCGGGTAGGACGACAGGCCCTTGCCCTCGACTTCCTGGCGGAAGTTGTCGAGCTGTTCTTCGGACAGGCGGCCTTCCAGGAAGGCGCGCGCGTACATGCCGGGCGAGGAGTGGCCCTGGAAGTAGACCAGGTCGCCGCCGTGCTCGGCCGATTCGGTGTGCCAGAAGTGGTTCTGGCCGCAGTCGATCATGGTGGCCAGCGAGGCGAAGGAGGCGATGTGGCCGCCCAGGTCGCCGCCGTCGGGCGGATTGTGCTTGTTGGCCTTGACCACCATGGCCATGGCGTTCCAGCGGATGTAGGCGCGGATGCGCGCCTCGAGCTCGAGATTGCCGGGATGCCGGGGTTCGAGCGCGGTGGGAATCGTGTTGACGTAGGCTGTGTTGGGCGAGTACGGGATGTGGACGCCCGAACGGCGCGCCTGGTCGATCAGGCGCTCGATGATGAAGTGCGCGCGGTCGGGCCCTTCACGGTCGAGGACAGCGGCCAGCGCTTCAAGCCATTCCTGGGTTTCGAGGTTATCGTCGTCATTGGCGGCCGCGGGGGCACCAGCCTGAACAGAAGAGGACATGTGCTGTCTCCGTGAATAGGGTTCGACGCCACACCCGGCGTATCGCCTGGGCATGACTTTAGCTTGCTGGGCCGGAAGCTTAACTCGTCACGCGGAAAATTTCATGTTGCGGTACGGCATTTTGTAATGTGAAATCCAGATGACATTGAACATACATCCGGTCGGCCGCCCCATGCGGGACGCGGACACACACTAAAATGGCGGAATTCCTGCCAAGAATTCATGTCCAGCCCCAAATCTCACATCCCTACGCCGTTTCACGACGATGCCCGCATGCGCCGCCGCGGCCTGTACTGGCTGACGCCGGCGCTCGTGCTGGTGCTGTACCTGTGCGTGATGGGCGTTTTCTTCTGGCTGCAGCGCATCCGCGACGACAGCGTCATGTTCGTCACCATCGACCAGGAGCTGCGCCAGCAGCGCCTCTTGTGGGTGGTGATCGCGCTGTCGTGCGTGATCGTGGTGAGCCTGCTCATGCTGTGGCGCTATACGCGCTTCCGTTCCGAGGCCGAGGCCGCGCTGATCGCCGAGACCGGCTTTCGCCGCGCCATGGAAAACTCCATGTCCACCGGCATGCGCGTGCTCGACATGGAAGGCCGCATCGCCTACGTCAACCCGGCCTTCTGCCGCATGATAGGCTGGAACGAGGCCGACCTGATCGGCCGCTCGCCGCCCTTCCCCTATTGGGTGCCGGGCCGCCACGACCAGCACCAGCACACGCTCGACGTGCTGATGTCGGGCAAGACGCCCAGCAGCGGCCTGGAAATCGAGGCGCAGCGGCGCGACGGCTCGCGCTTCGCCGCGCGCATGTACGTCTCGCCGCTGCTCGACCCCAATGGCAACCAGATCGGCTGGATGACCTCGATGACCGACATCACCGAGCCCAAGCGCATCCGCGAAGCCCTGACCGCCGCGCACGAGCGCTTCATGACCGTGCTCGAAGGCCTGGACGACGCCATCTCGGTGACGGCCGACACGCACGACGGCCTGGAGCTGCTGTTCGCCAACCGCACCTACCGGCGCGTCTTCGGCGCGCAGACGGGCGGCCACGACGAACTCCTGGCCGGCCGCCGGGGGCGGTTCACGGACGAATCGGTGGAAGTGTTCGCGCCTTCCGTGCAGCGCTGGTTCGAGGTGCATCACCGCATGCTGGCCTGGACGGACGGCCGCCGCGTGCGCATGCAGGTCGCGCGCGACATCACCGAGCGCCGCCAGCACGAAGAAGCCTCGCGCGTCCAGCAGGAAAAGATCCAGATCACCAGCCGCCTGACCACCATGGGCGAGATGGCCTCGTCGCTGGCGCACGAGCTCAACCAGCCGCTGACGGCCATCTCCAACTACAGCATGGGCGCGGTGGCCCTGGTCAAGGCCGGCCACACCAGCCCCAACATGCTGCTGCCCGCGCTGGAAAAGGCGGCCGCCCAGGCCGAGCGCGCCGGCAAGATCATCAGCCGCATCCGCGAGTTCGTCAAACGCAGCGAGCCGCGCCGCCAGGCCGTGCCCATCCGCCGCATCGTCGACAACGCCATCGGCTTCGCCGAGATCGACGCCCGCAAGCGCCGCATCCGCATCGACAGCTTCGTGCCGTCGACCGCCCCCGACGTGCTGGCCGACCCCATCCTCATCGAACAGGTGCTGCTCAACCTGATCAAGAACGGCATGGAGGCCATGGAAAAGAGCGAGTCCGACGAGCTCAAGGTGGCCGTCATCCTGCACGAACAGCACCTGGAGGTGGCCGTGGTCGACCGCGGCCACGGCATCGCCGAGCCCGAGCGGCTGTTCGAGCCCTTCTTCAGCACCAAGACCCAGGGCCTGGGCATGGGACTGAATATTTGCCGTACCATTATCGAGTCCCACCATGGCCGCCTCTGGGCGGATCCAAACCCGTCCGGCGGCACGATCTTCAGGTTCACCCTGCCGACCGTCGACCCGAAAACCCAGATGCAGAATGACCAGTCCGAGGAGTTGCCTGCATGAACACCCCCCCCATGTCCAGTACCGTCTTCATCGTTGACGACGACGAGGCCGTGCGCGATTCGCTGCGCTGGCTGCTCGAAGCGAACGGCTACCGGGTGCGTCCCTACGCCAGCGCCGAGACTTTTCTGGACGAATACGATCCCAACCTGATCGGCGTGCTGATCGCCGACGTGCGCATGCCCGGCATGAGCGGCCTGGAACTCCAGGAGCAGTTGATCGCGCGCAAGGCGCCGCTGCCCATCGTCTTCATCACCGGCCACGGCGATGTGCCCATGGCCGTGTCGACCATGAAAAAAGGCGCGGTGGACTTCCTCGAGAAGCCCTTCAACGAGGCCGACCTGCGCGACATCGTGGCCCGCATGCTCGAACAGGCCGTGCAGCGCGTCAACCAGTTCCAGGCCCAGCGCGACCACGAAGCCATGCTGGCCCGCCTCACCGCACGCGAACAGCAGGTGCTCGAACGCATCGTCGCCGGCCGCCTGAACAAGCAGATCGCCGACGACCTGGGCATCAGCATCAAGACCGTCGAGGCGCACCGCGCCAACATCATGGAAAAGCTCGAGGTCACCACCGTGGCCGACCTGATGAAGGTCGCCCTGGCCAAGCCCGAGGCGCATGCTTGATTTTGGCTGGTCTTCGCAGTGTTGTGTTCTTTAGCCGCATCGCCGCCATGGGCGCAAAGCGCTCCGGCTTCGATGAATTGGGTTCGGCCGCCGCCTAAGGCGGCCGAAGTCCCTTCGGGACTGCCCCAATTCATAGGCGCCTGCGCGCTTTGCGCCCATGGCGGCGATGCTCAGATGTACCGCATGCGACGGCCTGGGAGCAGCCTCAACCGGAGTTCTTCGTCCGTCGGGCATACCCCAGGGGCGCCTCTGAGTCGGGGCAGTCCCGCAGGGACTTCGGGCGCCTTAGGCGGCGCCCGAACCCGGCTCAGCGAAGCCCCTGGGGTATGCCCGACGGACGAAGAACGGGTTAAGAACGCTTAGGCCCCCGCACTCTGCCTCATCCCTTCTCAACATTGACATCAAAGACACAATGACCGCCCGCCTCATCGATGGGAAAGCCCTATCCGAAAAAGTCCGCGCCGAAGTTGCCCTGCGCGTCACGGCCCTGAAATCCAAGGGCATCACCCCCGGCCTGGCCGTGGTGCTGGTCGGCGAAGACCCCGCCTCGCAGGTCTACGTGCGCAACAAGGTGGCCGCCTGCGAACAGGCCGGCCTGCACTCCGTCAAGGAACAGTACCCCGCCACCCTGAGCGAGGCCGAACTGCTGGCCCGCATCGACGCGCTCAACGCCGACCCGGCCATCCACGGCATCCTGGTGCAGCTGCCCCTGCCCAAGCACATGGACGCGCACAAGGTCATCGAGGCCATCGCCGCCGAAAAGGACGTGGACGGCTTTCACGTTAGCAACGCCGGCCTGCTCATGACCGGCCAGCCGCTGTTTCGCCCCTGCACGCCCTATGGCGTGATGAAGATGCTGGAGTCCGAAGGCACGGCGCTGCGCGGCGCCGAGGCCGTGGTGGTGGGCGCCAGCAACATCGTGGGCAAGCCCATGGCCATGCTGCTCCTGCAGGCGGGCGCCACCGTCACCCTCTGCAACTCCAAGACCCGCGACCTGGCCGCGCAGGCGCGCCGCGCCGACGTGCTGGTGGTCGCCACCGGCAAGCCGAAGATGGTCACCGGCGACATGATCAAGCCGGGCGCCGTGGTGATCGACGTGGGCATCAACCGCGGCGCGGACGGCAAGCTGTGCGGCGACGTGGACTTCGACTCCGCCGCCGCGGTGGCCGGCGCCATTACGCCCGTGCCGGGCGGCGTCGGGCCGATGACCATCGCCATGCTGCTGGTCAACACGGTCGAAGCGGCCGAGCGGGCCGCACGCAATCAGTAGTGCACGGCGCTGCGGGCCGGCAGTTTTACCGTGTCGTGCACGTAGCGGGCGAAGTCCTGGTAGCCCTCCATGGTGGGATGCAGGCCGTCGACGAACTTGCCTGGGGCCATGACGCGGTAATCCCCCGTGTTGCCGCTGGACCAGTCCAGATAGTCGGCCACGACGATGTTCTGGTGGCGGGGCGCCAGTTCCTCGACCAGCCAGGTGTTGAAGGCGCGGGCCTCGTCGACCATGGGCGGCGGCATGCCCAGCCAGGAACCGATGTTGTCGATGACCAGCGGCAGGCCGCGCCCTTGCGTGGTCTGGGCAAAATAGGTGAAGCTGTCCTGCATCGACTGCAATGGCACGCGGGCCGCGATGTCGTTGATGCCCACGTGCAGATAGACCAGCGCCGGCAGCCTGCCTTTCGGCAGCGTGCGCGAACCGCGGCCGTCGCCGGGGTCGAGGTCCTCGGCCAGCACGTCGCGCGGCCAGCGCTGGCGCACCTGGGCCGCCACCTGCCCGCCTATGCCGTGATTGACGTGGAACACGCCCGAATACTTGGCCAGTTCGTAGGAGAGCTGGCCCGGTTGCGAAGGGTAGTCGGGAACGAACTGGCCGTTCACGTTGAGCCGGCCGTGCCGGTTGGGTTCGCCTTCCGCGATGGAGTCGCCGATGACGACGGCATAGGCCCGGGAGGTCGCGGCGCCGGCCAGGACGGGGCTGCCCAGCAAAGGCAGCGCGGTTAGAAACCTGCGTCGAGTCGCCATGGATGAAAGCACCTCATGGTCAGGCGTTATTGGGACGCCCGGGCGCCGCCGGCGGCGCCCGGAGCGGCAGGGGAGGCAAGGGGAACCGCGACGGCATCCGCCGGCAGCAGCGGCGCCTGCAAGTCGCGCTCGTCCACTTCCCAGACGATCAGCTTCGGCGGCGTCTGGGTGTAGGCCTGGCTGGGGAAATAGGCCTGCGCCGCGCCGCCGAACATGCCGCCGTCGCGCGCGAAATTGTTCACCCCCGACCCCAGCGCCATCGCCAGCTGGGGCGCGAAATTCGAATTGCGCGAATACGAGGTGCCCAGCAGGGACACGATGGGCAGTCCCGCGTCGCCGAATAGATCATCGTCCGTCGCGGCGGCCTTGGCCTCGGGCGTATAGGTATGCGCCTGGGCAGTTTCGGGTTCGGGCTGCATGGACGGCGGCAGCCAGTCCAGGCCGGCCAGGTGCACCAGGTCGCCGGGCCGGCGCGCCACGGGCTGGGCCTCGACCTTGTAGGCGCCGCCCGGGGGCAAGGCCAGGCCCAGTTGGTGGACCCGCTGCGCCACGGCTTGCGCGGCCGCGCCCGCCCCGGCTTCGGTCCAGTGCGTGTCGGTGTGGAAGTAGGCGTCGCCCTGCACGCCGCGCAGCGCCGGGGCCAGGTCCACGGCCCGCACGCCCTGCGCGGCCAACTGCGCCATCCAGTCGTTGACGCGGCCGTCCAGCGAGGCCGGGCGGTGCAGGCCGCACAGGTGCTGCGCTTCGATGCGCGACTTATCGGGAACGATGATGACCAGCAGCTTGATGCCGCGGCTGGCCAGGTCGCGCTGCACGGCAGCGACCGTCTGGGCGCGCGTCGCGGCATGGGCGCTGGCATCGCGATACACCATCAGTTCGTCGCGTATGAAGAGCCAGCCCGGGCAGCCCTGCCGCACGCGCGGTCCCAGGTCGCCGAACGCCAGCCAGTTCAGCCCGCGCTGCACGCGGGCCGACTCGAAAGGCAGCGGCGAGTCGGCCATGCGATCGGCCAGCTCATGCGACACGGTGCCGCCCAGGACGCGTTCGCGCGTCGCGGCCGACGTCAACAGCGGCTTGTCGCTGGTGGACGCAAGCCAGACGTTGGAAACCAGGCCCGCCAGCAGGAAGACGGAAATGCCCACCGCAGCGGCCTTGCTGGCGAACGTGGCGGGCAACTGGGGAAGCAGCATGAGATCGGCCATGGCGTCGGAACCCGGATATCAGAACTGGAAATAGAGGAAAGGCACGGCGCCGCGCGCGGCGATCAGCGCGAACGACAGCAGAAAGCCCGCCAGCGGCCAGGCGGCCTGCCAGAAGCGGCGCAGCGCGGTGTCGGGCAGGCTGTCCCAGCGCTGCTGCCAGATCGGCAGCAGCACGCAGACGATGCCCAGCGCCGTGGCCAGACCGTGCACGGGCCGCAGTTGCACGGCCATGGCGTCACTCAAGCCGATGCCGTTCAAGCCGAACTGGCCGCGGTACATGGTCAGGGCCGCCTCGAAGCCCACCGAGCGGAACAGCGTCCAGGCCAGCATGACGAAAAGGAGGGTCATCAGGTGCGACAGCCATAGAGGCAGGGACGGCATGCCCATCTGGCGCCAGAGGCGCGCCAGCGCCAGCGCCAGGCCATGGGCGATGCCCCACAGCAGGAAGTTCCAGCTGTCGCCGCCGTGCCACAGGCCGGCGATGGCCATGGTCAGTATCAGATTGCGGTAGGTCTTCCATTCGCCCAGGCGGCTGCCGCCCAGCGGGATGTACAAATAATCCCGTATCCAGCTCGACAGCGACAGGTGCCAGCGCCGCCAGAAGTCCTGGATGCTGGAGGCCAGATAGGGATGGTTGAAGTTCTCGGGAAAGCGGAAGCCCAGTATCTGCCCCAGGCCGATGGCCATGGCGCTATAGCCCGCGAAATCGAAGAAGAGCTGCAGCGTGTAGAAGCCGCAGCCCAGCCAGGCGTCGGCCATGCTGGGCGATGGCAGCGAGAAGATGGCGTCGACCATGGGCGAGAGCGTGTCGGCCACCAGCACCTTCATGCTCATGCCTATCATCAGGCGCCGCGCGCCGGCGGCGAAGCCGTCCCAGCCCACCGTGCGCGAGGCCAGCTCGCGCTTGACCCAGGCATAGCGGATGATGGGACCGGCGATCAGGTGGACGAACATGGCCTGGTAGGCGCCGTAGCGGATGAAGCTGCGGTCGGCCGGCACCGTGGTGCGGTACACGTCGATCAGGTACGAGATGGACTGCAGCACGATGAAGGACAGCCCAATGGGCAGCAGCACGCGCTGCCAGGCGATGGGTCCGGCGTGCGCCATGGCCAGCGCGGCATCGAGGCTTTCGACCACGATGTTGGCGTACTTGTACCAGCACAGGATCAGCACGTTGACGGCGATGAAAAAAGCCAGCCGCCAGCCGCGCGAACGTGGCCCGGGCGCGGCCTCGATGACCAGGCCGCCCAGCCAGCCCCACAAGGTCAGCCCGATGAAGAGCAGCAAAAAAACCGGGCTCCACCAGCCATAGAAGAACCAGCTGCAAAAGAGCAGCACGGCATTGCGCCAGCGTGCCGGGGACAGTGTGTAGATTGCCAGGAAGGCCGGCAGGAAAAGCGTCAGGAATTCCAGGGACGCAAAGACCATGCTCGCGGTTCCTTAGTAGCAGAGGATGAAATGGAGGAAAGCAAACGAATAAAGAAAAATGTTTGTATCAACTCGCCAGTGCGCAAGGCGACACGCCTAAAATACGGGGCATGCCGATTGCATCGACCTCCCCGACTTTTCTGCAAGCGCTGACCCGCGTGCTGGCGGCAACATTGCTTTGCCTGGCGCCCTGGCTGGCCAGGGCGGAGTCGGTCGCCATCACCTTCGACGACGGGCTCGACCCGCGCTCCGAACCGCGCGCGGTGCAATGGAACGCCCGCATACTCAGCGCCCTGGCCAAGCACCATGTGCGCACCATGTTCTTTCCGGCGGGCGTCGTGGTCGACAGCCCCGAGGGGCTGGCGCTGGTGCGCGCCTGGGGCGAAGCGGGCCACGCCATCGGCAACCACACCTACAGCCACCAGGGCTTCCTCGACACCACCTCGCCCCAGGCCTTCATGCAGGACATCCTGCGCGAGCAGGCCCTGGTGGGCGGCATGCCCGGCTGGTGCCCGCGCATTCGCCTGCCTTACCTCAACGAAGGCAACACGCCCGAGCGCCGCAACCAGTTTTTCGAGTTGCTGGCCCAGCATGGCTATGGCGAAGCGCCCGTCACCCTCGGCATCGACGACTGGAACTACAGCGAACGTTTCGTCAACGCGCTGAACCAGAACCCCAACATGGACATCGCGCCGTTCCGCAAGGCCTACCTCGACCGCTGGCAGCAGGAGCTGCGCAAGCAGGCCGCCGAATGGCGCCAACGCCTGGGCCGCAGCCCGGTACACGTCATGCTGCTGCACACCAATGGCCTGAACGCCACGGTGCTGTCCGACCTGCTGGCGATGATGGAGGCCGACGGCTGGACCTTCGTCGACCCGGCCCAGGCCTTCACCGACTACATCTACCAGCGCGGCTACCCGAAGAGCGACGGCACCATCGTGCCGCTGCCCGTGCCCGCATGCCGCTGACGCCTTGCGGCGCGGCGCCTGGGATCGGCGAGCCGATACAACCCGCTTAATGGGCCACCGAGTCGGTCGCATAAAAAATCCGCGAACCCTGCCCCGCCGGCACAAGAAACACCGTATAGCGCTGGCCGGCCACGAGCGTACCCAGGTCCAGCGGCTGGCCGACGGCTTGTGCGCCGCACACCAGCTGCACGCCCAGGGCCACGGGGTTGATCTGGCGGCGCTTGCTCTGGCCTTCGGCCACCTGGTCCAGCAACACGATATCGCGCCCCGCCACCTTCAAGGCCGGCGCGCCGCATCGGGCATCGAGGTTGTAGAGCGCCACCGAGGCCTTGGTCGCGTTGAAATCGTCCGGCGACTCGTGCATCGTCACGACGCTCAAGGCCCCGCCCTCGCCTTCCAGCGCGACCACGCTGACGAATTCACCGGGCTTCACCGTGGCGGACACGTCCTGGTGTGCCGAACCTCGCGTCAGCGTGCCTTCAATGGGCTTGCCGGCGCGCACGGGCAGGAAGTCGGAAGCCGGCTTCGAAGCGTCGAGCGCAAGCTTCGCCTTCGAGCCCGCCGCGGTCACTTCCACGGCCTGCGTGCCGGCGTCGACGAAGCGGATGAACGACGAGTCTTCCGCGGGGCCGCTCTCGTACAGCGGAATCTCGGCGGCCCCGGCCATCGGCGCGGCATGCGCGCCCAGGCAGGCCAGGGCCAGGCAGGTCAGCGTCTTCTTCATTTTTTCTTCAATTTGAGAACGGTGGGCGAGACTGCCAGGGATTGGACGATGCCCTTGCTCCAGGCCGCATAGCCGGCTTGCGTGTAGTGCTCGCCGTCCACGGTCGGCCAGGCGCCGGGCTTGGAAAAGGTCGTCGAATCGATGTAGGAACAGGGCTCGACGTTGGCCGCCAGAAAGGCATTGAGTTCTTTCACGCGGTTGAAGTTCTTGGCGAAAGAACCGCTCTCGGTGCCCCAGCCCGGCCCCACCCAGACGCAGGCCGTGTTGGTGCTGGCGATGGCCTTGGTCAGCCCGGTGGTTCCCTGCCAGGCCCAGGTCTTGGCGAAGGTCGGCTTGTCGTACGAACCCATCGTGTCGCCGATGATGACCACCACCAGGTCGGGCTTGTCGGCGTTGATCAGGTCGGTGATGGGCGTGGTGAAGGCGTCGCGCTTGAGCACCACGGCCGGCTTGTTGTCGACCTGGTCCGCGCCGCAATCGACCGGATTCTTCGTGAGCCAGCGATCCGGGCTCGCCCCGCAGGCGCCGACCGCGTGCACGTGCTTGGCCCCTTGCGCGAGCAGCGCCTGCATCAGCGGCTCGCGCAGGTTGTAGGTAATGTGGCTTTCGCCGATGACCAGCAGTGAAAGACCCACTAAAGCGGAAACAGCCATGAAACCTCCTTGAATACGCGGCCCGACGGATCAGGGCCGCTTCAGTTGCTGGAGGGCCGGAATCTGTACGATCGCCTGTTCGATATCCTTGCCCCAATACTTGTAGGCCGTCAGCGTCAAATGCTGGCCGTCGATCGTGCCCCACTCGCCCGGCTTGGAAAACTTGAGCGAATCGACGTAGGAGCACGGCGCGACATTGTTCGAGAGAAAGGACGAGATCTGCTGGGCTTTCGCGTAGGTCTTGCCGTACTTGCCGCCTTCGCTGCCCCAGGCCGGGCCGACCCAGACGCAAGCCGTCTTGTGCTCGGCCACGACCTTGGTGAACGACGTCACCTGCTGCCAGACCCAAGTCTTGGGGAAGGCATCCTGCTTGTAGCCGCCGATGGTGTCACCCATGATCACGATGACCAGGTTGGCCTTGTCGGCGTCGATCAGCTGGCCGATGGGCTGGGTCTTGGCCGGGTTCTGCTTGACCAGGGGCGCCTTGCCGCGCCGTTCGGCCCCGCCGCAGGTGCCTTGCACCGACTGCACCCAGTCGCCAGGGTTGGTGCCGCACACGCCGATGGTGTGCACCTGCGCGCCATCGGCGAGCAGCGCATCGTGGAGGGTGTCGATGAGATAGCCGTTCGATCCCAGGTGGCTGTCGCCGACGATGAGAATGCTGAGACCCGCAAGTACAGATGCAAGCATGAATAAAACTCCTGGATGAAACCGTGCTTATTGGCTGCTGTATGGCGAGTGGTAGGGCGCAACCGGCATGTCCATCGATTGCGTCTGGGGATAGAAGCTGTAGCGCAGGTACAAGCCGCCCACCCACTGCCGGTAGCTGGAGGCGTTGTTCATCCCGGCCACGGCGCCCATGGTCAGGTTGCGCGTGAGCCGGTACTCGCCCGCGGCCGACAGGCTGTAGCCGATGCCGGTCGAGGACTGGCCCGGATGGATCGCGTTGTCGCTCAACCCGATGGCGGAGGCCGCGGAGACGGCCGCGCTTTGCATGGCGCTGCTGGTCGGGAAATACGGTTCGCTGCTCGCCCGGTAATGCTGCAGGCCCACGGAGCCCTGCAGCTTGTAGCTGAACCGGTCGGAACGCTGCGCCCAGGTAACCGGCACGCTGAGCGAATAGAACGACTGGGGACTGAAATAGCCGCCGTTGCCGTAGGTGAAGGAGCTTTCGTTCTTGTTGTAGAACATGCCGCCCAGGTTCAGCCCCGCGGTCAGCAGGCTGTTTGCGCTGCGCTGCAGGTACCAGTACACGCCGGTCCCCACCTCGGCGCGGGTATTGGACGCGACGTTCTTGCCGTTGAGGGATGCAAAGGAGCCGTAGGCGTAGGCGCCGCCGGCCGGACGGTCGACGCCAATCTGGCCATGCACGCCCGTGGCGGTGACCCCGCCCCAGCTGTCGCCGGTGCGCGAATCGCGCGTGCCGGCGAAAGACGTCACGCTGTCGGTCACGGCCCGGCGCGACGCGCCTACGGTGTACCAGCTGCCCTTCTGCGGATTGATGGCGCCGCGGAGCTCGGCGCCGCCGACGACATTGGTGTGCTCGAAGCCCAGCGGCGTGGTGCCGAGGTCGGCCATCCAGTCCCTGGCCTCGTAGCCCAAGGCCAGGCCGACGCCGCTGGCGCGCTGCGACCTGGGCGCGCCGACACTGCCGGCCGCCTGCGCCTGCGCGGCGACCGGTCCGCCGCCGAACTGGCTGCTGCTGTAGGCATCGCTGCCCACCGAACCGGACTTGAGCTGCACCGGCGTCACGCGCACGACCAGCTTGCCCTCGCCCACCGGCATTCTGGCTTCCATCGGCTCTTGCAAGGCGGTCAGCTTGCTGGTGCCGGACGCGCCATTGTTCGACTGCATGAAAACGCCCGCCCGTATTTCCGGCGAACGCGCCTCGCGGATCCCGATCAACTCGCTCTTCATGGTTGCCAGCGAAGACGGGTCGTCGTCCTGCGCCGTCGCGGACACGACCACCGGCGCCGCGGTAGACGGGCGCGGCTGGGTATAGGTGGCCGACGATGCCGAGGCGGGCACCGGCGATATGGCCTTCTCGCTGGCAGCGACGGGACCAGGCGCAGGCGCCCTGGCGGCGGCCTCGGATGCGACAGCCGCCGGATTGGCCGGCGTCTCGGCGCGGCTGGGCGCCGCGGCCAGTTGGGTCGGCTGCGCAGGCTGCGCCGCCAGACGCTTTTCCTTGATCGCGATGGCGGATTCCAGCAGCGTGGCCGCCTTGCCGCTCTTGCCGCGCATGAGGTAGACGCGCGCCGCGCCGGCCAGGACGTCGGGATCGTCCGGCGCCACGGCGACAGCATGATCCAGAGCCTGGTCCGCGTAGCCGTAATCCTGGACCTGCGACGCCGCAAACGCGGTGCTGATCTGCACGTTGGCGTTGTCCGGGTCGCGCGCCTGCATCTGCTTATACAGATCCAGCGCCTCGTCGTACTTGCCGTCGGAAGTGTACAGGCGCGCCATGGCGCCCGCGACCAGATTGTCGTTGGGCCGCTTGGCCATCATGGGCGTCAAGGTGTCATAGGCGGCCGCCAGGTTGCCCTGCTGGCGCTGCCGGTCGGCCAGCCGCACCGCGTACAGGTTGACCAAATCATTGAACTGGTGGCGCTGGTCCCGCGTCAGGTTCTGGTTCTGCAATTGCCGCAGCACGTTCGCGGCCTCGGCGTCCTGCTTGGTCTTGATCAGCATGCCGGCATAGGGCAGCAGCACGCCAGGGCGGCTGGATGCCGTGCCGTTCGGCATCAGCGGACGCATCAGCTCCATGCCGTGCGAGGTATC
>DASWPO010000065.1:0-10225 GCA_036404015.1 Bordetella sp. | reverse complement strand
ATCGGAGCCGAGGGCGCAAAGCGCTCCGGCTTCGATGAATTGGGCTCGGGCGCATGCAGGCGCCCTCGGCCCCCTGCGGGGGCTGCCCCAATTCATAGGCGCCTGCGCGCTTTGCGCCCTCGGCTCCGATGCTGAGAGAGTCTCAGGCTCGAATCAAAAGCGTTCTATCGAGAACGGCCTGAGGATGCGCTGGGCATCGGGCTGGCCGGCCATGGCGCCGGCGATCAGCTTGCCCGTGTTGGCCGATCCGGTCAGGCCCAGGTGGCCGTGGCCGAAGGCGCACCACAGGCCGTTGCGGCCGGGCACGGGGCCCAGCACCGGCATGGAGTCGGGCAGGCAGGGGCGGTGTCCCATCCAGGTGGCGGCGCCGCGGGTGTCCAGCGTCGGCAGGCCGGCCCGGGCGTGTTCGCCCAGCAGCAGGGCGCGCTGCATGCTGGGGGGATGCGTCAGGCTGCCGAACTCCACCGTGCCGGCCATGCGCAGGCCGTTCTCCATGGGGGTGATGAACACCTTGCGGTCGGTCAGCACCACCTGGTGCTTGAGATCGAGGTTGGGCCGCGCCAGGTGCAGGTGATAGCCGCGCTGGCTTTCCAGGGGAACCTTGTAGCCCTGGGCGGCCAGCAAGGGCCTGGACCACACGCCGGCGCAGATCACCACGCGTTCGGCCTGCCAGCGGCGGGTGCCGTCCGACAGCGTCCAGCCCGCGGCATCGGCCTGCAGGGATTGGACGGCGGCCTGCACGAACACGGCCTGCATGTCGGCCAGGCGCGCCGCGATGGCCTGCGCATAGCGCAGCGGCTCGGCCACCCAGCCTTCGGTGGGCAGAAAGGCGCCGATCTGGTAGCCCGGGCCCACATCGGGTTCCAGGGCTTCGATGTCGGGGCGGGTGAGCAGATCGATGCGCAGCCCATGCTCTTGCTTGAGGGCCCAGGATGCCTGGTCCTTGGCGTAATAGGCCGCGTCCGGGTAAAGGTGCAATTGGCCGGCGCGGCGGATCAGGTCGCTGGCGCCGACTTCGGCGGCCAGTTGCGTGTGCGTCTCGACCGAGCCGCGCAGCAGGTCGGACAGCGCGTTGGCGATGGCGCGCACCCGCTCGGGCTTGGAGGCGGCGACGAAGCGGGCCAGCCAGGGCGCGGCCTGCAGCCAGTAGTAGGCCGGCACGTGTAGCGGGCTGGCGGCGTCGAGCAGCATCGAGAAGGCGGTCTTGATGATGCCGGGCGTGGCCAGCGGCACCACCGAGCGCGACGAGATCGCCCCGGCATTGCCCGACGAGCATTGCGAGCCGGGCGGGTTGGGGTCGAACAGCGTGACGGCATGGCCCGCCTGCCGCAGGGCATAGGCGGTGCACAGGCCGACGATGCCCGCGCCGACGACGGCGACGCGGTCTGGATGAGTTTGCTGCATGTTCAGTTGGTCTTGGTTCCGATTTTCTTCATTGCCTCGGTCCACTTGCTGATCTCGTTGGCGACGAACGCATGCATTTCGGCGGGCGTGGTGGGCGAGGGCTGGATGCCGCGGCTGGCGAATTCCTTGCGGATAGTATCGGACTTCAGGATGGTGCTGGTGGCGGCGGCCAGCTTGTCGACGACGGACTGGGGGGTGCCGGCCGGGGCCAGCAGGCCGAACCAGGTGCCTGCCACGAAGCCGGGCAGGCCGCTTTCGGAGACGGTGGGCAGGTCGGGCGCCAGCGGCGAGCGTTCTGGCGTGGCCACGGCCAGCGCCTTGATCTTGTGGCTCTGGACCAGCGGATAGACGGCGGTGATCGTGTCGAAGGTGATCTGGATCTGGCCGCCCATCAGGTCGGTGAGCGAGGGCGCGCTGCCGCGGTACGGCACGTGCGTCATCGAGATGCCTGCCTGCTGGCTGAACAGTTCGCCGCCCAGGTGGTTGGAGGTGTTGTTGCCGAAGGAGGAAAAGTTCACCTTGCCCGGATTGGCCTTGGCGTAGGCGATCAGTTCCTTGACGTTATTGGGCGGAAAGTCGTTGTTGGCCACCAGGATGAACGGCACCTGGCCGACCAGCGTGATCGGGGCGAAGTCCTTGTTGGCGTCGTAGGGCAGGTCGGGTGTGGTGAGGCCGGCGATCGAGAGTTCGGGCGAGGCGGCGAACAGCAGCATATAGCCATCGGCCGGCGATTTCGCGACGGCATTTGCCCCGATCACGCCGCCGGCGCCGGGGCGGTTTTCCACGATGAAGCTTTGCTTCAGGGTGGTGGTCAGGCGTTCGGCCAGCAGCCTGGCGGCCACATCGGTGCTGCCGCCAGGCGGGTAGGCCACGATGATGCGAACCGGATGGGCTGGATAGTCATCGGCGTGGGCGGTGGAGGCCATGGCGGCCGACAGCGCGGCCGCGCCGATCAGTGCGGCGAATTTGCGGATCATTTTTTACCCCTTGTATCGGTTGTTGTGCGGCAATGCGGTCGTGCCGGTCATTGCCGAAGTCAACGCTATTCCATATGATGTCGTTATTCAATACTTGATATTGGATACCAATACTTGTGGATTTCCTCCATCATCTGAAATAGGATTCAGAGGAGGAATGCAAAGAGCATAGAAACGGCCAGGGGTGCCATGCGAACCATATACAAAAACGCCACGATCATTGATTGCGTCAATCCCGAGTCCATGCCGTCCGGCGCCGTCGTGGTCGAGGACGGGAAGATCTCCGGCATCTTTCCCGGCGATGCATGGACTCCCGCGGAGCAGGACGCCGTCGTCGACCTGAACGGCGCCTACCTGCTGCCTGGCCTGTGGGATGTGCACATACACCCCGACTACTATTCCAGCGCGCCCCCGAACGTCGCCGACCAAACGACCCTGTTCGGCCACAGAATGCAAGCCGCGCTGCTCGACGCCGGCATCATGGGGATGCGTTGCTGCGGTACGCACAATTACCTGGACGTGGCATGGCGCGATGCATTTAACTCGGGCCAGTATGTCGGGCCGCGCTTGTTTGCGAGCGGGCACTTCCTGACCACCACGGGAGGCCACTTCCTCGGGTCGGGCCACGCGCTCGAGTGCGATGGGCCCTATGGTTTCGTCAAGGCGATACGCGAGCAGATCAAGCACGGCGTCGACCACATCAAGTTGAATCTTTCGGGCGGCATCGTCGGTCCCAAATGGGATCTGCATACCCAATCGTTCTATCTCGACGAGGAACTGCGCGCGGCTTTCGAGATCTGCAAGACCCGGGGCTTCAAGATCGTCGCGCACGCCACGCATCCGAGCGTCGTCAAGGAAGCAATACGGCTAGGCGCGCACAGCATCGAGCACGGCTACATCATGGACGATGAATGCATCGAACTGTTGCTCAAGCACGACACCTGGCTGGTGCCCACGCTGGCCATCAGTCATTTGACGCCGAAGCAGGCCACGAACAAGTGGGAATCCGATTTCGCCTTTGGCAAAGGGTGGTCCCACGCCTTGTGCTGCCGTGCCGAAGCCGCGGCGCCCACGCATTCCGATTGGTTCCAGAGAGCCGTCAAGGCGGGCGTGAAAATGGCGCTGGGCTCCGATATCCGCCCATTGAAAGAGGCCGCGCTGCTTGAAATGGGCCTATGGACCAGAAATGGCGCCTCGACGTGGCAGACATTGCAGGCCGCGACCAAGCATGGCGCCGCCATCTGCGGGGTCGGCGATGAGATGGGGACCATCGAGGTCGGCAAGATCGCCGACATGATCGTGGTGAAGGCCGATCCCTTGAAAGACATCAACAACCTGCGCCAACTCGAACTCGTGATCAAGCATGGCAAGATCATTAGCGATAAGCGCAAAGGCTGAGGATTTCAGCCGCTGATACCGGCTGCCATGGTTGTTCGGGCCTTTTAGGGATATGACGACGGCTATTTCCAGGAAAAACCCCACCGCGGCCAAAAGGCCGCAGAGCGACAAGTTGTTTGTGCTCTCGGTGGGAAAGTGCTTCCAGTTGCTGGAGTGTCTGAATGCCGCGCAGCGGCCCCTGACGCTGACCGAGCTTGTGCAGCAGTCCGGCCTCGAGCGCAGCGCTGCCCAGCGCTTTGCGCACACGCTGCGCGAACTGGGCTATTTGCGGCAGCATCCGCAGACCCGGGCTTATGCGCTTTCGAGCCGGATGCTGGAATTCGGCCATACCGTCATGATGACGCATTCGATCAAGGAAGTGGCCGACCCGCATCTGCTGTGGCTCAACCAGCGCTGTAGCGAAACGGTCAACCTGATGGAGCTCGAAGGGCGGGAGATCGTCTATGTGTCGCGCTACCCCAGCGTGCATCCGGTGAGTGTCAACCTGCACGTGGGATCGCGTTTGCCGGCCTTTTGCACGGCAGCGGGCCGGGCCATGCTGGCTTTCATGCCCGAACCGCAAGTGCTGGACATATTCAAAGGGCCTCGCCAAGCCATGACGCAGCACACCGTGACGGATATCGATGCGCTGCAGGCCATCCTGGCCCAAGTGCGTCAAGACGGCTACGTCATCAACAACCAGGAAGCCTTCATCGGCGACATTTCCCTGGCTGCCCCCATCATGAACGCCGAGCAGCACGTGTTGGGCGCCATCAACATCGCCGTGCCATCGCCGCGCTGGAGTGTGGAAAAAAGCCGCAAGGAGCTCGCCCCCCTGGTGCTTGACTGCGCGCGCAGGATTTCGCGCGAGCTCGCGTCGGGGCGCGCGAGCCGCTAAACCGGCCGTCCGGCGCGATCTGTTCAAATAGCGCCCCATGAGCCCCAGCCCCAGCGACTCCTTCGACGTTGCCGTGATCGGCGCCGGCGCGGCCGGCATGATGTGCGCCGCGGTGGCGGGCCAGCGCGGCCTGCGCGTGGTGCTGCTCGACCACGCCGGCCAGCTTGCCGAGAAAATCCGCATCTCGGGCGGCGGGCGCTGCAACTTCACCAATATGGGGGCGGGGCCGGGCAATTTCCTGTCGGAGAACCCGCATTTCTGCCGTTCGGCCCTGGCCGGCTACACGCCGCAGGACTTCCTCGACCTGGTGCGCCGCCATGGCATTGCCTGGCACGAAAAGCATCGCGGCCAGCTGTTCTGCGACGACTCCAGCGTAGCCATCATCGAGATGCTGCGCGGCGAGTGCGGGCAGGGCGGGGTGAGCTGGCGCATGCCTTGCGAAGTGCGCGAGATCGCGCGCGACGAGGCCGGCTATCTGCTGCGCACCAGCCAGGGTAGGGTGCGGGCGGCCAAGCTGGTGATCGCCACGGGCGGCATGGCCATTCCGCAGCTGGGGGCCACGGATTTCGGCTTGAAGGCGGCGCGCCAATTCGGCCTGAAGGTGGTCGAGCCGCGCCCGGCGCTGGTGCCGCTGACCTTCGACGCCGCGCAATGGCAGCCGTTTGCCGAGTTGTCGGGCGCGGCGCTGGAAGTCGAGCTGCAAACCGGCCAGGGCAAGGCCCGCGGCCGCTTCGTGGAAGACCTGCTGTTCACGCACCGCGGCCTGTCGGGGCCGGCCATCCTGCAGATTTCGAGCTATTGGAATCCGGGCCAGGCCATCGAGATCGACCTGGCGCCGGGACGCGACATGGCCGGGGAGCTGCTGGCATTGAAGCCGGGCAGCAAGCAGCAATTGCATACGGTGCTGGCCGGCCTGTGGCCCAAACGATTGGCCGATCGCTGGCTGGCTTCGGCCGATCCGGCCGGCTCGCCGGGGATGGCCGTTGCGGACCTGGCCGCCGCTCGCCTGGCCGACCTGCCCGACAAGATCCTGCGCGAGCTGGGCGCCCGCATCCACCGCTGGACGCTTGTCCCCACCGGCACCGCCGGCTACAAGAAGGCCGAGGTCATGCGCGGCGGCGTGGACACGCGCGGCCTGGACCAGAAGTCCATGCAGGCCAAGGCCGTGCCCGGCCTGTACTTCATCGGCGAAACCGTCGACATCACCGGCTGGCTGGGCGGCTACAACTTCCAATGGGCCTGGGCTTCGGGCGTGGCCTGCGGGCGCGCGTTGTAAGGTGAGCGGGCAGCGTACTGGATTTGCCTCGTGTGACAAATCCATCCAATGGCCGGCGCAGTTTGTCCAGCGTATATTACGTTCGTGGTCGAAACCGGGCATGACGCCCTTCCATGCGGACGATACGACGGAGCCCTCGCATGAGTACCCTGAATCGCCTGACAGCCGAAAAAATACGCGCGGAAATCAAGAAGCTGTCCGCCGAGACGGACAGGCTATACATGGAAACACGGTGGTATCCGATGTTGCTGGCCGCCGGTTTGTTCGGCGCAGTTGCCGCCGTATTGAAGCTATTTCTTTGACGGTGTAGGTATAATTACCCCGCTGTCACGCAGGTCGCGGGAGAGAGCGGGCGCCTAGGCTTGGGCCCGCCGCCGAAGGCGCAATTCGCCCAGAATCGCTCAGGTATCCCATACCGCACCTGTCCGGCCCGGCTTCATCGGCGCCGAAACAGTACTCTGGAGAGACCTGGCGCCCATTTCATTCAAGGCAGCCCAGGCGCCGAAGGTGCAAACCTGCCGCAGGCCATGGCCGCGCGGCGGGGCAACTCTCAGGCAAAAGGACAGAGGGGCGGAAACACCGGCCGGTGACAAGAGTTGTCCGGGGCGCTTTCCGCTTCCGTCACCGGTATTGCGCAAACCTTACCGCAGCGACGGAGCCCTCCCGCATGTCCGCACCCCTCCTACGTACCCCCCTGGCAGAAGAACACATCGCCGCCGGCGCCCGCATGGTCGATTTCGGCGGCTGGGACATGCCCGTCTCCTACGGCTCGCAGATCGAAGAGCACCACGCCGTGCGCCGGGCCAGCGGCATGTTCGACGTGTCGCACATGCTCAACGTCGACGTGACGGGCGAGGGCGCCCACGCATTCCTCAGCAAGCTCATCGCCAACGACGTGGCCAAGCTCACCGTGCCGGGCAAGGCGCTGTACAGCTGCATGCTCAACCCGCAGGGCGGCGTGATCGACGACCTGATCGTCTACTTCTTCGCCGTCGATACCTGGCGCGTGGTGGTCAATGCCGGCACGGCCGACAAGGACGTGGCCTGGATGCGCCGCGTCGCCGCCTCGGGCAAGTTCGACGTCGTCATCACGCCGCGCCGCGACCTGGCCATGGTGGCGGTGCAGGGTCCCGAGGCCCGCGCCAAGGTGTGGGCTGTCCGTCCGGCCTGGAAGGCGGCTTCCGAGACCCTGGTGCCGTTCTCGGCCGCCGCGCTGGACGGCGACGTGCTGGTGGCGCGCACCGGCTACACCGGCGAAGACGGCTTCGAGATCGTGCTGCCCGCCACCGAAGTCGCGAGCCTGTGGCGCGACCTGCTCGTCGCGGGCGTGCGCCCTTGCGGCCTGGGCGCGCGCGACACGCTGCGCCTGGAAGCCGGCATGAACCTCTACGGCCAGGACATGGACGAGCTCATCCATCCCGACCAGGCCGGCCTGACCTGGACGGTCTCGGCGAAGGACGCCGCGCGCCGCTTCATCGGCCGCGATGCCATCGAGCAGTTCGCCACCCCCGCGGTCTTCCTGGGCCTGAAGCTGCTCGAGCGCGGCGTGATGCGCTCGCACATGAAGGTCCAGACCGCACTGGGCGAAGGCGAGGTCACCAGCGGCACCATGTCGCCCACGCTGGGCGTGTCGGTGGGCTTTGCTCGCATGCCCGTCGGCATCAAGCCCGGCGACACCGTGCTGGTGGACATCCGCGGCAAGTGGCTGCCCGCCCTGGTGAGCAAGCTGCCCTTCGTGCGCAACGGCAAGGCCGTCGAGCACGCCTGACCCTTCATTCCCGAATCCCAAACCCGTATCCCCTCAGGAGCTCACCATGAGTCTGCCCACCGATCGCAAGTACACCGAGTCCCACGAATGGATCAAGGCCGAAGGCGATGTGTTCCTCGTCGGCATCACCGGCAACGCCCAGGAGCAGCTGGGTGACATCGTCTTCGTGGGCGACGTCAATGTCGGCGCCAAGCTCGGCGCGGGCGATGCCGCCGCCGTGGTGGAATCGGTGAAGGCCGCTTCCGACATCTACGCGCCGGTGGCCGGCGAGATCCTTGCCTTCAACGAAGCGCTCGACGCCAACCCCTCGCTCATCAACGAGTCGCCCTACGATGCCTGGATCTTCAAGATCAAGGCCGACAATGCCGCCGACATCGACGGCCTGCTGGATGCCGCCGGCTACGACGCGGCCAATTGACCGCCTTGCCGTTCTAGATGGTGGTTGCGCCGGCCGTGTCCGGCGCAACCCGTGCCCCTGTTTTCCGAGATAGCCCCATGCCGCGCGCCCTGGATCCCCATACCGATTTCATCCCCCGCCATATCGGCCCCAACGAAGCCGACCAGGCCAAAATGCTGGCCGCGGTGGGCAGCCCCAGCCTCGATGCCCTGATGGGCGAAGTGGTGCCTCCGGGCATCCGCCTGGATCAGCCGCTGAACCTGCCCGCGCCGCGCGACGAAGCCGACGTGCTGGCCGAGCTCAAGACCATCGCCGGCCGCAACCAGGTGTTGCGCAACTACATCGGCCAGGGCTACTACGGCACGCACACGCCCAATGTGATCCTGCGCAACATCCTGGAGAACCCCGCCTGGTACACGGCCTATACGCCTTACCAGCCCGAGATCTCGCAGGGCCGCCTGGAAGCGCTGCTCAACTACCAGACCATGGTGGCCGACCTCACCGGCCTGGACATCGCCAACGCCTCGCTGCTGGACGAAGGCACGGCCGCCGCCGAAGCCATGACGCTGGCGCGGCGCAGCGCCAAGTCCAGGAGCAATGTGTTCTTCGTGTCCGGGCATTGCCATCCGCAGACCATCGAAGTGGTGCGCACGCGCGCCGAAGGCCTGGGCATCGAGGTGGTGGTGGGCGATGAGTCCAAGGGCCTGCCCGAGTGCTACGGCGTGCTGGTGCAGTATCCGCACAGCCTGGGCGGCGTGGCCGACTACAAGGCGCTGGCCGAGGCCGTGCATGCGAAGGGCGGCGTGGTGGCCTGCGCCACCGACCTGCTGGCCCTGGCCCTGCTGGCCGCGCCCGGCGCCTGGGGCGCCGACATCGCCATCGGCTCGGCCCAGCGCTTCGGCGTGCCTTTCGGTTTCGGCGGCCCGCACGCCGGCTTCATGGCCTGCAAGGATGCGCACAAGCGCAATATGCCCGGCCGCCTGGTCGGCGTGTCGAAAGACGCGCAGGGCAACAACGCGCTGCGCCTGGCGCTGCAGACGCGCGAACAGCACATCCGCCGCGAGAAAGCCACTTCCAATATCTGCACGGCGCAAGTGCTGCTGGCCGTGATGGCCGGCATGTACGCCGTGTGGCATGGTCCCCAGGGCATCGTGCGCATCGCCGAGCGCGTGCAGCGCTATACCGCCATCCTGCGCGAAGCCCTGGTCATGCTGGGCGTGAGGGTGGGCAACGACACCTTCTTCGACACCCTGCTGCTGCATACCGGCTCGAACACCGGCGCCATCGTCGCCGCGGCCGAGGCGGCCGGCATCAACCTGCGCCGCGTCAGCAGCACGAATCTTGCCGTGTCGCTCGACGAAACCGTGACGGCGCACGACCTGCAAGCGCTGGTGGGCGTGTTCGGCGCCGGCCTGCAGAAGAGCGTGGGCATGATCGATGTCGGCGCGCTGGCGGCCAAGGTCGAGGGCGGCATCCCGGCCGCGCTGCGCCGCGAAGGCCCGATTCTCTCGCATGCCATCTTCTCGAGCGTGTCGTCCGAGACCGACATGCTGCGCTACCTGCGCAAGCTGGCCGACAAGGACCTGGCGCTGGACCGCAGCATGATCCCGCTGGGCTCGTGCACCATGAAGCTCAACGCCACGGCCGAGATGATCCCCATCACCTGGCCCGAGTTCGCCAACCTGCACCCCTTCGCGCCCGTGTCGCAGAGCGCCGGCTACGCCGAGCTGATCGAACGCCTGTCGGCCGCGCTGTGCGAAATCACCGGCTACGACAACATCAGCCTGCAGCCCAACTCGGGCGCGCAGGGCGAGTACGCGGGCCTCCTGGCCATCCGCGGCTATCACCAGGCCAACGGCCAGGCCCAGCGCAACGTCTGCCTGATCCCCTCGTCGGCGCACGGCACCAATCCCGCCTCGGCCCACCTGGCCGGCATGGACGTGGTCGTGGTGGCCTCGGACGACAAGGGCAACGTCGACATCGCCGACCTCAAGGCCAGGATCGCGCAAGTGGGCGACAAGCTGGCCGCGCTGATGATCACCTATCCGTCCACGCACGGCGTGTTCGAAGAGGCCATCACCGAGATCTGCGAACTGGTGCATGCCGCCGGCGGCCAGGTCTACATGGA
>DASWPO010000064.1:0-21488 GCA_036404015.1 Bordetella sp. | reverse complement strand
TCCCCCGCAGGGCTCAATATTGACGCAACGCGTCAATGTTGAGCCCACTGCACCGAATTCAGGTCGATGCCTTCCTTGGCCATTTCCCAGAGCGGCGACATGTCGCGCAGCTTGCCGACGCGGCTCTTGATGAGCTCGATGGCGAAGTCGACTTCCTGCTCGGTAGTGAAGCGGCCAATGGTGAAGCGGATGGAGCTGTGCGCCAGTTCGTCGTTGCGGCCCAGGGCGCGCAACACGTAGGACGGCTCCAGGCTGGCCGAGGTACAGGCCGAGCCGCTGGAGACGGCCAGTTCCTTGATCGCCATGATCAGGGACTCGCCTTCCACGAAGTTGAAGCTGATGTTGAGGTTGTGCGGCACGCGCTGTTCCATGCTGCCGTTCACGTAGGTTTCCTCGATCTGCGTCAGGCCCTTGTACAGGCGGTCGCGCAGCATGCGGATGCGCTCGTTCTCGGTGTTCATTTCCTCGCGGGCCAGGCGGAAGGCCTCGCCCATGCCGACGATCTGGTGCGTGGCCAGGGTGCCCGAGCGGAAACCGCGCTCGTGGCCGCCGCCATGCATCTGCGCCTCGATGCGCACGCGCGGCTTGCGGCGCACGTACAGGGCGCCGATGCCCTTGGGGCCGTAGGTCTTGTGAGCCGAGAACGACATCAGGTCGACCTTGAGCTTTTGCAGGTCGATGGCGACCTTGCCGGTGGCCTGGGCGGCGTCCACGTGGAAGATGATGCCCTTCTCGCGGCAGATCTCGCCGAGGGTCTCGATGTCCTGCACCACGCCGATTTCATTGTTGACCAGCATCACCGACACCAGGATGGTGTCGGGACGCAGCGCCGCCTTGAAGGCGTCCAGGTTGACCAGGCCGTCTTCCTGCACGTCAAGGTAGGTGACGTCGAAGCCCTGGCGCTCGAGTTCGCGGCAGGTGTCCAGCACCGCCTTGTGCTCGGTCTTGACCGTGATGATGTGCTTGCCGCGCTCGGCGTAGAAATTGGCCGCGCCCTTGATGGCCAGGTTGTCGGACTCGGTGGCGCCGGAAGTCCAGACGATTTCGCGCGGATCGGCGTTGACCAGCTTGGCGACCTCGGCGCGGGCGTTTTCCACGGCCTCTTCGGCTTCCCAGCCGAAGGCGTGGCTGCGCGAGGCCGGATTGCCAAAATGCTCGTACAACCAGGGAATCATCTTGTCGACCACGCGGGGGTCGACCGGCGTCGTGGCCGAATTGTCGAGATAGATCGGAAGATTGCTCATGATGCGGGTGGCTCCAATAGCTTATAGGGCGGTATTGACCTCGAGCGCCGGCGACTCGTTGCCGGCCGCATTGCCGGCCGAACGCGTCATGGGCACTGCCGCACCCTGGGCCTGATTGGCCGCGTGCTGCAGCTGGCGCACGCGCTGCTGATCGACCAGATCCTGCAGCGAGACGGAGTCGAGGTAGTCGACCATTTTTTGGTTGAGCGTGGCCCACAGCTCGTGGGTCATGCACTTGCCGTTCAGGCCGTCGAGGCCGCTGGTGCAGTCGCGCTTGCCGCCGCAGCTGGTGGCGTCGAGCGGTTCGTCGACGGCGAAGATGATGTCGGCCACGGTGACGTTGCGGGCCAGGCGGGCCAGGGAATAGCCGCCGCCGGGGCCGCGCACGCTGTCGACCAGCTCGTGGCGGCGCAGCTTGCCGAACAGCTGTTCGAGGTACGACAGGGAAATATTTTGGCGTTGGCTGATGGCTGCCAGGGTGACCGGACCGCTGTGCTGGCGCATGGCCAGATCGATCATGGCCGTGACGGCGAAACGCCCTTTGGTAGTAAGACGCATGATGGGTTTCCTCAATACCTGAGTAATTGCATCAAGTATAGCAAATTCCCGAGTAAATCACTAGACCAATCCGCGTTCCGAGCAGGGTTAATCGCTTTTGGCCGCTAGATCGACGAAGTTGAGAACAATTCTCAATTTCAAGAAGACCAACAAAAAACCGCGCCGAGGCGCGGTTTTTTGTTGCGGGCGCCCGCTTCTTTCAGGCGGCCTGGTATTGGGTCGCGCGCTTGCGTACCAGTTCCAGCACGCCCTGGCAGGCGTCTTCCAGGTAGTCGAGCACCTTGCCGAAACCTTCGGGCCCGCCGTAGTACGGATCGGGCACGGTGGCTTCTTCGAATTCGTTGGCAAAACGCATCAGCAGCATGAGCTTGTGCTGGTAAGCCTTGGGGCACTGCTGCTGCAGGGCCGAAAGGTTGTCCCAGTCCATCGCGAGGATGAGATCGAACTCGCGGAAATCGTCCGCCGTCACCTGGCGGGCTTCGCAGTGGGTGATGTCGTAGCCGCGCTTGCGGGCAGCGGCCAGGGCGCGGGCGTCAGGCGCCTCCCCGATATGATAGGCGTGCGTGCCGGCGGAATCGATATCCACGACGTCGGCCAAGCCGGCGTCATTCACCAGATGGCGAAACACACCCACCGCGCTCGGGGAGCGGCAGATATTGCCCATGCAAACGAAAAGAACTTTGGTCATCATGGGCTAAAGTGTGAGGGAAAACCCGGAATATAGCAAGCTTTTTTTGCAGATGCACGCCAGGGCGCCTTGCCGCGTCCCAAAGCCTTATATATTTACAAATCAAACGCTTGGAATCACCTTTTCATTTTAAATCTAGGATATTTGAGTTGCAAGGCAGCACATCTGTATTCCAGCTGAATTACTTTCCCGCGACAACACGCGCTTTCACGCCCTGACAGCCGCCCCGCTATACGGCCCCATTGAGCAGCACGCGCTTTTTCAGCGCGTTCAAGGCATCGCGGGTGGCGGCGGCCTGCTCGAACTCCAGGTTGCGCGCGTGGTCCATCATCAGCTTTTCCAGGCGGCGGATTTCGCGGGCCAGGGCCTTTTCGTCGGACAGCAGCTCCGCGGGAATGGCCTCTTCCAGCGTGTCGTGGGAAACCGGCGCCACCACGCCGTCGATCAGTTCGCGCACGGCCTTGTTCACGCCCCGCGCCGTGATGCCGTGGTCCAGATTGTGCTGGACCTGCTTGGCGCGGCGGCGCTCGGTCTCGCCCATGGCGCGCCGCATCGAGTCGGTGATGTGGTCGGCATACAGGATGGCATGGCCGTTGATGTGGCGCGCCGCCCGGCCGATGGTCTGGATCAGGCTGCGCTCCGACCGCAGGAAGCCCTCCTTGTCGGAGTCCAGGATCGCCACCAGCGACACCTCGGGGATGTCCAGGCCCTCGCGCAGCAGGTTGATGCCCACCAGCACGTCGAAAACGCCCAGGCGCAGGTCGCGGATGATCTCGACCCGTTCCACGGTGTCGATGTCCGAGTGCAGGTAGCGCACCCGCACGCCGTGTTCGCTGAGAAAGTCGGTAAGGTCCTCGGCCATGCGCTTGGTGAGCGTGGTGACCAGGATGCGGTCGCCCTGCCCCACCCGCGACTTGATCTGGCCCAGCAGGTCGTCGACCTGCGTGCGGGCCGGCCGCACTTCCACCTCCGGGTCGACCAGCCCCGTGGGGCGCACCACCTGCTCGACCACATTGTCGGCATGCTGCTGCTCGTAGGCGGCCGGCGTGGCCGATACGAACACGCACTGGCGCATGCGCGACTCGAACTCCTCGAGCTTGAGCGGCCGGTTGTCCAGCGCCGACGGCAGGCGAAAGCCGTACTGCACCAGGGTTTCCTTGCGCGAACGGTCGCCGCGGTACATGCCGCCCAGCTGGCCGATGGTGACGTGGCTTTCGTCGATGAACATCAGCGCGTCGGGCGGCAGGTAGTCGATCAGCGTGGGCGGCGGATCGCCCGGCGCGGCGCCCGACAGGTGGCGCGAGTAATTCTCGATGCCCTTGCAGAAGCCCAGCTCCTGCAGCATCTCGATGTCGAAGCGGGTGCGCTGCTCCAGGCGCTGCGCCTCGACCAGCTTGCCGTCGTTGACCAGGAACGACGAGCGCTCGCGCAACTCTTCCTTGATGGTGCCGATGGCGCGCAGCACCGTGTCGCGCGGGGTCACGTAATGCGAACCCGGGTACACCGTGAAACGCGGCAGCTTTTGGCGCACGCGGCCGGTCAGCGGGTCGAACAGTTCGAGCGACTCGATCTCGTCGTCGAACAGCGTCAGGCGCAGGGCCAGTTCCGGGCTTTCCGCCGGGAAGATGTCGATGGTTTCGCCGCGCACGCGGAACACGCCGCGCGTGAAGTCGGCATCGTTGCGGGTGTACTGCATGGCCACCAGGCGCGCCAGGATCTCGCGGCGCGCGATGCGGTCGCCCGCGCGCAGGATGAGCACCATGGCGTGGTAGTCGCCGGGGTTGCCGATACCGTAGATGCACGACACCGTGCCCACGATGATGGTGTCGCGGCGCTCGAGCAGGCTCTTGGTGGCCGACAGGCGCATCTGCTCGATGTGCTCGTTGATGGACGAGTCCTTCTCGATGAACAGGTCGCGCGTGGGGACGTAGGCCTCGGGCTGGTAGTAGTCGTAGTACGAGACGAAATACTCCACCGCGTTCTTCGGGAAGAACTCGCGCATCTCGGCGTAGAGCTGCGCGGCCAGCGTCTTGTTGGGCGCCAGCACCAGGGCCGGCCGGCCCAGCCGGGCGATCACGTTGGCCATGGTGAACGTCTTGCCCGAGCCCGTCACGCCCAGCAGCGTCTGGTACATGAGGCCGTCTTCCACGCCCTGGATCAGCCCCTCGATGGCCGTGGGCTGGTCGCCCGCCGGCGGATAGGGCTGGAACAGGTGGAAGGGGCTGCCGGGATAATCGACATACCGGGGCTCGGAAGCCGCGGCGTCGGAAAAACCCGCAGGGCCGGGATCGATGGGATCGGCAATTAAGGAGTCGTCGGTCATGCTAGACTCTAGGCAAGGGCCAAACCCCCCATTATCCACAGGCCACGGCAGCAAGTCCACCCGGTTGGCTCGCCCGGCAGCTACCCCTTCCAGGCAACCCCGACACCCTCTGGCAAGCAGCGCCGCGGCCACGTCCGACCACTGATGCAACCACGTCCATGAGCACCCTCTTCGCCTCCGTCGAACAAGCCCCCCGCGACCCCATTCTCGGTCTGAACGAGCAATACAACACCGACACCCGCCCCGGTAAAGTGAACCTGGGCGTGGGCGTGTACTACGACGACGAAGGCCGTATCCCCCTGCTGGCCGCGGTGCGCAAGGCCGAAGTGGCCCGCATCGAAGCCGCCGCCGCCCGCGGCTACCTGCCCATCGAGGGCATCGCCGGCTACAACAAGGGCGCGCAGACGCTGCTGCTGGGCGCCGATTCGCCGTTGATCGCCGCCGGCCGCGTGCTCACCGCCCAGGCCCTGGGCGGCACCGGCGCGCTGAAGATCGGCGCCGACTTCCTCAAGCAGATCCTGCCCGACTCCAAGGTGCTGATCAGCGACCCCAGCTGGGAAAACCACCGCGCCCTGTTCGAGCGCGCCGGCTTCCCGGTCGAAACCTACGCCTACTACGACGCCGCTACCCGCGGCCTGAACTTCGAAGGCATGCTGGCCGCCCTCAAGTCGGCCCCGGCCAAGACCATCGTCGTGCTGCACGCCTGCTGCCACAACCCCACCGGCGTCGACCTCGATGCGGCCCAGTGGAAGCAAGTGGCCGAGATCGTCAAGGCGCGCGACCTGGTGCCCTTCCTGGACATCGCCTACCAGGGCTTTGGCGCCGGCCTGCACGAAGACGCCGAAGCCGTGCGCATCTTCGCCGCGCAGGACATCACCATGCTGGTGAGTTCCTCGTTCTCCAAGTCGTTCTCCCTGTACGGCGAGCGCGTGGGCGCCCTGACCCTGGTGGCCGGCGACAAGGAAGAAGCCGGCCGCGTGCTGAGCCAGCTCAAGCGCGTCATCCGCACCAACTACTCCAACCCGCCCACCCATGGCGGCACCATCGTCTCCAGCGTGCTCAACACGCCCGAGCTCTTCGCCCTGTGGGAACAGGAACTGGCCGGCATGCGCGACCGCATCCGCCTGATGCGCCAGCAACTGGCCGAGAAGGTCAAGGCCGAAGACAGCAAGCAGGACTTCGGCTTCATCGTGAAGCAGCGCGGCATGTTCTCGTACACCGGCCTGACCTCGGCCCAGGTCGACGTGCTGCGCGAGCAATACGGCATCTACGCCGTCAGCAGCGGCCGCATCTGCGTGGCCGCGCTCAACAGCCACAACATCGATGGCGTGGCCAAGGCCATTGCGGCGGTGCTCAAGGACTGATCGCCTCTTTTAGGTCCCCGCCTCATCCGGCGATACCGCCGGGACCCGAAGGGCAAACGCCAAAGCGTTTGCCCTTTTTGCTTTCAGCCTGCGCCGCAGCGCCGGCCCTCCTCCTAGGAAATACCCTCGAAAGGGCAAGCCGCTATTGCCCTGTCCCGTACTTTCAAACAATATACTCTGTATACAGAGTTGAATATTAAGAAAAGCGTCCTCCCTCCATGGCAAGCAAGGCATTTCTCTACGATCGCATCGCGGCGGAACTACGGCACCGCATAGAAACCGGCGTGTATCCGCCGCTGCAAAAGCTGCCCAGCATCGATGAGCTGGTGGGCGAGTTCAAGTCGAGCAACATCACCGTGCGGCGCGCGTTGAACGAACTGATCGCCAAGGGCTTGATCATTTCACGCCAGGGGCAAGGCAACTTCGTGCGCGACAGCCGCAAAATCGTCCGCCATGTGCAACCCGGGCACATGCTGCTCAACGATTTGTCCGAAGACATCCGCAAAGCCGGGCTGGAGCCCGGCGTGCGCCAGCTCGAACTGACCCTGCAATCCCCCACGGTTGAACAAGCGGAAAAACTACGCCTGTCACGCGGCGAGAAAGTCTACCGGATGACCAGCCTCGTGCTGGCCGACAACATTCCCATCGCCTACGACCACTGCTATATCCCGCAGGCCATGGCGGAGGGTTTCGGCGATAGATTGCAATCGACCTTCGTGGTGACGCTGCTGCGCGAAGCGGGCTATCGGATACGCCACATGGAACTCTTCATCGAGGTCATCGCGGCCGAAGAGCCCGAACTCACCCATCTCGACGTGCCCAAGAGCTTCCCCCTGCTGGGGATCCGCTACACCCCCATTTCGGCCACGGGTCATGCCCTGATCACGGGCCATTTCACTTCGCGTGGCGACCGCCTCGCCTACAGCATCGACGACAACTAGCAAGCCTGCCATTGCGTCGATTCATTTCAATCACATATCAAGGGGAATGCCATGACCACAAGACGAGATGTATTGAAGTTGACGTTAGCCAGCATGGGCGCCTATGCGCTGGGTCCCGGCCTGGCCCCCGCCGCGCAGGCCGCCGACGCGCCGTTTGTCTGGGCAGGCGTGGGCGGAAGATGGGCCGAAATGGTGGTGGAGGCCTTCATCAAAGGCACCACGTTCGAAGGCAAGGTCAGCCAGTCGGCCCAAGTGGAAACCATCGCCACATCGAAAATCCTCGCCGCCTGCGGCAACGCGCCGTTCGCGGTCAGCAATAACGGCCCCGCCGAAGCCGCGTTGATGGCGCAAGGCAAATGCCTGCTGCCTTACGACAAGTCCAATATCGCTCTCCTCGACGACTTGGTCCCGGCCGCGCGCAGCGACGATTACTTCGGCGCCTTCTGCATCCTCGGGTTCGGCCTGCTCTGGAACACCAAGGAAGCCAAGGAACCGGCCTCGTTCGAGGACATGTGGAAGCCCGAATACAAAGGCCGGATCGCCATCCCGGCCTACGGCTGGTACGGCCAGTATTGGCTGCACGCCATGAACAAGGTGCTGGGAGGCAATGAAAACGATGTCTCACCCGCGATCAAGATGATCTCCAAGCTCGTCCGCGAACATGATGCGGTATTGATGGAAAACAATGACCATGCGGTACGGCTGATCCAGTCTGGCCAGGTCATCATGGCCCCCTATTGGAACGGCTCCACCGCGCGCCTGAAGGCCGACGGCACGCCTGTCGAATTCAAGTACGTGCCCGGCACGCTGGCCTTCGGCTCCGGCTTTGTCATTCCCGCCTCGAGCAGCAACCCCGACCAGGCGCAAGCATTCATTGCCAACACCCTGGATCCGGTACGCCAGCAGCAGTTCTCCATCATCAGCCGCTATCCGCCCGCCAGCACCAAGGCGGTACTGCCGCCCGAGCATCAATCGGTCGCCCTGCCGCCCGAAGCCGCCAAGAACTTCGCCCAGCTCGATTGGGGCCTGGTCAACGGCACCCGGGACAAGAATCTCGAACTCTGGAACCGGCAGGTTCTTTGACATGGATATTTCATCAGCAGGAGCATGACCGATGGCCTCGATACAGGTCCAGGAGCTGTGCCGCGATTACGGCCCAAGCAGCAAGGTCGGCCCCATCTCGCTCGACATCAAGTCGGGGGAGTTCTTCTCGCTGCTCGGGCCCAGCGGTTGCGGAAAATCGACGACGCTGCGCTGCATCGCGGGGTTTGAACAACCGGACCAGGGAGAAATCCTGATTGCCGGCAAGTCCGTTCGACGCTTGCCGGCGCACAAGCGCAATATAGGCATCGTCTTCCAAAGTTTTGCCCTGTTCCCTCACTTGACCGTCCTGGGCAACGTCATGTTCGGCCTGCGCCTGCGCAAGATCCCCGGCGCGCAGGCCAAGGCCCGCGCTCGGGCCGCCTTGATTTCAGTCGGCCTGGATGATTATGGCGACCGCTATCCGGCCGCGCTGTCGGGAGGCCAGCAGCAGCGTGTGGCCATCGCCCGGGCGATCGTCCTGGAGCCCCCGGTCCTGCTGATGGACGAGCCGCTTTCAAGCCTGGATCTGCAGCTGCGGGTGCAGATGCGCGGCGAGATCCGGGCATTGCAACGCCGCCTCGGCTTGACCGTGGTGTATGTCACGCACGATCAAGATGAAGCGCTGTCCATGTCGGACAGGCTCGCCGTGATGTCGCAAGGCGCCGTGCAGCAAATCGGCGCCCCGCGGGAGATTTACGAGCAGCCCGCCAGCGAGGCGGTCGCGACCTTCATCGGCACGGCCAATATATTCACGTTGTCGGCGCTGGGGGAAGACGACGGCGGCACATTCGGCACCCTGCCCAGCGGCCTGTCCATCCGCCTGGGCCGGCGCGCTTTCGCCCATCCGCCCCGGCTCGCACTCAGGCCGGAACGCATATGCATCGAGCCCGATGCCCAGGGCGGCGGCGACAACCTGCACACCGGGACGATCGAGCGCCTCGACTATCTGGGCGGCGACCTTGCCCTGAACATCCGCTTGTCAGACAAGGATGTCGTGGCGGTCTCGGCCAAGAATATCGGCCATCTCGCCAAAGCCAGGATCGGCGACCGCCTACGCATCGGCTTCTCGTCCCACGATCTCGTGCCGCTACCCGTCCCGGGGAATTGACCATCATGCGATTGCGCTCCCCCGCATGGCTGATCGCTCCCTATGGCGCGGCCTTGGCCATCCTGCTGCTGGTGCCGATCTGCGTGCTGGTCGGCGTCAGCTTTGCCACCTATGCCCCGTCGCGCTTGTGGGATCCTATCTTCACCCTCGGCAACTATGGCCGCCTGGCTGACGGCTTCTACGCCGACATGCTGTGGCGGACGCTGCGCATCGCCGCCTCGGCCACGCTGATCACGGCGGTCGTCGCCTATCCGCTTGCCTATTTTCTGGCGCGCTGCGAAGCCTGGTTCGCACCGGTCGGGATTTTCATGCTGGTGGTGCCGCTCATGGTCAGCACGGTGATCCGTTCATTTGGCTGGATCGTGCTGCTGGGCCGGGACGGCCCTTTGATAAAGCTGCTGGGACTCCTGGGCGTGACCGTGCACGGCGATTTTCTGTATTCGGAGCTGGCCGTGCAACTGGGGCTCATTCAGATTCTCTTGCCGCTGATGACCCTGCCGCTGCTGGCCGCCATCGAACGGATTCCCCTGCGCGCCGAAGAGGCCGCCGCCAGCCTGGGCGCCTCTCCGCTGAGGGTTTTCTTCATGGTCATCGTTCCGCTCAGCAAGCCCGGCCTGGCTTCCGGCGCGGTACTGTGCTTTACCGTCAGCCTGAGCGTGGTCATCACACCCGAACTGCTAGGCGGCAGAAAAGTCCGCATGGCCGGCAATTTCATTTACGAACAGGTGCTGAGCGCCTTCAACTGGCCATTCGCCGCCAGCATCGCCAACATCCTGGCCGTGATCTCCATGGCCTGCATGATTCTTCTCATCGCCCATCTGCGCCGCAGACACGCATCGCAAAACGGAGGCGCCCATGCATAGCCTTTCGCTTCGACTGCGCATTACCGTGGGGCTGATCTATCTTTTCCTGCTGCTGCCCCTGGCCATCATCGCGCTCAGTTCTTTCAGCGGCTCATCCCGCTTCGACCTGTTCCCGGCGGAAGGCTGGTCGCTGCGCTGGTATCGGAGTTTTTTCCATAGCAGCAACTACCTGACCGCCATGTTCGCCAACAGCCTGCCGGTGGCGTTGATCGCAGGCCTTCTGGCGACGGCAATCGGCACGCTGGCGGCCGTTGCGGTGATTCGCAGCCCGGAAAAGCTGCGGGCCAGGTTCGAGATACTCACCATGCTGCCGCTGATCGTTCCCACGGTCCTGCTGGGCATCGGCCTGTATTTGCTGAGCACGATCCTGCACATCAAGAATGGCTTTCTCATGCTTGTCCTGGGCCATGGCCTGATCGGCATCCCTTATGTGATCCGCATCGTCATGGCTGGCCTGGAAGAAATCGACCCGGCGCTGGAGCAGGCAGCCCGGAGCCTGGGTTGCAGCCCCGTCCAGGCCTTCATCATGACCACGGTGCCCCAGATCAAGACGAGCCTGGCCTCGGCCATGATCTTCGCCTTCATCGAGTCCTTCAGCGATATCAATCTGGCGCTGTTCATCGCCGGTTCCGGCAACACCACGCTCCCCGTCCAGATCTTCTCCGACATCGTCTGGCAGGGAGACCCGACCATCGCCGCCGCGTCGACCTTGCAGATGGTCCTGATCTGCCTGCTCGTGATGCTTGGCTTCAAGGCAGTAGGACGCAGGAACAAGCCATGACCGCAAGCACCGAACAACCCGGCATGAAAACGCACCAGGCGCCGACCCCCATTCGCGTCGGCGTCGAGATGGGGGGGACTTTCACCGACCTGGTTTGGGTCCGGCCCGATGGAACCATCCGAACCCTGAAAGTGCCGTCCACGCCCGGGGCCGTCCACGAGGCGATCCTGGCCGCGGTAGCGGAAGCGGGAATCGACCTGAGCCAGGTACGGCGCTTCGCCCATGGCTCGACCGTGGCCACCAATGCCCTGCTCACCCGCCAGGGCGCCGGTGTCGGCCTGATCACGACACAGGGATTCCGGGACGTCATCCAGATCGGCACCCACGACCGGGTCGGCGACTTGTACAACATGAAGTACCGCAAACCCCTATCGCCGGTGGCGCGCCGGCATATCCACGAAGTGCCGGAACGCATGAGCGCCAAAGGCGGCGTGCTGCACCCCCTGGATGTCGACGCAGCCGTCGCCACGGTGGAGACCATGGTGCAAGATGGCATCCGTTCGATTGCAATATGCCTGCTGAACAGCCATACGAATCCCGCCCACGAGCAGCAGTTGGCCGGCTTGATCCGGCAGCGGCATCCCGGTGTCAATCTCAGCCTCAGCTCGGAAATTTCGCCGGAGATCCGCGAGTACGAACGTTGTCTGACGACGGTTGTGAACGCCTTCGTGGGCCCCATGGTGCACGATTACATCGGGCAGCTTGACCATCGCCTTAGCGCGGGCGGCTACGACGGCCCCCTGGCGATCATGCAATCCAACGGCGGCATCATGTCCGCCGACAGCGCGGGCCGGCATGCCGCGCGCATGCTGCTTTCCGGGCCGGCGGCGGGAGTGCGGGGCGCCCTCCATTTCGCGCAGCGCAACGGCTTCCAGGACATCATCACGCTCGACATGGGCGGCACCAGCACCGATGTGTCCATCGCGCGCGGGCTGCAACCCGCGCTGATGCCGCACATCAAAATAGACGACCTGACCATCCGCATTCCTTCCCTCGATATCGTGACGGTGGGCGCCGGGGGAGGCAGTATTGCGCACCGCGACAGCGCGGGACTGCTGGACGTCGGCCCCGCGAGCGCGGGCGCCTATCCGGGTCCCGCCTGCTACGGCCGAGGCGGCCTTCTTCCCACCGTATCCGACGCGCAGGTCGTCGCGGGCTGGCTGCGACCGGAGCGGCAGGCGAATGCGCATTTCCACATCCGCGCCGACCTCGCGAACCAGGCGCTGCGCACCCTGGATCTGCCCGGCTCGGCCGATAGCGCCGCCGATGGCGTGCTGCGCATCGTCAACAACAATATGGTGTCCGCCGTTCAGCTGGTTTCCACGGCGCGCGGCATAGACCCGGCCCGATTCGTCCTGGTCGCCTATGGCGGCGGCGGCCCCTTGCATGGCGCGCTGGTCGCGCAAGCGCTGGGCATGCGCAAGGTTCTCATTCCCTGGTCGCCTGGCGTGACGAGCGCCCTGGGGCTGCTGGTTTGCGACCATATCGTCGACCTGGCCTTCACGCAGGCCCATGCGCTGGATGCCTCCACCCTGGGGCGCGAGCGGCTCGCGGATCTGCGGGCCAAGGCCGGGGAACTGGCCCGCGAGCACGCGCTCGACGCGCCCAGGCTGGAAATCGGCCTGGATTTGCATTACCGGGGCCAGGGATACGAGATGACGCTGTGGCTGCCCGACGCCCTCGCCTCGAAAGAAGCCATCCAGGAAGGTTTCAATGCCCTGCACCGGGAGAGATACGGCTACTGTCGCGACGCCGTACCCGTGCATGTATTGAACTATCGAATCAAACTGGCGCAGCCGAACACCAGCCAGATACCCATCCAGGCAGCAGATGCCGAATCAACCGCGCAGGGCGGGCTGTCACGCCGCCCCATCCGGGTATCCGGCCAAACCTGCATGGCTGTTTTCCTGCCGCGCCATGGCTTGGCCATTGGTCAAGTCGTGGAGGGACCGGCCATCATTGAAGAATCCACATCCACGACCCTGGTGCCCCCGGGCTGGGCAGCCCGGGCGACGGAAAATGGCGACCTGCTGCTGGAAAGGAACGCAAGGACATGACTTCTTCCCTGGACCCCATACAGCTTTCGATCCTGAACCAGGCGCTACGCTCCATCACGGAAGAAATGGGCGCGAACCTGGTTCGCTCCTCTTTCTCCACGGTCATACGGGAAGCGCGCGACTGCTCCACCGCCATTCTCACGCCCGATGGCGAAGTCGTGGCGCAATCGGCCTTGATTCCCATGCAAACCGTCGCCTTGTCCGAAGCATTCCACGGGGCCTCGCAACGGGTAGACCTGGGCCGCCTGACCGATGGCCACGCCATGCTGATGAACGACCCTTATGCGGGCGGCCAGCATTTGAATGACTTGATTCTGTTCCAGCCCGTCCTGTTCGACGGCGCATTGCTAGGCTATGTGGGAAGCACCGCCCACCACATCGACATAGGCGGAGCCGATGCCGGCATCAACGTGCGCGCCACCCACTTGCTTCAAGAAGGCATCGTCATTTCTCCGATGATCTTCAATATTCGAAACGATTGGGAGCATGGCAATCTTGAATCGCTGATCTGCGCCAATGTCCGCCTGCCCGATATTCTCCGCGGGGACCTCAATGCACAATTCGCAGCCAATCACATTGGCATCGAACGCCTGTCGGCCCTGGCCCGGCGCGAAGGGCCCGACACCGTACGCCAAGCCATGGACGCCATTCTCGATCATGGCGAGACGCGCATGCGCCAGGCCCTCGCCCGCATACCGGACGGGGTCTATCACGGCAGCGCGCGCATGGACCGCGACGTCTTCGACCCCATACCCATAGAGGTCAAGGTAAAAGTGACCGTCAGCGGCAGCGATATCGAACTCGACTATGCCGGCACGCACGCGCAAGTAGCCAGCATGTTCAACTGCCCGCCGGCCTCGTCGCGCGCCGCCGCCTTGTCGGCCATACGCTGCCTGGTCTCCGACCAGAAACTGCCATCGAATGATGGCTGCAACAGGCCGATCGTGTCCCGGTTCCCTGAAGGCTCGATCCTCAATCCGCACTGGCCCGCCCCGGTGCGCGCCCGGGCCATTGTCGCGTATCGGGCCTTTGACGCCATCTTGGTCGCGCTGGCCGGCGCCATGCCGGAACAAGCCACCGCGCCGGGCTTCAATACGACAACCGCCGTCTATATTTCACAGCAGCGCCAGGACGGCAGCACCCGGATATACGGCGACATCTTCGGCGGCGGGCTGGGCGCCGGGCAAGGATACGACGGCGCCGATGCCGTCGATGCCATCATGAGCAACTGCCGCTGCACCCCGATCGAAGTCATCGAGCACGCGCATGATCATTTGCGCGTGGCCTCTTTCGCCATCGAGCCCGACAGCGGCGGCGCCGGCCAGTGGCGAGGCGGCCTGGGATTCCAGCGCACGTTCGACATCCTGGAAGACGGCGCGGATGTCAGCATCTATTCCGATCGTTTTCGATTCGCGGCCCAGGGCCTGCATGGCGGAACTCCAGGCGGCCTGGGAGCGCTGGAAGTCCTGCGCGATGGCGAAAAAATCCGGCTCGATGCGATGTCCACCTTTCCGCTGAAACGTGGCGACCGGTTGACAATCCGAGTGGGCGGCGGCGGCGGCTGGGGCGACCCGGCGCGGCGCGCGTCCGAAGCCATCCAGACCGACCTGGTTGACGGATGGGTCACGCATCCCCCTGGCGTGTCGGCATGACATGGCACGATCGCCCGCCGGGCGAACCGGCGCATGCCGGCAACTTGTGGCGCGCCACCGCCGGCCTGCCCGACGGCGCCTCGCCACCGCTGGACGGATCGGCGCAGGCGGACGTGGCCGTCGTCGGAGCGGGCTACCTCGGCTTGTCCACGGCCATGCACCTGGCCGAATCAGGCCGCAAGGTCGTTTTACTGGAAGCCGGGGATATCGGCTTCGGCGCCAGCGGCCGCAACGGTGGACAGGTCAACCCCGGGCTGAAATGGGGCCGTGAAGAATTGGTGCATCGCTTCGGCCCGGCTGGCGACGGGTTTTTCCGGCTGGGCGAAGAAGGGCCGGCCTTCCTGGCCGAGCTGGTGCGCCGCAAGAACCTGGACTGCAACCTGAGTTTCCCCGGTGTGCTGCGTTGCGCGCACAATGTCCGCGCGCTGAAAAACCTGGATGCGGCTTGCGCCGACCTGCGTGCCCGCGGCATTGACGCGCGCCGGCTCGATGCCGCACAGACCGAGGCCCACACCGGCACCACCGCCTACGCAGGCGCCCTGCTCGACATGCGCGGCGGTTCTGTTCATGCGTTGGCGCTGGCACGCGGCCTGGCCCGTGCCGCTGCCGACAGCGGCGCGGCGATTCATTGCAACTCGCCCGTCCTCGCCGCCGTCCGGCACGGCAAGCAATGGGAACTGCGTACCGCCACGGGCTCGGTTCGCGCCCATGGCGTTGTCGTCGCCACCAACGGCTATACCGACCAGCTAGTGCCCGGCCTGGCCCGCACGCTGCTGCCCGTGAATTGCTTCCAGATCGCTACCGGCGTGCTGCCCGCCCACCTGCAAGACAGCATTTTGCCTGGAGGCCAAGCCGTATACGACAGCCGCCGGCTGATTCTCTTTTTCCGGAAATCCCCTGATGGCCGCCTGATGCTCGGCGGCCGCGCCTCGTTCTCCTCCCAAACCGGCTCCGGAGAACAGGCCAGCGACTATCACGTGCTGGAACGCGTATTGCACGGCATCTATCCGCAAACCCGCGAGCTGCCGGTCGAATACCGCTGGCGCGGCCTGGTCTGCCTCACACCGGACTTCCTGCCGCATTACCATCGGCCGGCCGATGGCATGCATGTGCTGGTCGGCATGAATGGGCGCGGCGTGGCGCTGGCGACACGCGCCGGCGCCTGGCTGTCGGACACCATCCTGGGCAAGACGGGCGACACCGGGGTGCCGGCGACGCCGATCCGGCCCATTGCCCTGCATGGCCTGCGGGCGCCCGTGCTCAACGCCGTCATGAAATGGAACTGGCTCATGGACCTCGCCGGCAGATAGCTGCCTGCCGCCGCCCTGTGCAAAAGCGACAAAATCCTTGCTATTTGTCTCCTGGCCCAGCAAAATTGCTGTATAAATATACAGCTTAAATTTGCATTCCAAATCATCGCCATGGCCAGCAAACTCACCGCACGCCAGCAGGAAATCCTCGATCTCATCCGCGCCGCCGTGGCGCACACGGGATTTCCGCCTACCCGGGCTGAAATCGCCCAGGCGCTGGGGTTTCGCTCGCCCAATGCGGCGGAAGACCATCTCAAGGCCCTGGCCCGCAAGGGAGCCATCGAGCTCACGGCCGGCGCCTCGCGCGGCATCCGCCTGCTGGTCGGAGAGGGTGACATCCGCACCGACGCGGGGCTGGCCGCCTCGGCGCTCGCCAGTGCCGGCGCCCTGATCGCCGATTCGGCCGCCGCCTTCTCGCGCCTGCTGTTGCCCCTGGTGGGCCGTGTGGCGGCAGGCAGCCCCATCCTGGCCGCCGAACATGTCGAGCGCGAAATCGGCGTCGACCCGGCCCTCTTCTCGCAAACGCCCGACTATCTGCTCAAGGTGCGCGGCATGAGCATGCGCGATGCCGGCATCCTCGAAGGCGACCTCTTGGCCGTCAAGCGTGCCGCCGAAGCCCGCAACGGCCAGATCGTGGTCGCCCGCATCGACGACGACGTCACCGTCAAGCGCCTGCAGCGCCAGAGCGGCCGTATCGAGCTGCTGCCCGAGAACCCCGACTTCGAGCCCATCGTGGTCCAGCCCGGGCAGAACTTCGCCCTGGAAGGCATCGCGGTCGGGCTGATCCGCACGCAAGCCTTGCATTGAATCCACAGGCAACGACTGGCGTGGCAGAAACACTCACTCCCTCTGTCACTGGAGACTGCTTTTTTCTAGACTGTCCTGCCGCGGTAGCCGTTACCACTGCCGCCGGCGTCCTCTCGCAGATTGCGAAAGGCTGCATGTAACTTCACCTGCCTTTGGCAGGTCCCGACACAAACAACAAGGCCCACGACAACGTCGTGGGCCTTGTTCATGCGCACACCGGTCAGTGCTTGACCACCGGGTCCACCGCCGGCGCAGCCTGGGTTGCCACGACGTCGGTTTTGGCCGCGTCTTCCTCGGCCAGGGGCTCGGGCAGGCGTTCCAGGGCCAGCTCCAGCACCTTGTCGATCCAGCGCACCGGCACGATCTCGAGCGAGTTCTTGACGTTGTCGGGGATCTCGGCCAAGTCCTTGACGTTCTCTTCCGGGATCAGCACCGTCTTGATGCCGCCACGATGCGCCGCCAGCAGCTTTTCCTTCAGGCCGCCGATGGGCAGGACCTCGCCGCGCAGCGTGATCTCGCCCGTCATGGCCACGTCGGCACGCACGGGAATGCGCGACAGCGCGGACACCATGGCCGTGGTGATGGCGATACCGGCGGACGGACCATCCTTGGGCGTGGCGCCTTCGGGAAAGTGGATGTGCATGTCGCGCTTTTCGAACACGCTGTCGGCAAAGCCCAGGCGGCGAGCGCGCGAACGCACCACCGTGCGCGCGACCTCGACGGACTCCTTCATGACATCGCCCAGCGAACCCGAGCGCTGGATCGCGCCCTTGCCCGCCATGTCGACCACTTCGATGGTGAGCAGTTCGCCGCCGACTTCCGTCCAGGCAAGGCCGGTCACCTGGCCAATCTGGTTTTCCTTCTCGGCCATGCCGAAGGTATAGCGGCGCACGCCCAGGTAGTCGCTGAGGTTTTCGCTCGTGACCTTGACGGGCAGGATCAGGGGCTCGGCATTCTCGCCGTCCTTGGCGTTGCTGGCCTGCTGGACGAGCAGCTTCTTGACCACCTTGCGGCACACCTTGCCGACTTCGCGCTCGAGCGAGCGCACGCCGGCTTCACGCGTGTAGTAGCGCACGATGTCGCGCAGTGCGGAGTCGTCGACCTCGAGTTCGTTTTCCTTCACGCCGTTGTTCTTCATCAGCTTGGGCAGCAGATGGTCACGGATGATGTGGATCTTCTCTTCCTCGGTGTAGCCCGACAGGCGGATCACTTCCATGCGGTCGAGCAGCGCCGGCGGGATGTTCAGCGTGTTGCTGGTGGCGACGAACATCACATCCGACAGGTCGAAGTCGACCTCGACGTAGTGGTCCTGGAAGGTGTGGTTCTGCTCGGGGTCGAGCACTTCCAGCAGGGCCGAGGCCGGATCGCCGCGGAAATCCATGCCCAGCTTGTCGATTTCATCGAGCAGGAAGAGCGGATTGCGCGTGCCGGTCTTGGACAGGTTCTGCAGGATCTTGCCCGGCATGGAGCCGATATAGGTGCGGCGGTGGCCGCGGATCTCGGCCTCGTCGCGCACGCCGCCCAGGGCCATGCGCACGAACTTGCGGTTCGTGGCGCGGGCGATGGACTGCCCCAGCGAGGTCTTGCCCACGCCCGGGGGCCCGACCAGGCACAGGATGGGCGCCTTGAGCTTGTCGACGCGCTGCTGCACGGCCAGATACTCGACGATGCGTTCCTTGACCTTCTCGAGGCCGTAGTGGTCGTTGTCGAGCACCGTCTCGGCATGGCTGACGGAATTGTTGACCTTGCTCTTCTTCTTCCAGGGAAGATTGATGACTGTGTCGATGTAGTTGCGCACCACCGTGGCTTCGGCCGACATGGGCGACATGAGCTTGAGCTTCTTGAGCTCGGCATCGGCCTTCTTGCGCGCTTCCTTGGGCATGTGCGCGGCGATGATCTTCTTCTCGAGTTCTTCGAGATCGGCACCCTCTTCGCCTTCGCCCAGTTCCTTCTGGATGGCCTTGACCTGTTCGTTCAGGTAGTAGTCGCGCTGGCTCTTCTCCATCTGCTTCTTGACGCGGCCGCGAATGCGCTTCTCGACCTGGAGAATGTCGATCTCGGTCTCGAGCTGCGTCAGCAGGCCTTCGAGGCGCTCGGTCGTGCCGGTGATCTCGAGCATGGCCTGCTTCTGCTCGAGCTTGAGCGGCAGGTGCGCGGCGATGGTGTCGGCCAGGCGGCCCGGATCGTCGATGCCGGCCAGCGAGGTGAGGATCTCGGGCGGGATCTTCTTGTTGAGCTTCACGTACTGCTCGAACTGGGCCACGATGGCGCGGCGCAGGGCTTCGCTTTCCGAACTCTGGGCCAGGTCGGGCTCGATGGGCGTGACCAGGCAAGTGAAGTGCGATTCGACGTCTTCGATGCTGTCGATGCGGGCACGCTGCGTGCCTTCGACCAGCACCTTGACCGTGCCGTCGGGCAGCTTGAGCATCTGCAGGATGCTGGCCACGCAGCCGATTTCATAGACGTCTTCAGGGGTGGGGTCGTCCTTGCCGGCGGATTTCTGGGCGACCAGCATGATGCTCTTGCCGGCCTCCATGGCGACTTCGAGCGCGCGGATGGAACGCGGGCGACCGACAAACAATGGGATGACCATATGCGGAAATACCACGACGTCGCGCAAGGGCAGCAGCGGCAGGTCGATGGGTTCTGCAGGCAGGGTCTGATTGGCAGACATAGAGATTCCTCGATTGACTGCGTATAAGGGCGGCAACCGCCGGATTACGCTACATCCGGCCGGACCGATAGGTTATGTCTGGTATGTGGGAACAATAGCCGAAAATTCAAGCACCAGCCGCGGGACAAGGCATAAAAATGAAAAAACCCGTAATGGTTACGGGTTTTTCGGCGCGATGCAGCGCCTGTCCGGCATGGCCCGCACGGGGTCGTTCCTGACAATTACCCATTCAATGGGCAGGGACAAAACCCCGCCCATCGCATGCGCGTCCTCAGGCGGCGGCCTCGCCCCGGCTGGCCTTGGGATCGCCCTCGCCTTCGGCGTCGGCATAGATGAGCAGGGGCTTGCCCTTGCCTTCCACGGCGCTCTCGTCGAGCACCACGCGCTTGACGTTGCCCTGCGAAGGCAGCTCGTACATGGTGTCCAGCAGCGAGGCCTCGAGAATGGAACGCAGGCCGCGCGCGCCGGTCTTGCGCTTGAGCGCCTTGGTGGCGATGGCCCTGAGCGCCGAGGGGCGCACATCGAGCTCGGCGCCTTCCATGGCGAAGAGCTTCTGGAACTGCTTGACCAGGGAGTTCTTCGGCTCGGTGAGGATCTGCACCAGCGCGGCCTCGTCGAGCTCGTCGAGCGTGGCCACCACGGGCAGGCGGCCGACCAGTTCGGGAATGAGGCCGAACTTGATGAGGTCTTCGGGCTCGACTTCGGAAAACAGCTCGCCCACGCCGCGTTCGGACTTGGCGCGCACCGAGGCCGAGAAACCGATGCCGGACTTTTCGGTACGGTCGCGGATGACCTTTTCCAGTCCGTCGAAGGCGCCGCCCACGATGAACAGGATGTTGGTCGTGTCGACCTGGACGAAGTCCTGGTTGGGGTGCTTGCGCCCGCCCTGCGGAGGCACCGAGGCCACCGTGCCTTCGATCAGCTTGAGCAGGGCCTGCTGCACGCCTTCGCCCGAGACATCGCGGGTAATGGACGGGTTGTCGGACTTGCGCGAGATCTTGTCGATCTCGTCGATGTAGACGATGGCGCGCTGTGCCTTCTCGACATCGTAGTTGCAGCTCTGCAGCAGCTTCTGGATGATGTTCTCGACGTCTTCGCCCACGTAGCCCGCTTCGGTGAGCGTGGTGGCGTCGGCCATGACGAAGGGCACGTTCAGCATGCGCGCCAGGGTCTGGGCCAGAAGCGTCTTGCCCGAGCCCGTCGGGCCGATGAGCATGATGTTGCTCTTGGAGAGCTCGACTTCGTCGCCCTTGATCTCGCCGTGGCGAATGCGCTTGTAATGGTTGTAGACCGCCACCGCCAGCATGCGCTTGGGCGAGGTCTGACCAATGACGTATTGGTCGAGGAAGGACTTGATCTCGGACGGGGTGGGCAGCTCGGAACGAATGGCCGCGCGCGCGGAGGCCTGGGCCTCCTCGCGGATGATGTCGTTGCACAGGTCGATGCATTCATCACAGATGAACACCGACGGCCCCGCGATCAGTTTGCGGACTTCGTGCTGGCTCTTGTTGCAGAACGAGCAATGCAGCACTTTCGCGTCTACCGAACCCTTTTTGTCAGGCATAAATATTCGTACCTCGATTACACACCAGCCGCGTCCGCGCGGGACGTCAGCATCTTGTCCACGAGCCCATAAGATACCGCATCTTCGGCGGACATGAAGTTGTCGCGCTCGGTGTCCACCTCGATGCGGTCGATCGGCTGGCCGGTGCTCTCGGACAGGATGCGGTTGAGCCGGGCGCGCAGGTCCAGGATCTCGCGGGCCTGGATCTGGATGTCCGTGGCCTGGCCCTGGGCGCCGCCCGAGGGCTGGTGGATCATGATGCGGGAGTTGGGCAGCGTGTAGCGCTTGCCCTTCTTGCCCGCGGCCAGCAGGAAGGCGCCCATGCTGGCCGCCAGCCCGGTGCACAGCGTGGACACGTCGGGTTTGACGAACTGCATGGTGTCATAGATGGCCATGCCCGCATACACCGACCCGCCGGGCGAGTTGATGTAGAAGGAGATGTCCTTGTCGGGGTTTTCCGATTCCAGGAAC
>DASWPO010000063.1:0-3335 GCA_036404015.1 Bordetella sp. | reverse complement strand
GGCGTGACCAACGCCATCACCGGCATCGCCACCGCCTACATGGACTCCATCCCGCTGGTCATCATCAGCGGACAGGTGCCCACGGCGGCGATCGGCGAGGATGCCTTCCAGGAGTGCGACACCGTCGGCATCACCCGTCCCTGCGTCAAGCACAACTTCCTGGTGCGCGACGTGAAGGACCTGGCCGAGACCATGCGGCGCGCGTTCTACATCGCGCGCACCGGCCGCCCCGGACCGGTGCTGGTCGACATCCCGAAGGACATTACGGTCGCCGTGGGCAAGTACGCGCCGCCCAAGGGCGAGATCGGCATGCGCTCGTATGCGCCCGTCAACAAAGGGCACCAGGGCCAGATCAAGAAGGCCGTGCAGATGCTGCTGACGGCCGAGCGGCCGATGGTCTACACCGGCGGCGGGGTGGTGCTGTCCAACGCGGCGCCCGAACTGCGCCGGCTTGCCGACCAGCTCAATGCGCCGGTCACCAATACGCTCATGGGCCTGGGCTCCATGCCCGGCACCGACCCGCGCTTTCTGGGCATGCCCGGCATGCACGGCACCTACGAGGCCAATATGGCCATGCAGCACTGCGACGTGCTGCTGGCCATCGGCGCGCGCTTCGACGACCGCGTCATCGGCAATCCCAGGCATTTCGCGCAGACCGCGCGCAAGATCATCCATATCGACATCGACCCTTCTTCGATCTCGAAGCGGGTGCGCGTGGACGTGCCCATCGTCGGCAACGTCAAGGACGTGCTGCACGACATCAGCGCCCTGTACGAGGCCGCCTCGGTCGAGACCAAGCCGGCTTCGCTCAAGAAGTGGTGGGAGCAGATCCATGCCTGGCGCGGCAAGGAATGCCTCAAGTACGCCAATTCGGACGAGATCATCAAGCCGCAGTTCGTGGTGGAAAAGCTCTGGGAAGTCACCGGCGGCAAGGCTTTCGTCACGTCCGACGTGGGCCAGCACCAGATGTGGGCCGCGCAGTACTACAAGTTCGACGAGCCGCGCCGCTGGATCAACTCCGGCGGCCTGGGAACCATGGGCGTGGGCCTGCCCTACGCCATGGGCGTGCAGATGGCCAACCCGGGTTCGGACATCGCCGTCATCACCGGCGAAGCCTCCATCCAGATGAACATCCAGGAGCTCTCCACCTGCCAGCAATACCATTTCACGCCCAAGATCGTGTGCCTGAACAACCGCTTCCTGGGCATGGTGCGGCAGTGGCAGCAGATCGACTACGGCTCGCGCTATTCCGAGTCGTACATGGATTCGCTGCCGGATTTCGTCAAGGTTGCCGAGGCCTACGGCCACGTGGGCCTGCGCATCGAAAAACCGGCCGACGTCGAGCCGGCGCTGCGCGAGGCGTTCAAGAAGCACAAGGATCGCCTGGTCTTCCTGGACTTCATCACCGACCGCACCGAGAACGTGTGGCCCATGGTGAAGGCCGGCCGCGGGCTGACCGAAATGCTGCTCGGTTCCGAAGATCTGTGAGGAGGCTGGTATGAAACACGTGATTTCCGTCCTCATGGAAAACGAACCGGGCGCGCTGTCGCGCGTGGTGGGGCTGTTTTCCGCGCGCGGCTACAACATCGAGACGCTCACCGTGGCGCCCACCGAGGACGCGACCCTGTCGCGCTTGACCGTGGTCACCGAAGGGCCCGACGAAGTGATCGAACAGATCACCAAGCACCTGAACCGCCTGATCGACGTGGTGAAGGTGGTCGACCTGACCGAGGGCCCGCACATCGAGCGCGAACTCATGCTGATCAAGGTGCGGGCGGTCGGCAAGGAGCGCGAAGAGGTCAAGCGCATGGCCGACATCTTCCGCGGCCGCATCATCGACGTGACCGACAAGTCCTACACCATCGAGCTCACGGGCGACCAGGGCAAGAACCAGGCCTTCATCGAGGCGCTGGATCGCAGCGCCATCCTGGAAACCGTGCGCACGGGCGTGTCGGGCATCGGCCGCGGCGAACGCATCCTCAAGATCTGACCGGCGCCCGGCGCCACGCCATTTCCTATTTTTTCGAACCCCCCACGACGCCGGATGATCCCGGCCCGCTATTCCTACATACACGGAGCACAAACATGAAGGTTTTCTACGACAAGGACTGCGATCTCTCCCTCATCAAAGGCAAGACGGTCGCCATCATCGGCTACGGCTCGCAGGGCCACGCCCACGCGCTCAACCTGCACGACTCGGGCGTGAAGGTGGTGGTGGGCCTGCGCAAGGGCGGCGCCTCCTGGAGCAAGGCCGCCAACGCCGGCCTGGAAGTCGCCGAGGTGGCCGAAGCCGTCAAGCGCGCCGACATCGTCATGATGCTGCTGCCCGACGAGAACATCGCCAGCGTCTACAGCAAGGAAGTCCAGGCCAACATCAAGCCGGGCGCGGCCCTGGCCTTCGCCCACGGCTTCAATGTGCACTACGGCCAGGTCGTGCCGCGCGACGACATCGACGTCATCATGATCGCGCCCAAGGCCCCCGGCCACACCGTGCGCTCCACCTACAGCCAGGGCGGCGGCGTGCCGCACCTGGTGGCGGTCTACCAGGACAAGTCGGGCTCGGCCCGCGACGTGGCCCTGTCGTACGCCAGCGCCAACGGCGGCGGGCGCGCCGGCATCATCGAGACCAACTTCCGCGAAGAAACCGAAACCGACCTGTTCGGCGAGCAGGCCGTGCTGTGCGGCGGCACGGTCGAGCTGATCAAGGCGGGCTTCGACACCCTGGTGGAAGCCGGCTACGCGCCCGAGATGGCCTATTTCGAGTGCCTGCACGAGCTCAAGCTCATCGTCGACCTGATCTACGAAGGCGGCATCGCCAACATGAACTATTCGATCTCCAACAACGCCGAATTCGGCGAATACGAGACCGGCCCCAAGATCGTCACCGACGAGACCCGCCAGGCCATGCGCCAGGCGCTCAAGGACATCCAGACGGGCGAATACGCCAAGCGCTTCATCCTGGAAAACACCGCCGGTGCGCCCACGCTCACTTCACGCCGCCGCATCAACGCCGAGTCGCAGATCGAGGTCGTCGGCACCAAGCTGCGCGCCATGATGCCCTGGATCGCGGCCAACAAGCTGGTCGACAAGAGCAAGAACTGATCGTGGGCTGTTGGCGTTTGTCGAGGGTGCTGACGCCAGCGGCGCTGTCGGGTTCTTGAGCCGCCGTCGCCAGGACTGCGGGATTCCGATGCTCGGCGCCACTGGCGCCTGCGCTTCGGCTCCCTGCGCCCTGGCGACGGCTCACGGCACTCGCAGTTGCGGGGTTAACACCGCCGCATTGGGCTGTTGCTAGCCGAGGACCCCGGAGAAATCCGAAGCGCAGGCGCCAGTGG
>DASWPO010000062.1:0-3276 GCA_036404015.1 Bordetella sp. | reverse complement strand
ATACCAGCGGCGGCTTCCGCAAGTTGATCCAGATCGTGTTCGGCCTGTCCATCGCGTTCGCCGCGTCCTCGTTCTTCCTGTCGTTCTTCTCGTTCTCCGGCGGGGCCGTCGTATGAGTGCCCCGGACGCCTTCGCGGCAGGTTTCGAGGTGCCGCTGCATCGCTCGCTGACCGAGCCGATCCTGCTGGGCGGTGCGCCGCGCACCGTGGCGATCGCCAACGGCACGCTGGCCGCCGCCGTCGGGCTAGGCCTGCAACTGTGGATTCCCGGTGCGGTGCTCTGGATCGTCGGCCATTCGCTGGCGGTCTGGGGCGCGCGCGTCGATCCGCAGTTCATGCAGGTCTTCGCCCGGCACATCAAGCACAAGCCGCTGCTGGACGTGTAGGGGCGAGAAAGGAGATAAGCGCCATGCTGAACCTTGCCGAATACCGCCAGCGCCCCGCGCTGCTGGCCGACTGGTTGCCCTGGGCTGGCCTGATCGCGCCGGGCGTCGTCTTGAACAAGGACGGCTCATTCCAGCGCGCGGCGCGCTTTCGCGGGCCTGATCTGGACAGCGCGACGCAGGGCGAACTGATCGCCACGTCGGCACGGCTCAACAACGCGCTGCGTCGCCTGGGTTCGGGCTGGGCCTTGTTCATTGAGGCCGAGCGCCGGCCGGCGGCGGACTACCCGCATTCCGACTTTCCCGAACCGCTGTCCTGGCTCGTGGACGAGGAACGCCGCGCCGCCTTCGAGGAATCGGGGCATCACTTCGAGAGCGCCTATCACCTGACGCTGGCTTACCTGCCGCCCGAGGAATCGCGCGCCCGCGCGGCCAAGCTGCTCTACGAGAACGCGCCTGGCGACGGCGTGGACTGGCGCGGCCGGCTCGATGCCTTCGTGGCGGAAACCGATCGTGTCTTCGACTTGCTCGATGGCGTGATGCCGGAAATCGCCTGGCTCGATGACGCCCAGACGCTGACCTACCTGCACGCCACGGTGTCCACGCGGCGCTATCCGGTGGCCGTGCCGGAGGTGCCGTTCCATATCGACGCGCTGCTGGCCTACTCCGCGCTGGTCGGCGGCCTGGCGCCCACGCTGGGCGACCAGCACCTGCGCGTGGTGTCGGTGCGCGGTTTTCCGACCTCGACCTGGCCGGGCCTGCTGGACGACCTCAACCGCCTGGGCTTCGCTTACCGCTGGAGTACGCGCTTTCTCTGCCTGGACAAAGCCGAAGCAGAAAAGGAACTCGGCCGCCTGCGCCGCCAATGGTTCGCCAAGCGCAAGAACGTCATCGCGCTGCTGCGCGAGACGATCTTCCAGCAGGAAAGCCCGCTGGTCGATACCGACGCCAGCAACAAGGCGGCCGACGCGGATGCTGCGATGCAGGAGCTGGGTAGCGATCAGGTGGCCTTCGGTCACTTCACTGCCACGGTGACGGTGCTTGATGCCGATCCGGCCGCGGCCGACGAAAAGCTGCGCATGGTGGAGCGCGTCATCCAGGGCCGGGGCTTCGTGACCATTCCCGAAACCCTGAACGCCGTGGATGCGTGGCTTTCATCCATCCCCGGCAACGCTTACGCCAACGTGCGCCAGCCCATCGTCTCGACGTTGAACCTGGCGCACATGATGCCGCTGTCGGCGGTGTGGGCCGGGCCGGGGAAGAACGACCACCTCGACGGCCCGCCGCTGATCGTCACCCGCACCGATGGCGCGACGCCGTTCCGGCTGGTGACGCATATCGGCGACGTGGGGCATACCCTGGTCGCCGGCCCGACCGGCATGGGCAAGTCGGTCTTGCTCGCCATCCTGGCGATGCAGTTCCGCCGCTACTTCGGCTCGCGGATCTTCGCCTTCGACATGGGCCGCTCGATGCGCGCCACCATCCTGGGCCTGGGCGGCGAGCACTACGACCTGGGTGCCGATGGCGGCATTGCCTTCCAGCCACTCGCGCGTATCGACCGGGAAAGCTATCGCTCCTGGGCGGGGGAATGGGTGGAAGGCCGCCTACTGCATGAGGGCGTGACGGTCGGCCCGGACGAGAAGGCGGTCATCTGGTCGGCGCTGGGCAGCTTGGCCGGGGCGCCCGTTGAGCAGCGCACGTTGACCGGGTTCTCGGTGCTGCTGCAATCGAACGCGCTACGGCAGGCACTCGCGCCCTATGTGCTCGGTGGCGCGCACGGCAAGCTGCTGGACGCGGACACCGATCGTCTCGGCTTCGGTGACGTGCAGGGCTTCGAGATGGAAGAACTGATGCACAGCCCCGCCGCCGTGCAGGCGGTGCTGCGCTACCTGTTCGCCCGCTTCGATGAGCGTTTCGACGGTGCGCCGACGCTACTGATTCTGGATGAGGCGTGGCTGTTCCTCGATGAGCCGTCTTTCGCCGCGCGCATTCGCCAATGGTTGAAGACGCTGCGCAAGAAAAACGTGTCCGTGATCTTCGCCACGCAGAGTCTGGCGGACATCAAGGATTCGAGCATTGCGCCCGCAATCATCGAGAGCTGCCCGAGTCGGATTTTCTTACCCAACCCGCAGGTGACCGAACCGCAGATTCGCACGATCTACGAGGGCTTCGGCCTCAACAGCCGGCAAATCGAGATCGTCGCCACCGCCCAGCCCAAGCGCGACTACTACTACCAATCGCGTCTCGGCAATCGCCTGTTCGACCTCGACCTGGGGCCGGCCGCGCTCGCCTTCGCGGGCGCATCCACACCGCAAGACCAACGCGACATTGACCGCGTGCTGACGCAGGCCGGCGCTCCCGGCTTCGCCGGTGCGTGGCTGCGCCATCGCGGCCTTGATTGGGCCGCCGACCTGCTGCCGTCCGCACCGGCGGCTGCTTCGTTCCTCAACTCCCAGCCACAGGAGGTTTCACCATGAAGACCAAGCCCCGTTTGCTGTCCGCCTCGCTCGCTGCCGCGCTGTCTGTCTCGCTGATGCTCGCGCAGCCAGCGGCGGCCATCACCGTGTTCGATCCGTCGAACTTCGTGCAGAACACGCTGACGGCCGTGCGCACCCTGGAACAGATCAACAACCAGATCAACCAGCTTCAGAACGAAGCACAGATGCTCATGAACCAGGCACGCAATCTGGCGCGTCTGGACTTCAACATCGTCAATCGCCTGCGCTCGACGCTCGCCACCACCGAACGCCTGATCGCCGAGGCGCAAGGGCTGGCCTTTGATGTGACGAACATGGATCGGGAGTTCGCGCGCCTGTATCCCGAGCAGTACGCCGCCACCGTCAGCGGCGACCGCATGGCGCAGGACGCCCGCGAACGCTGGCAGAACAGCTTGA
>DASWPO010000061.1:0-20947 GCA_036404015.1 Bordetella sp. | reverse complement strand
TGGCCAGGGCCACCACCTCCGCCCCTACTTCGGGGGCACGCGCCGTCGCGCCCTGCGCCAGTTCCAAGCCTGCCAAGGTCCAGCCTATGGTGCCGTTGCGCAGCGCCGCCACCGGATTGGGTATGCCGGCATTGACCAGCGACTGCGCGCCGATGATGCTGCGGGTGCGGCCCGCGCAATTGACGATGACGCGGGTCGACGGGTCGGGCGCCAGTTCGCGGATGCGCAGCACCAGTTCCGCGCCCGGCACGCTGGTAGCCGAGGGGATGCTCATGGTGTGGTATTCGTCATAGCGGCGCACGTCGACCACCAGCGTGCCGGCGCCGTCCTCGATCAACTGGCCGACTTCCTGCGCGCTCAAGGACGGCGTGTGGCGCGTGGCCTCCACCAGCTCGCCGAAGGACTTGCTCGGCACGTTCACATCGCGAAACAGCTCGCCGCCCGCCGCGCGCCAGCCTTCCAGGCCGCCGTCCAGCAGGCTCACGTCGGCATAGCCCTGGGCGCGCAGCACGGCCGCGGCGCGCGGCGCCAGGTCGCCCGACTCGTCATGGCCGTAGACCACGATGCGGGTATCGCGCCGGGGAATGCGCTCCCAGGTATCGATCTCCAGGCGCGACAAGGGAAAGTTGGCCGCCCACAGGGGATGTTCCTGCGCAAAGGGATCTTCCTCGCGCACATCCATCAGGGCGATTTCCGTCCCGTCGATCAAAGCGCGCCGCACCTGGGCATACGAGGTCGAGGGAAAGCTTGCGTCCGGGCTGCTCATGATGGCTTCGACATCGTGGAAAGGTCCCAGATATTGGGCAGGGAAGTATTGGAATAGCCGGAGATGAAAGGCTTGCGCGCGCCATCGACCGCATAGACCGAACGACGCACCGCGCCGATATTGGCCCCATACACGTGGATGCTGATCGACGCGCGGTCGGCGTAGGCATTGCTCACCTTGTGGATGTCGCCCACGCGCGGCGAGACGGCCTCGACCTGCCCGGGCTCGAGCCTGATGGCGGCGCCGTGCTCGCGCGCGCCGCCGTCTTCATGCAGCCGATAGGGCTGGCTGTATTCCGCCCCGCGCAGCATGCCGATCAGCCCCCACACCGTATGGTCGTGGATGGGCGTGCTCTGCCCCGGCCCCCAGACGAAACTCACCACGCAGAAGCGCTGCGCCGAATCCATGTGCAGCAGGAACTGCTGGTAGCGATCCGGGTTGGGCACGGCATATTCGTCCGGCAGCCAGCCGTCCCGGGCGACCAGCCTGGCCAGCAGGGCGCCGCCCTCCCGCAGGATTTGCGCTTCGGCGGGCTGTCGGTCGAGCAGGCCCGAAAGCGATGCGATGAATTCGCGCAGCGGCGCCGTTGCGGCGGCATCCGCACGGGCGGGCTGGCTGGAAAGAGTGGTCATGGTTTCTCCCGCGATCTTAGCATCGCCTTTTTTGCCTTCATGTCAGGCTAATACTACCCGCCAGGAAGCGCTCCCTTGCATGGTCGATTCCCCATTAGCACATGCGAATTTTGTTTAACCGCTCCGCGCCCAGCTACCTAGAATCAACGCCGTTCCCCTTTCAAAAAACGGCACTATCAAAATGGCTAGATCCATACATGAATGGCATATGAACCAGAGCGCCGCGTGGGCGGCGCGGCGGCGCTTCCTGCAAGGCTCGCTGGGCGCCACGGCCGCGATCATGGCGGGCAAAACCGGCCTGGCGCTGGCGCAGCCGGCCGAGCCCTTGAAGAAGGTTTCCATCGCCTGGAGCGCGACGGCCGTCTGCACGGTGCCCGTTCCGGCCGCCCTGGAGCAGGGCTACTTCCGCAAGTACGGCCTGGACGTCAGCTTCATCAATTTCGCCGGCTCGACCGACCAGTTGCTCGAAGCCATCGCGTCCGGCAAGGCGCAGGCCGGCGTCGGCATGGCCCTGCGCTGGCTCAAGCCGCTCGAGCAGGGCTTCGATGTCAAGATCATCTCGGGCGTGATGTCCGGCTGCATCCGCCTGCTCGTCGCCAAGGACAGCCCCTACGCCTCCGTGGCCGACCTCAAGGGCAAGACCATCGGCGTGAGCGACATGGCCAGTCCCGCGAAGAATTTCTTTTCCATCCTGCTCGGCCAGGCGGGCGTCGACCCTGAAAAAGACGTGGCGTGGCGCGCCTATCCGGCCGACCTGCTAGGACAAGGCCTGCAAAAGGGCGAGGTCCATGCCGTCGCCGACAACGACCCCATCATTTCACTGGTCCGCAAGAATTTCGGCCTGAGAGAGCTCGCCTCCAACATGACCGGCAAGTACGCCGACCGATCCTGCTGCGTGCTGGCCGTGTCGGGCAATATGGTGCGCAATGACTTCAAGACCGCGCAGGCGCTCGCGGCCGCCATACAGGAAGGCAGCGAGTGGACGGCGGAAAACCCGCGCAAGGCGGCGGAGCTGTTCGCCAGCTACTCGCCCAAGGTTCCCGTCGACGATCTGGTGGAAATGCTGGCCGGCATGTCGCATCACCATCACCCGGTGCACCAGCCCCTCAAGCAGGAAATCGCCGACTACGTGGAAGAGCTCAAGGCCATCCACGTCATCAGCCCCGGCATCGATCCGCAGAAATTCGCCGCGGCCGTTACCGCCGACGTATAGCCATGCCCCCGCACACCGAACTCGCGGTCAACGCGCACGACGCGAGACCGAGTCCGGGGAGCCCCCGCCTGTCCGGCACGGCCCTGGCCCGCTTCTGGCCGTCCGGCTTGCTGGCCGCCGTGTTGTGGGCGGCCACCGGCCTGGTCACGCTGTTGTGGCCCGACCTCCAGGTGGGCTTCAAGGAATGGCGCTACACGGACGCCTTCGGCACGGCCGCGCTGGCGATCGCGGTCTTGCTGGCGGCGCTGGCGGTTTCCGGCCTGGCGAGCCGCTCGCCGAACCGGTTATTGCGCGGCCTGCGCCTGGCGGGCCCGTGGCTGGCGCTGCTGGCCGTGGCGATCGGCCTCTGGGAAATCGCCACCGCGAAGCTGGCCCTGCTGCCTTCGCCGTTCTTCGCGCCGCCCCAGGCGCTGATCGAGGTCTACGCGCAGGACTGGCCGCGCCTGCTCGACAGCCTGTGGCATTCGCTCTGGCTGCTGGCCAACGGCTACGCGCTGGGCGCTTTCTTCGGCTTCGTCACCGGCGTGGCCATCGGCTGGTCGCGCAGGCTGGGCTACTGGGTGCATCCGGTGCTGCGCTTTCTGGGGCCGGTGCCGTCCACCGCCTTGCTGCCGATCTCCTTTTTTGTCTTCCCGTCGAGTTTTTCCGCGGCGGTTTTCCTCATCGCGCTGTCGACGTGGTTTCCCGTCACCGTGCTTACCTGGTCGGGCGTGGCCAGCGTGAACCGGGCCTATTACGACGTGGCGCGCACCCTGGGCGCGAGCCAGGCCTTCCTGATCTTCCGCGTCGCGATTCCCGCCGCCCTGCCGCATGTGTTCGTCGGCCTGTTCATGGGCCTGGGCCACGCCTTCTCGGTGCTGGTCGTCGCCGAGATGATGGGCGTGAAATCCGGCCTGGGCTGGTACCTGTCGTGGGCTCAAGGATGGGCCTCGTACGCCAATATGTACGGCGCGCTGATCGTCATGGCCGTGACCTTCTCCGGCATCATCACGCTCCTGTTCGTGGTGCGCGACCGGCTGCTGGCCTGGCAGAAAGGAGTCGTGAAATGGTAGAGGCCGTGCAAGCGGCCGGCGCCGCGGTCTCCCTCCGCCGCGTCGACCACGCTTTCGATCTGGGCGGCTCGTCGCTGCCGGTGTTGTCGAATATCGACCTGGAGGTGCGGCCGGGCGAGTTCCTGGCCTTGCTGGGCCCCAGCGGCTGCGGCAAGAGCACGCTGCTGCGCCTGGTCGCGGGCCTGGAGACGCCGAGTTCCGGTTCTATTGCGGCCGACGGCGAGGAAATCCTGCGCCCCGACCCGAGCCGCATCCTGGTGTTCCAGGACCCCACGCTGTATCCCTGGCGCACGGTGCGCGACAACGTGGCCCTCGGCCTGCAGGCGCGCGGGCTGCTGCCCGCCCGGAACGCCCGCATCGACGATGCCCTGGAGCGCGTCAAGCTGGCGGAATTCGCCGGCGCCTATCCGCACCAGCTGTCGGGCGGCATGGCGCAGCGCGCCGCCCTGGCGCGCGCGCTGGTCAACGATCCGCGCATCCTGATCCTGGACGAGCCCTTGGGCAAGCTGGACTCCCTGACGCGCCTGGCCATGCAGTCCGAACTGTTGGAACTCTGGCGGCGCACCGGCATCACCGTGCTGCTGGTCACGCACGACGTCGAGGAAGCGCTGTTCCTGGCCGACCGCATCATCGTGCTGAGCGACCGGCCCGCGCGCATCAAGGACGAAATCATCAACGACCTGCCCTACCCCCGCCATCGCGGCGATCCGCGCCTGGTGGCGATGCGGCAGCGCGCCCTGCGGCAGCTCGGGCTGGATGCGAGCTGGTAGGCAGGCCGGCATCCGGCCCTGCGCTAGATGCCGGCCGCCAACTCGAAGCAGTTCCGGACCACCACCGAGGCATTGTCGGCGCGCGCGGCCAGCGCCAATCTGGCGACCGGGGCCGGCGGCCTGATGTCGAGATAGCGCACGCCCGCCACGCGCACCTGTGCCAGGGCGGCCGGCACAATGGAAATGCCCAGCCCGGCGGCGACGAGGTTGATGACCGACGACACCTGCGGCGCGGGCTGGGCGAGCGCCGGTTCGAAGCCAAGCTCGCGGCACAGGTTCATGATCTCGTTGTACAACGTGGCGCCGGCTGAGCCCGGCACGATGACGAAAGCCTCGCCGGCCAACGCCGACAACGGCAGCGCGCGGTGCCTGGCAAGCGGATGGCGGGCGGGCAGCACGATCTTCATGGGCTCGTCCTGGAAACGATGCAGCCGCAGTCCCTCGGACCCGCCCAGCTCGGGACGGAAGAAGATGGCGTCGAGCCGGTTGTCGGCGAGCGCCTGCAGCAACTGCATCGTGTTGTCCTCGACGAGCACCAGGTCGGCCTTGGGATAGTCCCGGTTGAACTGCCGGATCAATTCCGACACCACGGGATTGAAGGCCGCCGAGCCGGTAAACCCGAGCCGCATGCGGCCAGTTTCTCCGCGTGCCGCGCGCTGCGCGGCGCGTACCGCGTCCTGCGCGCCCTCGACCACGCGCGCCGCCTCGTCCCTGAAAGCCTCGCCGGCCGGGGTCAGCACCACGCCATGCGCGGTGCGGCGAAACAGCTCGACCCCCAGCTCCCGCTCCAGGCCCTTGATCTGCTGGCTCAGGGGAGGCTGGCCGATGCCCAGCTTCTGCGCGGCGCGGGTGAAGTTGGCTTCCGCCGCGATGGCCAGGAAATAGCGGAGATGGCGCAATTCCATGATAGTTTCAAAACATATGGAGATACCCTGTTTTATATATTGGACAGAATAACTTGGGAAGGCAAAAATACGGCTGCATGGTCGAGCCCTATGCCGGCCTGCCTTTTCCATGAACCAGCAGTCCCTGACAGAACCGTCCGCGCCCCAAGCCGAAGCCACGACCTGGGTCATGCGCGGAACGCCCGCCTACCGGCGCATCGGCTTCGCCCTTTTCCTGGCCGGCTTCTCCACGTTTTCCTTGCTGTATTGCGTCCAGCCGCTGCTGCCGATGTTCACCGAGGAATTCGCCATCGGTCCCGCAGCAAGTTCGCTGGCCCTGTCCCTATCGACCGGCCTGCTGGCTATTTCCATCCTCTGCGCCGGGGCGCTTTCGCAGCGGGTCGGGCGACGCGGCCTGATGTTCGTCTCCATGACGCTCGCCGCGGTTTTCAATCTGCTCGCCGCCTGCGCGCCCACCTGGCACGGCCTGCTGGTCATGCGCGCCCTGGGCGGCCTGGCGCTGGGCGGCGTGCCGGCCGTCGCCATGGCCTACCTCGCGGAGGAAATCCATCCCGCCTCCCTGGGGCTGACCATGGGCCTCTATGTCGGCGGGACGGCATTCGGCGGCATGATAGGCCGCGTCGGCATGGGCATGCTGGGCGAAGCCATGTCCTGGCGCGCCGCGCTGATGGCCATCAGCATCGTGGACCTCGCCGCCGCGCTCGCCTTCGTCCTGATGCTGCCGGCGTCGCGGCATTTCGTGGCCAGCCGCAACCTGGGCTTCAGCCATCATTTCACGCTGTGGCGCCGCCACCTGTCCAACAGCGCGCTGCGCAAGCTGTTCGCCGTGGGCTGCCTGGTGATGGGCGTGTTCGTCACGATATACAACTATGCGGGCTTTCGGCTGGCGGCCGCGCCCTTCAGCCTCACCCCCACGCAGACCAGCCTGATCTTCTGCGCCTATCTGTTCGGCATCGTCGCGTCCTCGCTGGCCGGCGCGCTGGCCGATCGCTTCGGCCGTCCCCCCGTCTTGCGCATCGGCATCCTGGTCACGGCCGCCGGCCTTGCCTTGACGCTGGCCCATACGCTCCTGCCGGTGGTTGCCGGCATCGTCTTGCTGACCATCGGGTTCTTCATCACGCACTCGGTCGCCAGCGGCTGGGTGGGCGGCATCGCCGAAGGCGCGAAAGGCCATGCCTCGGCCCTGTACCTGCTCGCCTACTACCTGGGCTCGAGCGTCCTGGGATCGATCGGCGGCGGGTTCTGGCAGATGGGCGGCTGGAATGCCGTCGGCGGCTATGCCTTCGTCATGCTGGCGCTATGCATCGGCCTGGCCCTGAGCCTGCGAGGCGCCCGCGCGGCCTGCGGCCGGCCGTGGATGAAAACATCCACCTAGCATCCCGCGGGACATTTTTTCCTTCAACATAGCTCCCGATGGCCTGAAATCCGGCAGGCTTTTCTAGGGAGCATGCACATGGCGCACACCGCGGCAGCGCCGGCCTCGTCCGGCCCGCGCCTCACGCTGGGCAAAGTGTCGATCACCGACTCGGCATCGGCCGCCCTGGCAAAAGCCGGCGCGGAAGGCGTTTTCCTGCTTGCCCGCCATTTATATGGCGACTGGGGGGACTGCACCGCAAAAGACGCATTGCAAAACGAACTGGCCGTGCTGCTCGGCCTGAGGGTGCTGTCGCGCTATGCCCTCTCCGGCACGAACGCCATCTGGATCATTACCGAGGCGGACCGCGCGGCCACCACGATCATGGCCCCCGATCTCGGCCAGGCCCAGGGCTAGTGCCGCGGGCGGCCCAGCCGGGCAATCAGGGTTTCGACGATATCCAGGACCAAGGCGCGGTCCGCGCTGCCCAGCCTGGAGAGCAGGCCCGCCAGGTGGCTGGCCTGATCCGTGACCCGGGAACTCGTTTCCGTGACCAGGTCGGCGATATTGCACTCGAAAATGTCGGCGAACTCTCCCAGGCGGGCAACCGTCGGCAGCACCACGCCGCGCTCGATGCGCGACACCGCCTCCACGCCGATGCCCAGCCGTTCGGCGACCTGCTCCTGAGTCAACCCACAACCGGTTCGACGCTTTGCGATTGCCTGCCCGACACTTTTGGTCAAATTCGTCAGGTCTGTACTGGCCATGCCCCCTCCCTATCCGACTGGGATAGTCGGACACCCCCCTATCGAGATGAAGGACATATAAGGTTGTTACTCAACCTAATAGGTTGTTAATATTCATATCCATGAGCCGCTCCTTTCCGGAAGCCGCTGTCTCAGGCTTGCCTCGTTAATCCATGGAAAACGACGTCCTGACCAGGCTCGTTGATCAGTTGTTGAATGATCCGCGATATGCCGGGCATCCCTTGCGCGAAGCGCTGAAAGGCCTGCAGGAGCAGAACCGCGTCCTGAAGATCGCCTCGACCCACGACCCGCTCACCGGGATCGGCAACCGCGCCCTGCTGACCCGGTGCCTGCAGGAAGAAAGCCAACGGGTCCAGCGCACCGGCCGCTCCTACTGCCTGGCCATCCTGGACGTCGACAACTTCAAGCGCATCAACGATACCTGGGGGCACGCGGCCGGCGACCTGGTCCTCAAGGCCATTGCCCAGGCCTTGATGTCCTCGATCCGGGAAGGCGATATCTGCGGCCGCTGGGGCGGCGAGGAATTCCTGGTCATCATGCCCGATGTCGGGCTGGCAGAAGCCAGGCACGTGGTTGAGCATTTCAACCAAACGGTTGCCGAACTGGCCATCCCCGCCGAGGCGGCCATCATCCGCATCACCAGCAGCGTCGGCGCGACGCAATACACGCCAAACGAGCATTACGCCCAGGCCCTGCAGCGCGCCGACGGCGCGCTGCTCCAGGCCAAGCAGGCCGGACGGGCCCGCTGCATATACCAGTATCCTTAGCGCCTCCCGCCGCCAGGAATCGGCCGCGTGGAACGATCCCCGCCCTTAGCTCAAGGTCAGGCCGGGCGCCTGGACATCGTCGATCCTGCCGGCGATGAACTTGAGCAGCACTTCGTTGAAGAGCGGCGGGTTTTCGTAATACGGCGTGTGGTTCAGGTGCTCCACCGTAATCAGCCTCGACTTGGGCAGCCTGGCATGCGCGGCGCGGCCAACGTCCACCGACACCGAACTGTCGTCCACGCCCCAGAACAGCAACAGCGGCACGCGCTCGGCGATCTCCGGCAGGCGCTCGAGCACGAGATCGTCGTTGATGCCGTCGGCCATGTACGCCAGGAAGGCATCGAAGCACGCCGAGGCGCCGGGCGAGGTGTTGATCCGCACGTCTTCCACGACCATGTCGTCGCTGGCCAGCGATTTGTCGGTAAAAACATTGCGCAGCTTGGGCCGGTGCGAGTCGGGCGTCAGGTTCATGAGCCAATCGCGCATGCCCTGCGCGCGGGCGGGCGCAGTGGGGGCGAGTCCGGTGCTGCCGATCATCATCAAGCGTTCGGCGCGCTCGGGCTGGCGCAACACGGCGTTGGCGACAATGTGCCCGCCCAGCGACGTGCCGACGATGGTCGCTTTCGGGATGCCCATCGCGTCGAGCAGGCCCAGCACGAAGCTTCCATAGCCGGGAATGCTGTGGTCCTGGGCCGGATCCTTGGTGGCGAAACCATGGCCGGGCAAGTCCGGCGCGATCACGCGGTAGCCGGCCGCGGCCAAGGCGTCGATGTTTCGTATCCAGCGGTCCGCGCGCGAACTCAGGCCATGCAAGAGCAGGATCACGGGCGCGTCGGAAGCCCCCGCCTCGAATATCCGGGTTACGACGGGACCGACGCCGAATGGGTAGCAAATCATGAATGTCTCTCCTGTTGAACGGAACGGGTACGGCGAGCAAGCCGCATCAGCCCGGCGATGCCGCGTCGGCGACGCGGCGCGCCACGGCGGCCATGGACGATGGGGCGACGACCATGCCGGACTGCAGGACCTGCCGCCCATCGATCCAGAGGTTCTGGCGCACCAGCAAGCCGTCGGGGTGGTTCTCGCCGCCGCCCGGTTCCCACCAGGGGCGGCCGAAACCGATGGCGTTGGCGCCGACGGTGCGGATGTCTTCCACGAAGCAATTGCCGCGCCAGCGCGCGGCGGGATGCAAACCGTAGGAAAAATGGATCACGTGCCCGTAATCGCCGCCGCCGGCCCGGCGCAGCGCGCGATCGAGCAACAGGGTGTCCGGACCGTCTTCGACGATGCGCTGGATGCGGCCGTCCACCTCCAGCGTCAGCGGCCGCTCCAGCGGCCCGTACCAGTCGTGCATCGCGGCGACGATGACGATGCGGCCTTGCACGCTGGGCAAATCGGGGTACATCACGACCGAGCCGGGCAGCGAGTAGGTGGCGCCCGCCGCCAGCGCGCGGCGCGGCTTGCTGCCGGTGGCCTTGCCCAGCACGAAGCGCACATCGGTGCCGTTGGCGTCGGTCAGCCGGCATTCCTTGCCCATGGAATCGGCGATCAGCTGGTCCATCATCTGCTGCAGTTCGTACAGCGTGTCCAAGGGCACGCCGGCATAGAGCCGCGCCAGCGCGCCGCTGTCCATGCCGCCCGCCACGAGGCAGCGCACGCGCCCGGCCTTGACGGCGTGGTCGTGCGTCTCGGAACCGGCGATGTACGGATGGGTCAGGTCTATCCAGCAATCCGAGGCGGCCATCGCCACGCGCAGCGCATCGGGCAGGTGCGGATCGGCCAGCTTGCCCTGCAAGGGCAGCTGCTGCAGCGTCACGACCATCGGCCGCGCGCCGATCTGGGCGGCGGCGTTCATGAGCATGAGAGCGACCTGCGGGTCCCCGCGCAGGTCCGTGGTGATTAGCACCGTCTCGCCCGGCTTGACGCCCATGTGATCGGCGATCAGGAGGTTGGCGGCGCGCTGCGCCGGCGGATCGAAAGGAGAGAGCGTGTGCATGGCGGGGGTTCCGTGAACAGTGGGGGCCGTCAGTGCTGGCCCAGGTACAGGTCGGTCATCTCGGCGCTGGACAGGAGGTCCTGTGCGCGGCCTTCCATCACGACGCGGCCCTGGTCGAGGATGTAGCCGCGGTCGCTGATCTGCAGGCTCTGGCGCGCGCGCTGTTCGACCACCAGCGCCGCCACGCCCAGCGCGGGCAGCCGCGCGATGGTGTCGAACACTTGCGCGGCCAGCGCCGGCGACAGGGCCGCGGTGGGTTCGTCCAGCAACAGCATGACCGGCCGCGGCATCAGCGCGCGGGCGAAGGCAAGCTGCTGCCGCTCGCCGCCCGAGAGCAGGCCGGCGTGCAGGCGCCGGCGCTCGTGCAGGCCGGGAAACAGCGCATACATTTCCTCGATGCGCGCGCGCCGGTCCTTCACGCCTTCGACGACCTCCAGGTTTTCCTGCACCGTCAGGCGCGCGAAGACATTGGCGACCTGCGGCACGTAGCTGATTCCCATCAGCACGCGATCTTCCGGCGCGCGGCGGACCAGGTCGACGCCGCGAAACCGGCGCACGCCCGCGCAGCGCGGCAGCAGGCCCATCACGGCCTTGGCCAGCGTGCTCTTGCCCGCGCCGTTGGTGCCCGCGATGGTGACGATCTCGCCGGCGTCGACGACAAGATCCACGCCGCGCAGGATATCCGCTTCGCCGTAGCCGCCCTGCAGGCCGCGCAGTTCCAGCAGCGTGCGGTCGTCCGGCGATAGCTTCACCTCAGCCCCCCACATAGGCGGTCCGCACCTGGTCGTTGGCCAGCACCTCGTCCGGCGCGCCGCTGGCGATCAGCGTGCCGCGATCCATGGCGAACAGCGTCGCGACCAGTTTCGAGAGCGCGCCGAGGTTGTGCTCCACGATGAAAAACCCCAGGCCCTGGGCATGCAAGGCCCGGATGCGGTCGGCGATTTCCTCCGCCAGCACCGGATTGACGCCGGCAAAGGGCTCGTCGAGCAAAATGAGCCTGGGCCGGGTCATCAGCAAGCGGCCGAGCTCCAGCAGCTTGAGCTGCCCGCCCGACAATTGGCTGGCCATGCGGTCGGCCACGCGCGCGAGGTTCAGCGACCCGATCACCTCCTCGGCGCGCGCGGCGATTTCCTGCTCGACACGGCGCACGGCGCCGGGCCGGAAGAACACATTCAACAGCGACTCGCCGGGTTGCGCGCGCACGGCCACGGCCAGGTTCTGGCGCACCGTCAGGTTGGCGAAGGGCCGCGGCACCTGGAACGTCCGCATCAGGCCGAGGCGCGCCCGACGGCCGGGGCCCAGGCTGTCCAGCGATAGTCCGTCGAGCGAGATGGAGCCGCTGTCGACCGGCACGTTGCCGCTGATGGCGGCGAACAGCGTGCTCTTGCCCGCGCCGTTGGGCCCGATGAGGCCCGTGATCGCGCCGCCGTCCACGGTCATGCTGACCTCGTCCAGCACCCGCAGGCCGCCCCAGGCTTTGCCGATGCGCGTAAGCACCAGATTCATCGCCAGGTCCTCGCGGGGTTGCCGAAAGCGCCCTGGGGCCGGAACAGCACGAACACCACCAGCAGCAGGCCGACCAGGGCCAGGCGCACGCTGGCCATCTGCACCGCGCCCACCCCCGGCACGAGATCGCGCACGAAGCGCGTGCCTTCCAGAATCAGCACCAGCACCCCGGCGCCCGCGAGCGCGCCGCGCAGGCTGCCCAGGCCGCCGAGGATCATCGCCATCCAGACGTAGAACGTCACCAGGGGCAGGAACTGGTCGGGCACTACGTAGGTGATGTAGTGGGCGTAGAGCGCGCCCGCCAGGCCGGCGATGGCCGCGCCCAGCACCAGCGCCTTGACCTTCGCGGCCGGCGGCGACTTGCCCAGCGAGATCACGGCCACTTCGTTGTCGCGGATGGCCTGGATCAGCCGCCCGAACGGGCTGCCGGTCACGCGCCGCACGACCAGCACGACCGCCGCCAGGCAGGCCGCCACCAGCGCCAGGTAGGCCAGCTCCGAGCCGCCCACGCCGAAACGGGTGAACGGCCGCGGCACGCCGGTCAGCCCCAGGCCGCCCTTGGTGAGCCATTCTTCGTTCAGGACCACCAGGCGCACGATCTCGGAGAAGCCGAGCGAGACGATGGCGAAGTAGTCGTCGCGCAAGCGCAGCGCCAGGGCGCCGATGGGCAGGGCCGCCAGCCCGCTGGCCAGCATCGCCGCCGCGAAACCGAGCGGCATGGGGTGGCCGGCCAGCGTCACCAGCGCGGAGGCATAGGCGCCGATCGAGAAGAAGCCGACCAGGCCGAAGTTCACCAGGCCGGTGAATCCATACTGCAGATCCAGGCTGATGGTGAGCAGGGCATAGATGCCCATGACGATCAGCAGCGCAACCAGGTAGGCCAGCATCAGCGCACCGCCTCCCGCAGGCCGAACATGCCCTGGGGCCGGACCAGCAGCATCAGCGCCAGGATCGCGAAGGACACCGCGATCTTGTAGGAAAAGCCCACCCAGAGCGTGGACAGCTCTTGCAGGACGCCCAGCAGCACGCCGGCCAGCACCGCGCCCAGCGGGCTGCCGACGCCGCCCAGGATGGCGGCCGCGAACATGGGCAGCAATAGGCCCCAGCCCATCTCGGGGTTGACCGTGGTGCGGATGCCCAGGATCAGCCCGGCCAGGCCGCAGATCGCGCCCACCATCGCCCACAGCGTCAGCATCACGCGCCGGGAGCGGATGCCCGAGGCCTGCGCCAGCGGCGCGTTGTCGGCCACGGCGCGGATGCGCCGGCCGATGGGGGTGAGGTGCAGCAGCGCCATGACCGCGCCCACGCACGCCAGCGCGAGCACCGCCAGCCACAGGTCGGAGGTGGCGATGCGCAGCCCGCCGAGCTGCACGGACGTCGCCGCGCCCATCGGGAAGAACTGCGGATCGCTGCCCACGAACAGCGACAGCATGCTGCGGCAGAAGAAGCCCAGGCCGATCGAAGCCAGCATGGCCGCGACCATGGGCCGGCCGGCCAGGCGGCGGAACACGGCCAGATAGCACAGCAGCGACAACGCCACGCAGGCCGCCATCGCCGCCAGCGCCTGGGCCGCGATGCCGCCGCCCAGGTAGTGCGCGCCGAAGCCCGCGTAGGCGCCCACCGTCATGAAGTCGCCGGTGGCCGCGTTCGGGAAGCGGCCGACGGCGAACACCATGTTCAATGCCAAGGCCGCCAGGCCTATCAGCAGCCCCTCGACGACGCCGTTGACGACCAGGTTCGCATAGAAGATCCAGCCAGTCATCGCATGCGCCGTTCAATAATCCTGGAACACCATGCCGATGTCCTCTACCTTGCCATTGCGGATTTCGGACATCTTGAACAGCGGCTTGACGTTGCCCTGGTCATCGAAATCGATCGGTCCGGACGCGCCCTCGTAGTTGATCTTCTGGCCCGAGCGCAGCAGCTTGAGCCCCTGCGTCACGTCGTAGACCGGCGTGCCCGGCGGGTTGGCCACGGCGCGCATGGCGTCCGCCACCGGCGACTTGTCGGCGGCCGCCTCGGCCGCCAGCGCAAAGGTGACCATCATGTCGTAGGCGCAACAGGCGTAATAGTTGTCGGCCGGGTCGACGCCGGTGGCCTTCTTGAACTTCTCGACGAAAGTCTTGAACGCCTCGCCGTCGAGCGCGGCCACGTAGTCGTAGGTGAACACGCCGCTGGTCGCGGCCGGCCCGAGCGCGTCGATGAGCTTCTGGTTCACGGCCCAGGCAGGGACGTAGAACTTCACGTCGGAGCCCATCTGGCGCGTCTCGCGCAGGATGACGGTGAAGTCGGGCAGGTAGCCGCCCAGCGCGATGGCGTCCGGGTTGCCGGCCAGCACGCGCTGGATCTCGGATCGGTAGGTCGGCTGGTTGGGCTCGTACACCACCTCGGCCACGAGCTTGCGGCCGAGCTTTTCCCAGCCCTGCTTGACGCCCGCGGTGATTTCCCGGCCGGACGGGTTGTTGAACGCCATGGTGGCCAGCCGCTGGTACCCCTTCTGGGCAAGCGTGGCGGCCTCGGCCACCCCCACCCGCACGCTCAGCGCCGAATAACGGAACATCAGCCCTTTGCTGCTGAGGATGTTGGAGGCGCCCGCGTTGGTGGCGTGCAGGACGCCCGCCGTGTCGGTAATGGGCATCACCGCGGCCGCGACGCCGGACGACCAGGTGCCCAGGATGGCCTGCACCTTGTTCACCTCGATCAACTTCTTGGCCGCGAGCACGCCGGCCTCGGGCGAAGTCTGCGAATCCTCGGCATAGACCTGGATCTTGCGTCCCGCCACGCCGCCGGCCGCGTTGACCTCGTCCGCGGCCATCAGTATGGCCTTCTGCATGCCGGCGCCGTAAGGACTGCCGGCGCCGGTGACGTCGTTGAGCGCGCCGACGCGCAACGGTTCGCCCGGCGATTGAGCGAGCGCACGGGCCATGACGGAAGACAGCGAGGCGGCCAGCATCAGGCTGCCGCCCTGCCGGATCAGATTGCGACGCGATGGGTCCATGGAAGTCTCCGGAAAAAAAGGGGAGGAAAAAGGCGCCTTCAGCGCGCGAGTTCGCCGGCGGCCCGGGCGGCATCGTTGGGCACGATGCGATCCAGGTAGTAGTTGAGGACGTTGTAGACGCCGTGCTCGAGCCTGGACATGCGGCCGGGCTGGAACAGGCGCGAATGCGCGGCGCGCTGCAACGAGGTAATGGCCATCTCGTCCTCGTCGATGATCTTGCGCAGGTAGCCGGCGTAGCGCGCGGCCTTGGTCTCGAACTCCGGATCGGCGAAGAATTCCTTGGGGAACAGCATGTAGCTGATCATGCGGCTGGTATCGGCCGTGACCGGCCAGATCGAATGCACGATGAGGCCGTCGCAGCGGGCGAACATCTGCAGGTTGGGGCCCTGAAAACCGCTGCAGGCGAAGGTATCGGGCTTGTCGGCCAGCCAGGGCATGTGGCCGAACAGGCTCTTGCCGCCATCCATGGACGGCGCGGATTTGTAGTAGCCGAACAGCGAGTCCTGGCCCGGCGCGTCCTTGAAATAGTCCACCGTGTCGCGGTATTTGCCGAAAGTGCCGGCATGGATGGTGGTCACGTGATAGACGTCGAACAGGTTCTCGACGACGAACTTCCAGTTGCAGTTCAGGTTGAATTCCACGCGCGCGCCCATGGCGCAGTCTTCCATGCGCAGGAAGGCGAACTCTTCGGCGAAACGCCCGATGAACTGCGCCAGCGGCGGCGTATCCGCATCGAAGCAAACGAAAATGAAGCCGCCCCAGGTATCCACGCGCACGCGCGGCAGCTGGCACTTCTGCGTGTCGAAGCCCTCGGTGTGGTGCATGTGCGGGGCGCCCATCAGATGGCCCTTCAGGTCGTACAGCCAATTGTGATAGGGGCAGCTGAACTCCTGGGTATTGCCGAAGCCCTTGGCCGAGATCTCCGCGCCGCGGTGCAGGCAGAAATTCGAGAAGGCGTTGATCTGGCCTTCGTTGTCGCGGGTCACGACGATGGGTTCATTGAAAATGTCCAGCGTCATGTAGTCGCCCGGCTTGGCGATCTGCTCGACGCGGCCCACGACGATCCAGTCCTTCATGAACAGCCGTTCCTTTTCCAGCTCCAGCACGTCGGGGTCGCTGTAGAGCTGGTAGGGCACGTGGCTGGCCCGGGCCAGCGGCTGGCGGACGGCGCGTCCGCTCTGTTCGATGCGGTTGACGATTTCGGTGACTTTCTGCGGATTCATGACGGGGCGCCCCTCTTTTCAAGGTGGATGGCAGGGAGAATCGGGTGGAAACGGTGGAGAATCAGGGCCTGACAATCAGGGCTGGAATCAGGCTGGCGGGCTAGGCGAAAACTCGATCAGCACATCGTCGCCCTCCACACGCACCGGATAGACGCGCAGGGGCTTGGAAACCGGCGCTCCCTGGGGCGCGCCGGTCGGGATGTGAAAGCGCCCCTGGTGCATGGGGCACACCACGGTCTCGCCGTCGACATAACCATCGGTCATGTACGCGAGCTGGTGCGTGCAGATATTGCTCGTGGCATAGCGGCACCCGTCGATCATGAACAGCGCGATCTCTTCGCCCTCGATTTCAACCGGCATTCCATACGCGGAGATGGTGTCGCCAACTTTGGCGATTGGTATCCATTTGGTCTTTTTTGCTGCCTCGCCCAATTTTCTGGTCTCCCAGTGAAATTCTCGATAAGTATGCATAAAATACGACTCACCCTATGGTGAGTAAAGTATTTTTTGTGAAAAATCCGCATTGGTGCATACATATCCATGAAATGCACCAAGCTTGCGCAGGTTGCCGTAAAGCGGTGCATTATTTTTTGTATACATGAGGTGAGAATGACTGTTGTCGTCGTCGGCTCGGGCCAGGCGGGCGCCCGCGCCGTGGAAGCCTTGCGCCAGAATGGCTACCGGGGCCGTGTCGTGCTGGTGGGAGAAGAGCCTTACCTGCCCTACGACCGGCCGCCGCTGTCGAAGGACGTGCTGCTCAAGCAAGGCGGGCAGTACTCGCAGGAAGGGGATCTGGTACCCGTGCTGGATCCGGACTTCTATCGGGCTCGCGCCATCGAGCTGCGCCTGGGCGTGCGCGTGGTGCGGATCCGGCGCGACGACCGCGCCGTGGACCTGGCCGACGGCTCGTCGCTCGGCTACGAGCGGCTGATCCTGGCAACCGGCCTGCGTTCGCGGCCGCTCAAGGGGTTCGAGCTGGACGACCTGCTTCATCACCTGCGCACGCTGGACGACGCGCTGCGGCTGCGCCAGGCGCTCAGGCCCGGGCTGCGCCTGCTGGTGGTGGGCGGCGGCCTGCTGGGCCTGGAGATCGCGGCGACCGCGCGCCGGATCGGCTGCGAGGTCACGGTGGTGGAGCGCCACCCGTCGCTGCTCTACCAGTCGGTCGCCGCGGTCGTCGGCGACCACGTGACGCGGCTGCACCACCGCCACGGCGTGCACATCCTGACGGGCGTGACGCCGTGCGGCATGCGCGTGCAGACCACCGATCCGCAGAGCGGCGCGCGCGCCATCGTCACCGATCTTTCCAATGGCGAGACGCTGGTATCGGACCGCGTGGTGGCCGCCACCGGCTCGCTGGTGAACACCGAACTGGCCGAGGCCTGCGGCCTGGACGTGCAGGACGGCATCATCGTCGATGCCTACGGACGCACGTCCGATCCGTCCATCTACGCCGTCGGCGATGTCGCGCGCCATTACAACCCGGTGCTGGGCCGCACCATCCGGGTCGAATCCTGGCACAACGCCCAGCACCAGTCGGCCGCCGTGGCGCGCGTCATCGCGGGCGCGAAAACGCCTTACGCCGAAGTGCCCTGGTTCTGGTCCGACCAGTTCGACATGAACCTGCAAACCGTGGGCTACTGCTCGGACTGGGACCGCGTCGTCGTGCGCGGCGATCCGAACGGCCGCCGCTTCTCCGCCCTGTACCTGCAAGGCAACCGGCTGGTCGCGGCCAACCTGGTGAACAACGGGCGGGAAATGCCGCAGGCGCAGCGCCTGATCGCCTCGCAGGCCGCCCTGGACGTGGCCAGCCTGGCGCAGGTGGAGAGGCTGGATCAGGCCGTGATCAGCGCGTCAAATCCTGCTGATTCGTCCGTGTGATCGTCGCCGCGTCGAATCCGACCGTCTGCTGCCGGAAGCGCTCGCGCACCAGGTCGCGCGACAGGTAGATGTGCTCGCGCATGCGCGCCTCGGCGCGGCTCGACTGGCGCCGCACGATGGCTTCGAAAATCGCGTGATGGTCGCGATGGGCCTGCTGCACCAGCGAGAAATTCTCCTGGTCCAGCCGGTACCAATGCACGTCGCGCGGACCGGCCAGCGGCACATTGCAGGTCTGCTGCACCTGATGCTCGAGCAGCGCATTGCCGGCGGCCCCGACCAATAATTGGTGCAGGGCCATGTTCATCTCGCCCCAGGGCTCGTGCTCCATCCGGGTGAAAAGGCCGCGCTCGAGCAATTGGTCGCCAAGGTCCAGGAGGTCGCGGATCCGGCGGATCAAGTCCTCCGGCAGGCCGCGCTCGGCCAGCAGCCGGCAGGCCGCGCCTTCCAGCGTCGCGCGCACCTCGTAGGCATCGGCGATTTCTTCTATCGAGAACGTGCGCACCTTGTAACCTCGCCGGGGCCCGGGCTCGAGCAGCCCTTCGCGGGCCAGGGTGGCCAGCGCTTCGCGGATCGGCGTGCGCGACACGCCCATGCGCTCGGCCAGCGGCAGTTCCTGCAAGTGAAAGCCCGCGGGAAAATCGCCGCGCGTGATCATGTCGCGCAGCACCAGCGTGACCGCCTCCGAGCGCGAAGTACCCGAAGCCGTCGCGACTTCCATCGGGTGTGCGGGTATGGGCAAATCGGCGAGGTCGTTCATGTGGGCCCGGTTGCGAAGGATGAATGCCGCGAAAGCTCGAAAAGTCGGCCAGTCCTTGATTTTATTGCCTACTGCCCGGACTTGAGCACGTCCCATCCCGATTCGATGTGCTGGCGCATGGCCAGCATGGCCGCGGAGACATCGCCGGCGACGATGGCATGCAGAATCCGCTCGTGCTCGTGCACGGCGACCTCACCGCGGCCCGACACGGAATTGATCAGGTCGAAGGGATAGCGCGCCCAGAGTATCTGCACGAAATGCAGGGTCTGCGGCATCTGCGCGATATCGTAGAGGCGGCGGTGCAGGCGGTAGTTGATGCCGCGCGCCGTGGGACGGTCGCCCTTCTCGAAGGCTTGGGCGAACTCGTCGGCCAGCGCGCGCAGCTCGATGATGTCCTGCGCGGTGACCTTTTCGATCGCGCCCTGGACCAATTGCAACTCCAACGTCAGGCGCAATTGCAGCGTCTCGCCCGAGGCCGCCGCGTCGAAGGGCACGACGCGGGCGCCGCGGTAGGAGTCCCCGCTCACGTAGCCTTCGGCGGCCAGCAGCTTGAGCGCTTCGCGCACGGGAGTAATGCTCAAGCGCAGCTGTTCCGCGATTTCCGCTTGTTTTAGCCGCGACCCACGGGGATATACACCCGATATGATGCATTCGCGCAGGTAGTCGGCGACCTGCTCTTCCTTTGTTCGATAATCCATCTGCGGCGCCCGGGTCGACCTTGTTCTCGGAAACCTCGACGGGCGCCATGGCGCCCCGAGATGGAATGCATTTTATACGTAGCGGATAGCCGGCACGCCGCCTGCGGCGCCCCTCACCCCTGGCGATGGTCCGCCATGACGCGCCGGGCCCTTGCCACCATCGGCTTGTCGATCATCTTGCCGTCCACTTCGGTGGCAGCACCCCGGCTGGCCTCGAAGGCCGCGATGACCCGCTCGGCCCAGGCCACCTCGACCGCGGCAGGCTGATAGGCGCCGTTCACCACCGAAACCGAATCGACGCCGCCAGGTCCGCGGAGCAGGCTGCGCGCGATGCGGTTCATCGTCGCCTCACTCGAACACGACGTCCCGCGAGTTCGTGACGCGGCAGCAGAATCGCTGCAGGCTCTTGATCGCGCCGTCGTGCTCTTCGGCCGACAGCGCGCAGCAGCAATCCTCCAGCACCACCATCGTGTAATCGCGGTCGTGTCCCTCGCGCACCATGGCCTGCACCACGGCATTGGTGGAAATGCCCGAGCAATAAATGCGCTCGATGCGGTTGGCGCGCAAGATGGCTTGCAGGCTGGTGCTGTAGAAAGGGCTCACGCGATGCTTGACGATGTCGAAATCCTCGGGCTGACGGCCCAGGTCGGGATGCACCTGCGTGCCCCATTCGCCCAGCTTGAAGATGCCGTTCTTGCGCGCGCCGGAAAAAATCGGCGAATCGGGCGGACATTCACGGTAGTCCGGCGAAAACCCCACGCGCACGAAGCCGATGTGCAAGCCCGCCGCGCGCGCCTTGTCGAGGGCCCGCCGGGTGTGGACCAGGATGCCCCGGTCGCGCACCTGTTCGCCGTAGGGCCCCTTGGCGCTGATCCCGTCGGCGTGGACCAGGTCGTTTTCCATATCGAGCACCAGATAGATGGCGTTTTTCATCGATTGTCCTTTGCGTGATGGCCAGCAGGCGCGCCGGCGTCACAGAATGATTTCGCGCGCTTCGAGATCCGCGCGCTGCGCCGAGCTCAAGCCCAGCAGTTCGCCGAAGACATAGTCCTCGTCCTGCCCCAGGGCGGGAGTCAGGCGCCGGATACCCACGTCATCCGTGCGGCTGAACCGGCCCGGCGCGCCCACGGCCAGGCGCGGTTCGAGGTCCGGCGCGCGGACCTCGACCGTGGCGCGGCGCGCCCGCAGATGCCGATCCGACGCGATGTCCTGCATGGACCAGGATACATGCGCGCTCACGCCCGCCTGCTGCAAGCGCTGCGCGGTGGCGTCGGCATCGCAGCCGGCCAGCCATTGCCCGAGCAGGACATCCAGCTCTTCGCGCCGGCGCAGCCGGTCCGCCGCCGCGGCGAAGCGCGGATCGTCGGCCTCCTGGCCCAGCGCCCGCGCCAGCGCCCGCCATTGGGCGTCGTCCCGCACGGCGATCGTCAGCCACCGGTCGGCGCGCGAGGTCGGATACACGCCGTACGGCGCCATGCCGGGATCGGCGTTGCCCGGCCGCGCCGGCACCTCTCCCAGGCTGGCCAGGACCAGCGCGTCGCCGATCATGGCCGACGCGACTTCGCGCGCGGCCAGATCCACGTGCTGGGCCAAGCCCGTTCGCCTGCGCTGATGCAAGGCCGCCAGCGTGGCCAGCGCGGCATGCGCGCCGGCGGAATGATC
>DASWPO010000060.1:0-28325 GCA_036404015.1 Bordetella sp. | reverse complement strand
GCCCGAACCGCCTGCGCTCACACTATCTCATTGCGCACGCTCAATGCGCCACGGGCTGCGCTCGTATGCGTGCCACGCTCTCCTGCAGTCCCGTCCAGGCCGGCTGGCCGTTGCCGAAGCGCACGCGCAGGTAAGCGACCAGGTCGTTGATCTGCTGGTCGTCGAAACTGTCCCGGAAACCAGGCATATAGCCCAGCGCGGGGTCGGCCGGCTGCGTGATGCCGTTGAGGATGACCTGGATCAGGTTGTCGGGCTGGCCGGCCTGCAGATTGGTGTTGAGCGCGAGCGAAGGCTTGACGCCATGCAGCGTGGGGCCCTGGCCGGCTTCGTGGCAGACGGCGCAGGCGTTCTCGTACAGGCGTTCGCCCTTGGCGTAGCCGTCGAACAAGCGCAGCTGCGGCGCGCTGCGGCTTTCCAGGGCGAGGGCCTGGGCGGCGGGGCTGGGGGCCGGCTGCGGGGCTGCTTCATGGGCCGCGGGCTGCGCGCCCTGGTTCAAGGACAGCAGGTAGACGGCCATGGCCTTGACGTCCTGCTCGGGCAGTTGCGCCAGGCCGTGGATGACGGGGGCCATGGGGCCGGCGGCCACGCCGTGCAGGGGCGAGTAGCCGGTGCGCAGGTAGGCGGTGAGGTCCTGCTCGGTCCACGGGACGCCGGCCTGGTTCAGCGTGTTGAGCGCGGGGGCCTGCCAGCCCTCGGCCAGGCCGCCGGACAAGAAATCGTTGCCGTTTTTCTCGGCGCCCAGGGCATTGCGCGGCGTATGGCAGGCGCCGCAGTGGCCGGCGCCCAGCACCAGGTAGGCGCCGCGGTTCCACTGCGTCGATTGGGTCGGATCGGGCTGGAAGGGGCTGTCGTCGTGGAACAGCATATTCCAGCCGGCCAGCAGGGGCCGGGCGTTGTAGGGAAAGGCCAGCTTGGTGGCCGGGGCGGGTTCGGCCACGGCGGGGCGCGTCATCAGGTAGGCGTACAGGGCCTGCATGTCGGCATCGCTGAGCTTGGCGTAGGCGGTATACGGGAAGGCCGGGTACAGGCGCCGTCCGTCGCGATGTATGCCTTCGCGCATGGCGCGCTCGAAGGCGGTGTACGACCAGTTGCCGATGCCATGCTGCGGGTCGGGCGTGATGTTGCTGGTGTAGATAGTGCCGAAGGGCGTGTCCAGCGCCAGGCCGCCGGCGTTCTCGCGGCCGCTGGGCGCGGTATGGCAGACGGCGCAGTCGCCGGCCTGGGCCACCAGGCGGCCGCGCTCGATGGCGGCGGCGGAATACAGCGGGATGTCGGGCTGGACGATGGGCGCGATGGCGGCCGGCCAGGGCCAGAGCATGGCGGTGGCGCCGGCGACGCCGGCCGCCGTGGCGCCCAGCCAGGCGGCCGCGCGGGCCAGCGGGCGCTTGCGAGGCTCGGGCGCGGCCGGGGCGCCTAATTGGCGGCGCACGGCGGCGCCGTCGAACGGCGTTTCGCGCAGGCGCACGCCGGTGGCGTCGAAGACGGCATTGGCGATGGCCGCCGCCGCGGGCAGGGCGAGGGCCGGCGTCCAGGCCAGGCCCTGGCCGGGCGCGGCAAGCTGCCGCGAGCCTTCGGCCAGCGCATGCTGGATGAGCGGGCGCAGCGTGAGGCTGGTTGATTCGGGGGTTGATTCGGGTCCGGCCGTGCCGTCGTCGGCAAGGGGCGTGGCCCAGTCGTCGAAGCGCGGGGCGGGCGCCTGCAGCAGCTGGCGCGTGGCGGCCAGCAGTTCGCGGTCGAGCGCGGCGGCGTCCAGTTCGGTGCGGCCGGCTTCGCTGTCGTGGCCCACCACCAGGCGGGTGACGTCGATCAGGCCGGTCCGCGGGTCGACCTTGACGTCGGCCACCCAGGCGGCCCAGACCTGCCGCGGCGGGTCCTGCGTGGCATCGAGCACGCTGGCGTAGGCAAAGCCGCGGCCGGCGCCATCGGGCGTGTCGCTGATGCGCGGCGTCCAGCCGGCGCGCTGGCTCACGTCCTCGATCAGCGCGCGGGCGCGCGGGTCGTCGATGTGCTCGAGACGGTATTCGATGGGGTCGGCGCCGGTGGCATGGGCCGCCTCGTCGATGAAGGACTCCTGCGCGAAGACCCAGGCCGGCAGCGATTGGCCCAGCGGCGCGCCGGGCAGGGCTTGCGCGGCGTCGGCGGCCGGCAGCAAGGCCAGGGCATAGCCCGGCGCGTCCTGGTCGCTGCCGGATGCGCCGCCGGCAAGCAGGCGGGCCAGGCTGGGACGCTCCAGCAGCATGGGGCCGTACAGGTCTGCGATATGGCCGCGCTCGTCGAGGTCGGCGGACAGCTTCAGGGCGGGCAGGGCCTGGTCCTGCGGCTTGCCGACGGCAATGCGCACCGGCGTGGCGCAGGCGCGCGACAGCAGCGCGGCATCGGCCGCGGCATCGATGAGGGCCAGGGGATCGGGCAGGGCGCCGGAGGAAGGCAGCCGATGCACCTGCACGGCCGTTTCGGGGCAGCCCAGCAGGGCGGCCAGCTCGCGCCGCAGGCGCGGGCCCGGCGCATGGGGCGTCCAGACGCTGGCGCCCGCGGCATGGGCCCAGACCACGACCTGGTGTTCGCCGCTGGCGCCCGGCGCCTGGCCGGTCCAGCGGTATTCATGGCTGAGGGTGTGTCCCCCGCCCATTGCCGCGCTGTCGGGCGCGGCCTGCCACTGCGCCTGCAGGCGCGCGGCCGCCTGCAGCACCAGCGTGGGCGTGGAGCCGGCCAGGCCGACGAAGCTGCCCTGCGCCACCAGGCGGATGAAGCCCGGCATGTGCTCCAGCGTTTCGGTGTCGAGCGCGGCCAGCGACGGCCCGCAATACCGCCTGCCGTCCCATCGCGCGCCGGGTGGGCGCAGCACGAGGCCGGCCAGGGCATCTGTAGGCAGGGGCTGGAAAACGGGCAAGTCTTGCATGCGGGCGTATCGGTGCGTCTGGGGCTGGCGTGCGCGTCAGCGGGCGGTGGAGGCGGGTTGCGGGGCGGATTCGGCCTTGATCTGCACGGCGCGGTGCACGGCCTGCAGGATTTCGAGGTGCGTGCCGCAGCGGCACAGGTTGTGCCGCAGTTCGTCGCGGATCTGCTGTTCGGTGGGCGCGGGCACGCGCCGCAGCAGGGCTTCGGTGGTCATGATCATGCCGTTGATGCAATACCCGCACTGGGCGGCCTGGCATTCGATGAAGGCCTGCTGCACCGGGCCGGGCGCCTCGATGCCACCCAGGCCCTCGAGCGTGGTGATGCGCCGCCCCACGACGCCGGCCGCGGGGATGACGCAGGACCGGGCGGCCACGCCGTCGACGAGCACGGTGCAGGCACCGCATTCGCCCAGGCCGCAGCCGTATTTGGGGCCGTTGAGCGCCAGGTCGTTGCGCAGAATGTAGAGCAGGGGCGTTGCCGGGTCGGCGGCGGGTACGACGTGGGTTTTGCCGTTGACCTCGAGCGTCAAGGGCGTGGGATCGGCGGGACGATTCATGATGCCTGCAAGTGTATACGCGCGCGCCGCGCGCCGGGGCCGGGCGGGATGCGGGTTTGCCAAGGCTGGACCCGCCCGCAAAAGTATTATTCTTGTATCTTTATACTTTCTTGTCTCCGAGTCCGCCCATGAGCGCCCGGCCCCAGGATCTCTACAACGCGCTGTATGCCGCCCAGGGCGCCCTGCTGGTCGTGCGCGAGCTGCCGGCCACGGCCAAGGCGGCGCCGGGCCAGTTCGGCGGTGCTTTCGGCGCGGCGCCGGCCAATCCGGAGATATTCATCGCGGTGCTGGCCGACGGCCGCATCGTGGCCTGCAACGGCCACGTCGACCTGGGCACGGGCATACGCACCGCGCTCGCGCAGGTCGCGGCCGAAGAGCTGGACGTGGCCTGGGGCAGGCTGCAGATGGTGCTGGGCCATACCGAGGCCGTCCCCAACCAGGGGCCGACCGTGGCCAGCGCCACCATCCAGGTGTCGGCCGAACCCTTGCGCCGCGCGGCGGCCCAGGCCCGGGCCCACCTGCTGGGCCTGGCGGCCCAGGCATGGGGCGCACCGGTCGATGCGCTGGCTGTCGAGGACGGCGTGGTGCGGGCGCCCGATGGCCGGCGCGCGGCTTATGCCGATTTGCTGCAAGGCCGCCGCGACGTGCTGGCGCTGGATCTCAAGGCGCCCATCAAACCCGTATCGGAACACCGCCTGGTGGGGCGCGCGATGCCGCGCGTGGACATCCCGGCCAAGGTCACGGGCGAGCTGACCTATGTGCATGACGTGCGCGTGCCCGGCATGCTGCACGGCCGCGTGGTGCGGCCGCCTTATGGCGGACGCGACACGGGGGATTTCATCGGCCATACCCTGGTGTCGGTCGACGCGTCATCCATTGCGCACCTGCCTGGCATCGTGCGGGTCGTGGTGATCCAGGATTTCGTGGGCGTGGTGGCCGAGCGCGAAGAGCAGGCCATCCAGGCGGCCCAGGCGCTCAAGGTGGCGTGGCGCGAGCCGCCGGCGCAGGACATGTCGAGTTTCGAGCGGGCCATCCGCCGCCAGCCTTATGTGGAGCGCCTGCTGACGGACCAGGGCGATGTCGAGGCCGCGCTCGAGTCGCCCCGCACGCTGCGCCGCACCTATGTGTGGCCCTATCAGCTGCACGGTTCCATCGGCCCTTCGTGCTCGGTGGCCGATTACGGCGCGCAGGGCCTGCGCGTCTGGTCGGGCACGCAGAACCCGCATACGCTGCGCGCCGATCTCGCCACGCTGTTCGACCTGAGCGAGGACCGGGTCGAAGTCATCCGCCTGGAAGCGGCCGGCTGCTACGGCCGCAATTGCGCCGACGACGTCGGGGCCGACGCGGCCTTGCTGTCGCGCGCCGTGGGCAGGCCGGTGCGCCTGCAGCTCAGCCGCAATCAGGAGCATGTGTGGGAGCCCAAGGGCACGGCCCAGCTCATCGACGTGCGCGGCGTGGCCGACGAAGCGGGCGCGCCGCTGGCCTACGACGTGTGCATCAACTACCCGTCGAACGAGGCGCCGGTGCTGGCGCTGCTGCTCACCGGCAAGCTGCCGGCCGCGCCGCGCATCAAGGAGCAGGGCGACCGCACCGCGACGCCGCCTTACCGCTTTCCCAGGCTGCGCGCGATGTGCCACGACATGCCGCCCATCGTGCGCGCCAGCTGGCTGCGCGGCGTGTCGGCCCTGCCCAATATATTTGCCCACGATTGCTTCCTGGACGAGCTGGCCGAGCAGGCCGGCGCGGATCGCTGCGACTACCGCGCGCAGCATGTGGAAGACCCGCGCGCGGCCGAACTGATCCGCGAGGTGGCCGCGCGCGCCGGCTGGCGGCAGGGCGCCCGGGGCTCGCGCGGCGTGCCCGACGCGCAGGGCTTGCTGCATGGGCGCGGCATGTCATACGCGCGCTATGTGCATGGCAAATATCCCGGCACGGGCGCGGGCATGGCGGCCTGGGTCGCGGACCTCGTGGTGGAAGTCGCCAGCGGCCGCATCAAGGTCGAGCGCATTTTCGTGGCGCACGACGCCGGCATGATGGTCAACCCGGCCGGCGTGCGGCACCAGGTGCACGGCAACATCATCCAGTCGCTCAGCCGCGTGCTGATGGAAGTGGTGGAGTTCGATGCGCGCGGCGTGCGCAACCGCGAGTGGGGCGCCTACCCCATCCTGCGGTTTGCCGATCTGCCCGAGATCGATGCCTACCTCATGCCGCGGCAGGACCAGCCCGCGCTGGGCGCGGGCGAATCGGCCTCGGTGCCGGGCCCGGCCGCGGTGGCCAACGCGCTCTTCGACGCCACGGGCTGCCGCTTCTATGCGCCGCCCTTTACGCCGGAGACCGTGCGCCGCGCTTTGCAGAACCGCGCCGCCCAGCAGGCAAACGAACCAGCCGGCAGCGCCAGGGAAGAAGTTCCGGCCTAAGCGGACCGGGCGCCGCGCCCGGCTGCATTGCCGAGCACGGCGCATCTGCCCGGCACATCAGGCGCCTGCGGTGCGCGGGCCTACATACCCGGTCTGCCCTGCCTCGGAACCCAGCGTCAAGATGGGGCCGTCCATGCGTTCCTGCCATATCAGCGATTCCATGCCGATGTGCAGAGGATGGTCCTGCACGGTCAATACGCTCGCGCCTTGCGGGTGAATATAGTGGGCGTGTTCCGACCATGACGGCGCCGACAGCAGCAGGTCCCCCGCCCGCCATTCGATGGTGGTCCCGTCCACGGTGCTTTGCCCGGCGCCCTCGAAGTGGTAATTGATGGCGACGGAGCTGTGCTTGTGCCCGCGTCCTCTGGGCCTGGGCGCGGCCCCCACCGGCGTGGACGAAATCGTGGCGAAAAAAGTATGCGTCGTGCCGTTGCGCCGTTCCGTCGCCGGGTTGTAGAGCAGCATGATGCCGCGCTTGCCGTCGCCCGCCTTGCGGCTGACATGCTGCTCGATTTCCCGCCACGGCCAATGCAGCGCGACATTGGGCCGGACCGCGATGTCGGTGAGAAACTCATAGCCCCGCATTCTCGCGCCGTGATCGCCGACGGGGATGTCCGGCGCGTTGGCCCGGGTGTAGCGCTTTTCCGTGTCCGGCACGGCCGTTCTCGCCTCTGCGGCATACGTTTCCTGCGGCGAAGCCAGGACGGCATGGTATGCGCCGAGCTTTTCCAGCAGCGGCGTGTTGGAATAGGTCAGGCGTACCCATAGATCCTTGCCATGGTTGCGGTGCGCATAGCCCTGCATGGATGGAATCGTGCAGACGTCCCATTTGCCGACCGGTATCTGATCGGCGCCGACCTGGACGATGCCGCAGCCGCGGATGCAGAATTCGATTTGATTCGCATTGCGGCGCACCGCCCGGGTGGATTCGCCGGGCTTGAGGACATGGATGGTAATGTCGACGCCGGGAGCGAACCCCAGGCCGGGTTCCCGGGCATGGGGATGGACGATGGATGCGGCGCGCAAGTCGCCTTCGGCAAGCGTGGCGTCGGCCAGGCGTTCGATTTCACGATCTATGAATTCGGCCGGCACGCGCATGGGCGGCCAGACCGCATTCTGGTCGGAAAATATCTGTCGCTTCTCGACGAAGCGGAATGTTTGTTCAGTCATTTTTTTGCTCCTCCTTCTGTTGCGCCGCAGAATGCGGCAGACGCTTGGAAAACGCGGCCACTGTTCTGCTGCATGGGCAGCTTAGGAGCTTCTTTCTTATAAATGAACTGAAGAATGTTGATGGAATTTATGCATGAAATTAATGTTCAGGCTTTAGTCCTTTCCTGTTGAGTGACCGTCATGGATCTGCGCCGAGTCGACCTGAACCTGCTGAAAATATTTGAAAGCATCTACCGGCTGCATAACCTTTCCCAGGTTGCCGAAGAGGTCGCGCTGACGCAGCCCGCGATCAGCCACGCCTTGGCGCGGTTGCGCGACACCGTCGGCGACAGGCTTTTTGTGCGCACGGCGGCGGGCTTGGAGCCCACCTCGCGCGCCGATGAGCTGATCGGGCCGATCAAGGCGGCGCTCGCCATGATCGAGGAAAGCCTCAATGCCAGTTCCGAATTCGATCCCCGGACGTGCCGCCGGGAATTCCAGCTGCTGCTGTCCGATGTGGGAGAGCTGATCTTCCTGCCGAGATTGCTGCAATACCTGCGCAAGGAAGCGCCTGGCGTGAAGGTCTCGGTGCGGCAGGCGTCCCGCACGCGCTACGAGGCCATGCTGCGGGACAAGGACGCGGACCTGGCGGTGGGCAACTTGCCCATGATGGGCAAGGGTTTGAGCCGCAGCCATTTATTCATGGACAAATGGGTCGTGCTGCGCGCCAAGGATGCGGCGCACAAGCCCAGGCTGACGGTTCGGGAATTCGAGCGATGCGCGCACGTCCTGGTCGATCCGCCGGGAACGGTCGACCATCCCCTGACCGAGCTTCTCAAGCAAAAGAATATCGCCAGGAACGTCATCCTCACGATCCCGCATTTCTTCGCGCTGCCCAGCGTGATCCTTTCTTCGGACCTGCTGTCCATCGTGCCCTACTCGGTCGTTGTCAATTTGCGCAGCGCGGCGGGCATGCAGGTGCAGGCGCTGCCGTTCAAGGCGCCGGCGCTGGACATCTGCATGTACTGGCACGCGCGGCGCGACGCGGATCTGGCCCATGCCTGGTTTCGCGGCGTATTCGCCCGGCTGTTCTCGAAAAAATAGGCCGGCGCGCGACGCGCCATTCTCGGCATGCATTAGGCAAATGCAAACTTTTCAGTGCACTTTTGGCTCCTCGCTTTGTATCCTGCAAAGCGCTACGCGAACAAGCATTGCAGACTTGGCGGGCGTTTTACAAAAACAATTCGGAGACAAAGATGAGCGGAGTGTATTCATCGGCAACGTTGGTCCAGGAGCACCCATCCACCCAAGAAAAGTCCAAGGCCAGCGGTAGCGTCGCGCTGGTGATCGCGGCGGCTCTGGGGCTATCGAGCGGCTTTACCGCGCTTTTCGTGGGGACTACCGGGGTCTTCCTCCTGCCCATCGCCCAGACGCTGGGCGTCGGCCGTGGCGCGGCCGCCAGCTGCGTCATCTCGGCGTCCCTGGGGCTGGCGATCAGTTCGCCCATCGCCGGCCGCCTGGTGGATCGCTACGGGTTTCGCAAGGTCATCAGCGTTTCCATCCTGCTGTTCGTGCTGGGTCTGCTGTCGCTGAGCGTGGGACCCTACAACGTCACGGCCCTGTCGATCAAGACCTTCCTGATCGGCCTGCTGGGCGTGGCGACTTCGCCGGTCGGCTATCTGCCCATTCTCGCGCGTTCGTTCGAGCGCAGGCTGGGCCTGGCGCTCGGCATTGCCTCGGTCGGCGCCGGCATCGGCGCGGCCGTCGCGCCGCTGGTGGCGGGCGGGCTCATCCAGCGGCATGGCTGGCAATTCACCTATATGGTGCTGGCCGCCACGGCCGCCGTATTGGGCGCCCTGGCCACGTATCTTATCTATCGATTCGGCGGATCCGCCGCGGAACCCGCGGTGAAACCGAGCGCGCGGGATGAGGCCGTGCTGCCCGGCATGACGGCCCGCGAAAGCCTCGCCCATCCCCGGTTCTGGGTCATGAGCATCAGCATCGCCCTGGTCGCGGCCGTTGGCCTGGGCGGCATGGTGCACATCCCGGCCATGCTCAAGGACAACGGCTTGTCCGTCGAACTGGCGGCCGCCGGCAGTTCCTTCGCCGCCATCGGCATTACCTGCGGGCGCCTGCTGGCGGGCGTGCTGCTCGACCTGATCACGGCCAGGGTTCTCTCCGCGATCCTTTTCCTGCTCGGCGCCTTGGGCGTCTTGATACTCGCGACGGTTTCCCACAGCACGCCCTATCCGCTGCTGGGCTTGGGCGCCGCGCTGACCGGCATGCTCATCGGGGCCGAGGGCGATCTCATGCCGTTTCTCGTCAAGCGCTATTTCGGCTTGAGGTCGTTCGGGATGGTCTACGGCCTGATGATCTCCATCTTCGCCATCGGCACGCTGCTCGGGCCCATTCTGTTCGGCGCGGCGTTCGATCGCCTGGGCAATTACCACCTGGCGATGGAAGTCGCTATCGTTGCCTGCGTCGTGGGGGCCATCGGCATCCTCACGGTGGGGTCGTACCGCTATGCGTCGGACCAGCGGGCGGAGCGTCCCTCATGATGGAGCCAGGCCTGCGGCCCGATGGCCGCCCATGCCGCTCACTCGGCCGCCCGTTCGGCGAACAGCGCGTGAAAGATATTGCGCAGCCAGGTCTGCGCAACGTCGGCATCCTGCCGCAGATGCCAATGCATCTTGACGTCGAATACGGGCGAGGCGAAGGGCAGCTCATGCATGTCGAACGAGAAGTTCTTGCTCAGGTTCATGGCGATTCTGGACGGGACGGTGGCCAGCAGCTCGGAGGTCGAGACGATGCCGGGCAAGGCGAAATAGCTGGGTATGTGCAGAGAGATGCGGCGCACGATGTGCAAGCTGGAGAACATTTCTTCCACCGGGTCTTCCGGCGGGCTGACGATGACGTGGGGCCTTTGCTCGAAGTCTTCCCGGCTCATGGGGCGCCTGGATTTTCCCGTGGACGCCGCGCGGCTGAGAATCACGCACCGGTCGCGGAACAGCGGCGCTTTTCGGATGTTCTGGCCGGACAGGTTCAAGTGGCCGATGGCGATGTCGGCTTCCCTGTCGCGCAGCAGCCGTTCGTAGTCCGACCGCGGGGCCTGGATGATCTTCAGCCTTACCTGCGGCGCGTGGCGGTGCAGATGGCTCAACAGGGGCGGGATGAAGAGCACGTTTCCGACGTCGGACAGCAGCAGCCGGAATTCCCTGGCGCAGTGCTCGGGCTTGAATTCCTCGGAGCTGAGCAGGGAGTCTTCAAGCATGGCGAGCGCGTTGCGCACGGGAATGGCGAGGCTGTCGGCGCGTGCCGTCGGTTCGAGCCCCGTTGCCGTCCGGATGAAGAGCCGGTCATCCAATGCCGTGCGCAGGCGCCCGAGCGCGTGGCTGATGGCGGGCTGGCTGAGGCTGACTTCATGGGCGACCTCGGTCAGGTTGCGCAGCCGGTAGACCGAGTCGAAGATCTTCAAGAGATTCAGATCCAGGCGATGCAAGTCCATGGTGGATGCCTCCGTATTTATAAGTGTTCTGATTTTTTCGGAAGTGTAGTCGAGGACTACGGACTGCCAACGATATGCGCGCCTATACATCAAGGAGATAAAAAATGAAGCTAAGCAGCAGCGAATTGCGCGGCCTGGTTTTCGCCGACGTGAGCGGCGAGCCGAGCAAGAAACCCCAGCCGACCACGCCGTTTCTGGTCACGCGGGAAGACATCGATGCCGAGATAGCGCGGCTGGCCGACATTGCGCGGCAAGCCAATGGCCGCCGCGCCTCGAAGATCGTGCATCCCGCGGCAAGCGACGGGATGCTCAGCCTGACGCCCTCGACGGATGTGGCCATCCAGGTGCTCAAGCCGGGAGAGGAAACGCTGGATTACCGCAGCAACGCCAATGAAATCGAAATCTGCATCCGCGGGTCGGGCCGGGTCATTGCCGCCGATGCGACGCACGAGGTCGGCCGCTTCGACGTGTGGAATATCCCCGCGATGCGGGTGCATCGGTACAAGAACACGGGGTCGGACCTTTGGGTGCGGCTGACCTATTCCAACGCCCCCCTGCTTGAAAAACTGGCCGTTTTTTTCTCCGAGGAAGGCGACGAGATCAAGTCGCAAGAAACCCGCCAAGACGGCTTGAGCCCGGTGACGAAGAAGAAATACTCCCGGGAAGAAGCGCCGGACATGCCCATCGGCAGCGAAGGCGCCCGGCTGCGGGGATACGAATTCCTGACTGACATCGAGGTCGTCGAGAACAAGACGCTGCTTTGGCGATGGCAGGACGTGCGGCCTTACCTGCCGATGCGCGTCGGCGACGGCCACCGTCCGATCTGGCTGCTTTACAACCCGGCGACCGAGAAGCGCGCGGGGACGAACAACTCGTTTTTCGCCACGTGGACCGGCGCGGTGCCGGGCATGCCGCCTTTCGCCGGAAAGCGCGGGCATCGCCATACCTCCGCCTCGATCAATTACCACGCGAGCGGCCACGGAACGAGCGTCGTCGACGGCGTGACCGTGGAATGGAAAGCGGGCGATCTCCTGTTTTCGGCGCCGGGCTGGTCCGAGCATGCGCATTACTTCGGTTCCGACGGCTGGGAAGTCCTGACGATTCAGGAACATCCGATGCACATCGCCCTGGGGTCGCTGCTTTGGCAGGAAAAGATCGATGGCCCGATCTATGCGCTCGGCGCCGAACGGGGGCAGGCCGGCTATCAGGGCCCGCGCGAAGTCGGGGCATGAGCCGGTTTACTCGCAACAGGGACACGATCATGACGGAAGTCGATCTCAATGCGGTCAGCGCGGCCGTATACCGCTTTTTTCTTGGACTGGACCAGCGCGACAACCAGGGCGTCGCCGCCTTGATGGCCAGGGAGGGCGTCTGGCATCGCCAGGGCGCCGAACTGGTCGGCCCGCAGGCGGTGCTGCAGGCCCTGGAGAAGCGCGATCCCAAAAGGCGGACCGCCCATACGGTGGCCAACCTGTGGGTGGAAGCGGCGACGCCGCAAACCGCCCGCGTCCGCTATTACCTCATCGCCTATGAAACGACGGTCGATGCGCAGGGCCGGGAGAGCGAGCCGAAGATGCTGGGCGTGCGCGAAAGCACCGACGACCTCATCCTGGAAGACGGCGCCTGGCGCGTGCGGCGCAAGCATAGCCGGCGCTTTCTGCCCGCCGAATAACGCGGGGCCTGTTTCCCGCAACTGCATGTGAACAAGGAGCACATTTTGTTGGATGATGCACTCATCAAGTCGCTGGCGCGCGAATTCTTCGATGCGGAGAAAAGCCGCCAGCAGATCAGGCAGGTATCGCTGCGGCACCCCGGGATCACCATCGACGACGCCTATGCCATCCAGCGCGAATGGGTGGCGATGAAGATCGCGGGCGGCAATGCGCTGAAGGGGCACAAGATAGGGCTGACGTCGCGGGCCATGCAGACCGCGGTCGGCATCGACGAGCCCGATTACGGCGCCTTGCTGGAAGACATGTTTTTTTATGACGGCTGCACGATTCCCACCGACCGGTTCATTGCGCCGCGCATCGAAGTGGAGCTTGCCTTCATCATTGAAAAGCGATTGGCCGGACCCGGCGTTACCTTGTTCGATGTGCTGGATTCGGTGCGCTATGTGGTTCCCGCCTTGGAAATCATCGATTCCCGCACCCAGATGGTGGACCCCGAGACCCAGCGCACGCGCAAGGTCTTCGACACGATTGCCGATAATGCGGCCGATGCGGGCGTCGTCCTGGGCGGACGGCCGGTGCGCATCGGCGAAATCGATCTGCGCTGGGTCGGGGCCATCCTCATGCAGAACGCGGTGATCGAGGAAACCGGCATCGCCGCCGGCGTCCTCAACCACCCCGCCAATGGCGTGGTCTGGCTCGCCAATAAATTGGCCGCCTTCGGCGTGGCCCTGGAAAAGGATCAAGTCATACTCGGCGGGTCGTTCACGCGGCCGGTCTTTGCCAAGCAAGGCGACTCCTTCCACGTGGACTACGGTTCGCTCGGCTCCATCAGCTGCCATTTCGGGTGACGCCATGGTGAAGGAGAATCTCTTCAAGCGCGCCCTGGCCAGCGGGCAGTCCCAGATAGGCTTGTGGCTGGGCCTGGCGCAACCCTACACGGCCGAGATGCTCGGCGGGGCCGGTTTCGACTGGCTGCTGATCGATGGCGAACATGCGCCGAACACCCTGACCACGACGCTGGCGCAGCTCCAGGCGCTGGCGTCTTCGCCGTCCCACCCGGTGGTGCGCTGCGCCTGGAACGACACGGTGGAAATCAAGCGCCTGCTCGATATAGGCGCCCAGACGCTGCTGGTGCCCATGGTGCAGGACGCGGCGCAGGCCCGCGCCGCCGTCGAGGCGACCCGCTATCCCCCCGCGGGCGTGCGGGGCGTGGGGTCGGCGCTGGCCCGGGCATCCCGGTGGAACCGGGACGGCGATTACCTGCAATGGGCCAATGACCAGATCTGCGTGCTCGTGCAGGTGGAAACCCAGGCTGCGCTGTCGCAACTGGAGCCCATCTGCGGCGTGGCGGGCGTCGATGGCGTATTCATCGGCCCGTCCGACCTGGCGGCCGACATGGGGCATCTGGGCAACCCCGGCCATCCCGACGTCCAGCGCGCGGTCGAGGACGCCATCGCCCGCATCGGCCGGGCCGGCAAGGCCGCGGGCATCTTGATCGGCGATGAAGCCCTGGCCCGGCGCTATATCGAACTGGGCACGACCTTCACCGCGGTGGGCGTCGACACCACGATCCTGGCGCGGGGCGCCGAGGCCTTGGCCGGCCGCTTCAAGGCGGCCGGCACGACACCACAACGCACTGGCGGACCCAGTGTGTATTGATGCCATGGCACGGGGCGCCCGAGAGGGCGCCGCGCGATTGGCGGGAATCCATCGAATGCGGAGGAAATAATGAAACTGGTCAGCTATCTCGATCCGGGCAAGGACCCGGCACGGCCGTCCTATGGCGCCGTCGTCGGCGATGCGGTGGTCGATCTGGCCTCGCCATCGGCCCCCACGCTGCGCGCCGCGCTTGCCGGCGAGGGCATAGCCGGCCTTGCCGGCCGCCTGGCGGAAAACCGGGGCGGCAGCACCGCCTTGACCGACGTAGTGCTGCTGCCGCCGGTCATCGATCCGGCCAAGATTTTGTGCGTCGGGCTGAACTATCACCTGCATGCCCAGGAAGCCGGCATGCAGGTGCCCGCCAAGCCATCGATCTTCGTGCGCTTCGCTTCGTCGCTTACCGGGCAGGGGCAGCCGGTGCTGCGGCCTCGCGAGTCCGACCTGTTCGACTACGAGGCGGAATTGGCCGTCGTGATCGGCCGGCAGGGACGGCGGATTTCCGAGCAAGACGCCATGCGGCATGTGGCGGGCTATGCCTGCCTGGCGGAGAACTCGGTGCGCGATTGGCAGCGGCATTCCGCCCAGGCGACGCCTGGCAAGAATTTCGATGCTTCCGGGGCGTTCGGCCCCTGGCTGGTGACGCCCGACGAGGCCGGCCCGCCCGAGAACATGGACATCATCGGCCGGTTGAACGGCGAGGTCGTGCAGCACGATAGCGTCGCCAACATGATTTTTTCGGTGGCCGAACTGATCGCCTATTTGTCGACGTTCACCGAGCTCTTGCCCGGGGATGTCATTTCCACCGGTACGCCGGCAGGCGTGGGCCTGGGCCGCAAGCCGCCGCGCTATATGCGCGCCGGCGATGTCTTCGAAGTGGAAATTTCCAGGCTCGGCGTGTTGCGCAACAGGGTTCAAGACGATATTTAAACGGCGGGAGACGTAATGAGTGCATCGGCAATCTGGTTGAGTGAAAACGACGTATCGGGGCTTGTCAGCCTGAAGGACGCCATCGGCGCCCTCGAGGACGGCCTGCGGGCCTTGGGCAGCGGCGACGGCTTCAATATCGACAAGGCGTTGGGGAGCTTTGGCAGCGCCTCGTCCATGCATTCCCTGGGGTCGGCGCTGCCCGGCGTGGGGTTTTGCGGCTACAAGAACTGGATCAATACCCCGCAGGGCGCCAAGGCCCTGTACGTGCTTTTCGACGCGGTGAACGGTCGCCTGCTGGCGCTGATGGAAGCGAATGTCCTGGGGCAGTTGCGCACGTCGGCCATGACGGGGCTGGGGACCAAGTGGCTGACCCGGCCCGGCGTCGACGACATGGCCCTGATCGGTTCAGGCCGCCAGGCGCTGGCGCAGGTGGCCGCCGTGCATCTGGTCCGGCCGCTTGCCCGCTTGCGCGTCTGGAGTCCGACGCCGGAAAAGCGCAAGGCATTTTGCGAGACCTTGCGCGCGCAATTCGATTTCGACGTCGTCGAGGCGGCGACCTTGCGGGAAGCCACCGCGGGCGCCCCCATCGTGACGACCGTGACGCGCGCGCGCACGCCCTTCCTGGAGGCCAAGGCCCTGGACAAGGGGACGCATCTCAATGCCGTGGGCGCGATTTTGCCGGCCAGCGCCGAGTTCCATCAGGATGTCTTCAACCGGGTCGGCTTCATCGCCGTCGACGACGTGTCGGCGACCCGCAAGGCATCGCGTGAGTTCATCGACTATTTCGACCAAGGCGCCGGCGCGGGCGACTGGGCCCGCGTGCATCCCTTGAGCGAGGTCATCGCGGGCGGCAAAGGTATCGCGGGCGATACGGACCTGACGCTGTTCAAGTCGATGGGAATGGGTATCTCGGACCTGTCGGTCGCCATGCTGGCCTACCAGCGCGCCCGGGAGGCGGGGCTGGGCCTGGAGATCCCGCTGACGGCGGGCGCGGCCATCCGCCTTGTCGGGGATGCGCCGGGGATTTGAGCAACGGTATTTATCTATGATATAGTCTCGGTCTTTCGGGGCGTAGCGCAGCCTGGTAGCGCACTTGCATGGGGTGCAAGGGGTCGCGAGTTCGAATCCCGCCGTCCCGACCAGTAGTACAAGAGGGTGTTAGTGACATGGTCACTAACACCCTTATCTTTTGCCCTTTTCCTTTAGGGCTGCGTCGTTCATCTACGACCGGCTTGGCCGCGCGATTCAAGATCGCCAAGCTGCCATACCCAGGCCTGCAACGATTGCCCGTTCGACGCTCCGGTTTGGCGGGCGGTTTCGTTGGCGGCGGAGATTATCCCGGTATCCCAGATGGCCTTCGCACAGCCGATGGGCGCGGAATCGGCGGCCACGGTGACCGCCGCGATGCCGCGCCGCGCCAGTGCGCCCAATCGTTGTATCCCTGCCTGCCCTATGCCCATGCCCGCGTCGTGAAAAACTGCCGCGGCGGCATCCACGGCCAGCGCTTTGGCCGGGTCGTTGCCTACCAGCGCGCCATGCGAGCCCGTGATGACGATCTTTCCCGCGTCTTGAGGCTCGACCAGAGAAGCGGAATCGACCAGGACGACATGCAGTTCTCCTACTCCGATGACGCACCGAGTCTCCCGTGGCGGCGCCACGGTAGGCACGGCGGCGGCGTCCCAGGAGGCATGGGTGAGCCGTTCGGCAGCGTCACGCACGGTCATGCCGGGCTGTACGCCCAGGCGAGCGGCAAGGCCGTTGCAGGACGAGATCATTCCTCGCGTCCAGGCATCAGCCGCATCGCCGATGCGGCTCGCATGCACCGAGCACAGTGCGCCCGGCAGCCCATGCCGTTCCAGTAAATCCAGGCCTTCCTGCACAGCCAGGCCGGTCTGCCCCTGCCCCCCCGCGTCATACAGGATGCTCCCTCGGACCTTGGCCGCCAATAGCAGCGCGGCAGGGTAAAGCGCTCCATGGGATCCGCACACCACAACCTTGCCTGCCTCGGTGGCATGCAATGTCGTGGCGGTGTCCGCCAGGGCAATTGGCAATAGGTCCGGCATGGCTGGAATTTCCCTCGTTATGGATTTGACGCATTGCACAATTGCAGTTCGTTCCACAAAGATGATAAATTAAAACCATGTCTATGGAACAAAAAAACCTTGAAGACGATTTGGCCGGTACCAAACTGGCCGATTCGCTGGCGCCCTCGGTGCGCATCCTGGAGCGGGCGACAGCGCTCGTCGATGCCCTTTCGGAGGCTGGCGATCGCGGGTTGAACCTGGCCGAGCTCGTGGAGCGCACCCAGTTGTCCAAGACCACGACCCACCGCCTGGCCCACGCGTTGACCGCGGTCGGATGGCTCTATAGCGATGCCGACAGCAAAACCTTTCACCTCGGCGTCAGGCTGGCAGGCCGAGGCGCACACGCCTGGCAATACCTGGCTGCGCTGCTGGCACGGCCAACGCTCATGGCCCTGGCCGAGGAAACGGGCGATACGGTTTTTCTGTCGGTGCGCGAAGGGTCCGGCGCGGTTTGCGTGGCTCGCCACGAAGGCGGTTTTCCCATACGCACGCTGACGCTGAACCTCTATGACCGCCGGCCGCTAGGCGTGGGGGCGGGAGCGTTGGCGCTGCTCGCCTGGGCGCCGCCGGCGTGGCGGGAGCGCTACCTGGAAATCAATGAGCAGTGGATCGCGAGCTACCCGCGCATATCGATTCCGCTGGTCCGTGAACTGATGGCCAACGCCCGGACAAACGGCTATGCGATCAACGATGGCGGCATCATCGACAGCATGATCGGTATCGCGGTTCCCATCTTGAATGAGCAGCAGGAAGTCATCGCGGCTCTGTCGATAGCCGCCATCAGCTCTCGATTGGACGAAAAGCGCCGGCTGCAGCTCGTACCCGACATGCAGGCCCGAGCCGCAGTATTGGCCGGGCAATTTTCCGCAAGATTCGCCTCTCTTCCCATTAACTAAGTTGGCGCGATCGATGCGCCCCATACGACAACAAGAGACAACACGATGAAATTAGAAATGACAGGCGGCGAGGCCATCGCCCGCATATTCCAAGCGGCCAACATCGGCCCGATCTTCGGCATGGGCGGGTTTCAGACCTTGCCCTTTTACGATGCGACCCGCCGGTTGAATATGCCGCATCATCTCATCAACGACGAGCGCGCCGCCGTCTTCATCGCCGATGCCTACAGCAAAGCATCGAACGGACGCGTCGGAGCCGCCGACGCCACGCTCGGTCCCGGCGCGACCAATCTGGTGACCGGACTGGTGGAAGCGCTCAATGCCGGCACCCCCATGGTCGTCATCGTGGGCGATACTCATCGCGATCACTCCTGGAAGAACATGACCCAGGAGTCCGATCAGATTGCAATCCTGAAGCCAGCCTGCAAGGCGGTCATCCGGATAGAGAAGATCAGCCGGATCCCGGAACTCATGAAACGAGCCTTCGCCGTAGCGACCAGCGGCAGACCTGGTCCCGTAGTCGTCGATGTCCCGGAAGACATCGCGCACGATACTTGCGAATTCGACGAGGCGGAATTCTCGATCGCCGCGCATTACCAAGCCGCGCCGGCCTTGCGGGTGCGTCCCGATGTGCAGAGCCTGGCGGCGGCGGCGGCGTTGCTGCGCGGGGCCCGCAAGCCCATTCTGCTGGCCGGCGGCGGCGTGCACCTATCCAATGCCCATGAGGCGCTGACGGCATTTTCGCGGGCATTCAATATTCCCGTCGCGCACACTTTGACTGGTAAAGGCGCCATCGCCTGCACCGACCCGCTCAGTGCAGGCCTATTTGGCCGCTACGATCGCATTGCCAACGGGTTGATCGATGAGGCGGATGTCGTCATCGTTGCCGGATGCAAGCTCGGGGAGATAGCCACCAAGCGCTATACCGTTCCTGGTCCTGGCAAGTGTCTTATCCACATCGACAATGTTGCCGAGGAATTCGGGCGCACGCTGGAACCCACCGTAGCGCTGTGGGGCGACGTGCGTGCGACGCTGGAAGAACTGGATACGCTTATTCGCCCCCAACAGGCGGAAATGGCTGCCCGGCTAGGCAGCTGGGCGGCGCAAGTGCCGGCTCGCATGGCCAAGTGGCGGGAGGAAGTCGGTCCCCGGCTTCATTCCGAGGAAGTGCCGATCAATATGGCGCGCCTGATTACGGAACTGAACCATGTTCTGCCGGAGGACGGCATCCTGATCGCCGACGGCGGTTTTGCCGCGCATTGGGGCGGCCTTTTGTTTGACACCAAGGCCGCTGGACGCCGCTTCATCCCTGATCGCGGTTTTGCCTCCATCGGCTACGGCTTGCCCGGCGCCATGGGCGCGGCCTTGGCGCAACCCAGCGTGCCCGTATTCGCGCTTACCGGCGACGGAGGCTTCAACATGATGCTGGGTGAACTGGAAACAGCACGCCGGCTCGGTTTGAATTTTTCCGTCCTGGTCGTCAACAACGCTGCGTCGGGCTATATCAAGGCGCTGCAGCATTTGCTCTACGGACCGGAGGGCTACCATGCTTCCGACCTGGCCGAGACCAATTACGCCAAGATCGCCGAAGCCATGGGCGTGAACGGCCTGCGCCTGGAAAAGCCGGAGGACATCCGCGCGACGTTGCAAAAGGCCATGACGCTCAAGGGACCGACGGTCATCGATGTCGTGGTCACGAGGGATGCCTCGAAAATGCTGCCCGGCGTGGACAACCGCGCGGTGAAAATGAAGAAGGGAGATCGCGTTGCTTAATCCCCAATCCGATATTCGCGAGGTGCCCGCAGGCAATCGGCTCGAAGGCAAGGTGGCGCTGGTGTTCGGCGCGGGCAGCAGCGCGCCGGGCTGGAGCAACGGCAAAGCCGCGGCCGTGGTGTATGCCCGGCAGGGTGCGCAGGTCGTCTGTGTCGATATCGGCTTGCCGGCCGCGCAAGAGACTGCCGATCTCATCTCCGGCGTGGGCGGACAGGCCACGGCCCATGCCGCCGACGTCACGATCGAAGCAGACATTGCCCGCGTGGTACGCGCAGTGCGAGAGGCTCATGGCCGCATCGACATATTGCACAACAACGTGGGCATGACTTCCATGGGTGATATCGAATCATTGCCCATGGAGCGGTGGCAGAAGGCGGTGGAAATCAATCTGTTCAGCGTCGTGCACGCCTGCCGGCAGGTTCTGCCCGTTATGCGAAACCAGGGCGGGGGCGCCATCGTCAATATTTCCTCGCTGGCCTCGATCCAGATCAACGAGTACCCCTATCCCGCCTATCAATCGACCAAGGCGGCGGTCAATCATCTGACGCGCAGTCTGGCGGTCAACTATGCACCGCACAACATACGTGTCAATGCGGTGCTGCCAGGCGTCATGTATACCCCGCTCATCGACACGCAGATTGCAGGCAATTACGCCAATCGGGACGAGATGCTGGCCAAGCGGCACGCTGCCTCGCCCATGGGGCACATGGGCGACGCCTGGGACGTTGCCTATGCATCATTGTTCCTGGCCAGCGACGAGGCCCGATACATCACGGGCGTGATCATGCCGGTGGACGGAGGCAAGGCATGCGCCGCCCGCTGACATAGCTGGATTCCCTCTCTCGATTTACCTAAATTTTTATAAGAAAGGAGACATCAATGGTAACGCGACGCAAGATTCTCGGCATGGGCCTGGCGGCTGGCGCCATCCCCTGGGTGCATACCGCCAAGGCAAGTACGGCCCAATACACGTTCAAATATGCAGGCAATGTCAATGACCGCCATCCGTTGACCATCGGCGTGGCGAATGCGGCCAAAATGATCGCCGAACGCTCCAGCGGCCAGATCCGCATCGATCTGTTTCCCAATAGCCAGCTGGGATCGGATCAGGACATGCTGACCCAGCTGCGCGTGGGCGCTATCGACTTTTTCACCATGTCGGGCATCTTGCTGGCCGACCTCATTCCGACGGCGGGTATCAGCGGCGTCGGTTTCGCATTCACGAGCATCGACCAAGTTTGGCCGATCATGGACGGAGACCTGGGTAACCATATCCGGCAGTCCATCGAGAAGGCGGAATTGCAGGCGCTGCCGTACATATTCAATGGCGGTTTTCGCGATATCACGACCAGCAACCGTCCGATCAACACGCCCGACGACTTGAAAAACTTCAAGATCCGGGTGCCTGTCAGCCCGCTGTGGACCTCTCTGTTCTCGGCGCTCGGGACTTTGCCTGCCAGCATCGGATGGGCCGAGGTCTATACCGCGTTGCAAACGCACGTCGTCGACGGACAGGAAACACCGCTCATCAGCGTCGAGGCGTCCAAGCTCTACGAGGTGCAGAAATATTGCTCGCTCACCGAGCATATGTGGGATGGCTTCTGGATGCTGGTCAATCCGGGCTCGTTGGCCAGCCTGCCCCCCCCGCTGCGGAAAATCGTCAATGACAGCTTCGCGGAAGCAACCTTGCAACAGCGCAAGGACTCCACGGTTGCCAACGACACGCTGCAAGGCATCCTGGAAAAGAAGGGCATGACCTTCAATCGCCCGGACCCCGAAGCCTTCCAGGCGACACTGCGCGCGGCCGGCTTCTACAAGCAGTGGCAGGGGAAATTTGGTTCGCAGACGTGGACCTTGCTGGAAAAAGGCCTGGACAAGAGGCTGGCATGAAAGCCGCTAATCCGTTGCCCGCCAGCACATCGCGGAGCGCCGGAAGCCACGGCCTTCGCATTGTGCGGCGTATCGATCGCGGCTTGGTCACGATAGTCAACATCATCGCCTCCATCCTGGTCGTGGTGGAAACCGCCTTGCTATTTGCCGGCATCGTTGCGCGCTACGTATTCCAGATGCCGCTTATATGGAGCGACGAGCTGGCCGAGTATCTGTTTCTCTGGCTGGCCATGCTGGGCGCGGTATTGGCCTATCGCGCCGATGAGCATATGAAGATGACGGCGGTGGTGGATCGGCTGCCGCAAGTCTGGCGCGACCGGCTTGACGCTTTCGTGCGCCTGGCCTGTCTTGTCTTCCTGTGCGCGCTCGCGCTGCCCGCCCTCAGCCTGGCAGACAAGCAAGCCATGATCCACTCGCCGGCGCTGGGTTTGCCCTTGTCCTGGCGTTACAGAGCCGTCGTGGCAGGCGTCGTTCTCATGGGTTTGTTTGAAATCCTGCGGCTGTTCAGCGAACCCGTCGCGGCGCGCCGGGTAGCGGGCTCGGCCATCGTATTGGCGTTGCTGGGCGTTGGCGTCTGGTATGCGCGCGACGCTTTCACCGGCCTTGGACAATGGAATCTGCTCATCTTCTTCGTCGGCGTGGTCGTCATCGCCCTGGTGCTGGGCACGCCGATCGGCTTCGCCTTCGGCCTGGCCAGCATCGGCTATGTCACGTTCGCCACGCATGTCCCCAGCCTGGTATGGGTAATGCGCATGAGCGCCGGCATGACGGACTTGATTCTGCTGGCAGTGCCGCTGTTCATCTTTTTGGGACTGTTGCTTGAATTGTCGGGGATGGCCAAGGCCATCATCGATTTTCTGGCGTCGTTGCTCGGTCACGTGCGTGGCGGCCTGTCCTATGTGCTGATCGGCGCCATCTATCTCGTATCGGGTATTTCCGGCGCCAAGGCTGCCGACATGGCGGCAGTGGTTCCCATTCTTTTTCCGGAAATGCGCAAACTGGGCACTCCGCCGGGAGAACTGGTGGCGCTGCTGTCGGCTACCGGCGCCCAGACGGAAACCGTGCCTCCAAGCCTGGTCCTGATCACGATCGGTTCGGTGACCGGCGTATCGGTTGCCGCACTGTTTGCCGGCGGTCTGCTTCCGAGTTTATTGCTGGGGCTCATGTTGTGCGTCTATGTGGGCTACAAGGCGCGCCGCCAGACTACGGGCGTTTCCCCGCGCGCCGGTTTTGCCCATGTGCGTCGCATCTTCGTGCGCGCGCTACCTGCCATAGCGCTGCCTTTCGTCATCCGCTATGCGGTTGTCGAGGGTATCGCGACGGCCACCGAGGTCTCGACCATAGGCATCGCCTATTGTTTGATCGTCGGAGCGATACTCTACCGCCACTTGGAATGGCGCAAGCTGGGCCCGTCGCTCGCCAAGACCGCGACGCTTTCAGGCGCCGTGCTCTTCATCATGGGTACGGCTACGGCAATGGGCTGGGCAATCACCCAATCGGGCTTTTCCCAACAGCTGGCGCAAATGATGAGCGCGATCCCGGGCGGTTCAGCCACCTTTCTTGCCGCCTCCATTCTGCTATTCGTTTTATTGGGGTCTGTCCTGGAGGGGATTCCCGCCGTCGTGCTTTTCGCGCCATTGCTATTTCCCATCGCCAAGGAGCTGGGCGTCAACGAAATCCATTACGCGATGGTGATCATCCTCTCCATGGGGTTGGGCTTGTTCTCGCCGCCCATGGGCATCGGCTATTACACAGCTTGCGCCATCAGCCGTATCGATCCCAATGCAGGCCTGAAAGCCATCTGGGGCTATATGGCGGTACTGGCTGTCGGTGTTCTCATCGTGGCCTGCGTGCCCTGGTTGTCTACCGCGATGATCGTCAAATAGGAGATGTGATGAAACGCTGGACGCACCGGCCCGAAGGGTCGACGTGGGGAGATTGGGGCGAGGACGACCAGCTTGGGCGATTGAATCTGCTGACTCCCGCCCGGGTGCTGAGGGCCTCGCGCGAAATCCTGACTGGCGAACGCTTCTGTCTGAGCCTGCCGCTGGACTATCCCGGCGGCTCGGTGCTCGCGCCGCATCGCAAACCGCCGCAACTCGCGCCAACCATGCGTTCGGGCCGTCCATTCGCTAATTATGCGTTCGGTCAAGAAGGCCCGTTCTGCGACTGCGGCAACGACGACATCGTTACCCTGTGCACGCAATACTCCACGCAATGGGACAGCCTGGCCCACATAGGTTGCCGTTTCGATGCCCATGGCACGGGGCAAGAGCGGATGACCTATTACAACGGTTATGCCGAGACGGACATCGTCGCGCCGGGCGAACCCGGCAAGGCCACCATGCCGCTTGGCATCCAGACGATGGCCGCCGCCGCCATTCAGGGGCGGGGCGTGATGGTGGACTTGCATGCGCATCTCGGCGCTCAGCGCCGGCGAGTCGGCTACGACACCCTGATGGAAATCTTCGAAGCTGATGGCCTGGCGGTTGAAGAAGGCGATATTCTTTGCTTGCACACCGGGTTTGCCGAACGCTTGCTCTCCATGGAAGGCAAGCCCGACCTATCCGTGCTCAACAATGCCTGCGCGGTACTCGATGGTACGGATGAACGGCTGCTGCAGTGGGTCGGCGCCAGTGGCGTAGCAGCCATCGTCGCGGATAACTACGCGGTGGAAGGTTTTATCCCGGTCATCGGCCTGACTCCGCGGCCCATGGTTCCACTGCACGTGCATTGCCTGTTCAAGCTAGGCGTGCCATTGGGGGAGTTGTGGCATTTGACCCCGCTTGCGGAGCATCTTCGCCACCATAAACGCTTCCGTTTTTTCCTCAGCGCGCCTCCCTTGCGCCTGCCAGGCGCAGTCGGTTCGCCGGTGACGCCCATCGCGACAGTCTGACCCTGTCGAGGATGGCGGCTCACCCGACCCGCAATACCTCAAGGGCTTGCTGTCGCAAGATGGTAAGCCCTTGTTCTTTTGTTACGCTTTCAAGCGACCACTGACCCCGCGACTCTTGCTGTGGCCCCCGCTTGCCGGATACATGGCTTTTCATAGTGTCTTCTTGAGCAACCGAATATTGTAAAAGCGTGGCCCAGGGCTCATCTGACGATATCCTTTCCGGTTAGGCGGCAAGACTGTCTTGGCCAATCATGCAGGGATGGATCCATAAGATGGGGATGTTTGGGAGCTCGCGCAAAACCGTTTTCAAGCCTTCGACTTTCGAACCAGGACGGCGCGACCGCCGTGTCCCGCGCTGGCTGGTGCTGCTGTGCGTCGGCATCGTGCTGGGCGCGGGCGGCCTGCTGTTCTTCCAGCATAACTACGGGCCGCAGCAGCTGACGGTCGAGGCGTCGCAGAAGCTGCTCAGCGACCTCAACAGCGTTACGCTGGAGCGCCAGAGCCTGCAGGCTCAGTTGACCGAGGCCCAGAGCCAGCGCGAGCAGAGCCAGTCGACGCAGGAAAAGGCAACGGGCGACCTTGCCCAGGCCAACGAGCGCATCGCCACGTTGACGCAGACGCTGCAGATCCTGCAGGATGCGGTACCAGCCGATCCGCGCGGCGGCAACATCGGCGTGCGCTGGGGCGAATTCGTTTCACGCGATGGCGGGGTGGGCTACCGTGCGCTCATCATGCGGGAGCAGGCCGACAAGCTCTCCGCCTTCCAGGGCCAGGTCGTGGTCGAGCTGGCGGGCACCCGCAATGGCCGGGCCGACACGATCGTCTCCCAGCCCGCGTCGTTCACGCTGGAGCGCTTTGCGCCCCTGCAGGGCACCGTGCCATTGCCCGATGGCTTCGTGCCGAGGCAGGCGACGCTGCGCGTGAGCGATGCGCAGGGGCGGGCGCAGGCCATGCGCGTTTACTTCGTGCGCGGCGTGGGGCGGCAGCAGGGCGCATCCCAGCCCTAGGCGGCTGCATCAACGGCGATCCATTATGATGAGGGCCCCGGCTGGTGCGACGCACCAGCCGTCTTGCTTGTTTAGCTAGAGGGCCGCCGTGCCTTTATCCCTGGAAAAACTGCTGCCCATCGGCTTGCTGGCCCTGTCCAACATCTTCATGACGATCGCCTGGTACGGGCATCTGAAGTTTCCCAGCACCTCTCTCGTCAAGGTGGTGCTGGTCAGCTGGTGCATTGCGCTGGCGGAATACAGCCTGGCCGTGCCCGCCAATCGCATCGGCCACCGGGTGTACTCGACCGCCGAGTTGAAGACCATGCAGGAAGTCATTACCCTGGTGGTGTTCTCGATTTTTTCCGTGTTTTACTTGAAGGAATCGTTCACCATCAATCATGTGGTGGGCTTCGGCCTGATCTTCGCCGGGGCTTTTTTCATTTTCAAGGGGCCGCTATGAACCATCCCGGCATACGGCAGGGGGAGCTGGCCTACTGGCTGGGCGTGATCGCCGAACCGGGCGGCGAAGCCGAGCCCGTGCCCGCGCACATTGCCGAGGCGTTGCAGATACTGCGCTGCATCGAGCCGCAGGGCAGCGGCTTTCGCATTACCAACAAGGGACAGTTGGCCTTGCGCATGGCGGATCCGGCGGCCCTGTGGACCTGACAAAAAGCAAACAATAGGCAAACGGCGCTTCGTTACGTAACATCGCACCTGTTCGTAACGTAACGATGCGTCGTGAATCATAGGCGAGCCTGGATTGAGCGACTATCATTCCCACAGTTTGCATTACGCAAGGAGGTCGTATGGCACAGGTTCCGACTATCGCGTTGAATGACGGCAACCGCATACCTCAGTTTGGCCTGGGTGTGTGGCAGGTGCCCAATGACGAGGCCAACGAGGCCGTGCAGGCGGCCTTGGCCGCAGGTTATCGGGCCGTCGACACGGCGGCCATCTATGGCAATGAAGAGGGCGTGGGCTCGGGCCTGCGCGCATCGCGCCTGGCGCGCAAGGATCTCTTCATCACCACCAAGCTATGGAACAGCCGTCATGGCTACGACGAGGCCCACAAGGCCATGGACGAAAGCCTCACCAAGCTGGGCCTGGCTTATGTGGACTTGTACCTGATCCACTGGCCCGTGGCGGGCAGCGAGCGCTTCATGGATGCCTGGCGCGCCATGATTGAAATGCGGGCCGACGGCCGGGCGCGCTCGATCGGCGTGTCGAATTTCACGCAGGCCAATTTGAGGCAACTCATCGAAGGCACGGGCGTGGTGCCGGCCGTCAACCAGATCGAACTGCATCCGGCCTTCACGCAGGTGGACTTGCGGGTTTTTCATGCCAAGCACGGCATCGTCACCGAGTCCTGGAGCCCCTTGGGGCAGGGCAAGATGATGGATCACCCCGTGCTTGCCACGATCGCCGGGCAGCATGGCAAGACGCCGGCGCAGGTCATGATACGCTGGCACCTGCAGCATGGCCTGGTGGTGATCCCCAAGTCGGTCACGCCGGCCCGCATCCGCGAGAACATCGACGTGTTCGATTTCACGCTGTCGGCCGAGGACATGGCCGCCATCGACGACATTCCCGAAGCGGGCCGCCTGGGCCCGGACCCCGAGCGCTTCGCCATGGCGTAGGCGGGCGGCTGCCGCGCAGGCGCGGCAGCCGCCTTCGTCAAGGGGTCGCCTTTTGCGTCTCGATACGGTTGCCGGCGGGGCCTTCCTTGAGGCTCGACCATACCTTGTCCAGCAAGCCGCCGAGCACATCGCTGTCGTTGGTGACGGGGACGCCGTTGCCGTCGCTGCCGGACAGGCCCAGTGACGCCACGGCCTGGCCTGGCGGGAATTCCGAGAAGTAGTAGTCGCCGTTGGCCTGGATCAGGCCTTGCGGCATGGGCGGCGGCGGGGTCTGCGGCACGTTGGCGAGCATGGGCTGCATATAGCCGAGCCAGGTCGACAGGGCCACGCCGCTGCCGAATTCGTGCGTGCCCAGCGGGCGCGGCTGGTCAAAGCCCATCCAGACCGTGGTGAGCAGGCTGGGCGTGAAGCCCGAGAACCAGATGTCGGCCGCGCCGTTGGTGGTGCCGGTCTTGCCGGCCACGTCGTTGCGCTTGAGCACGGCATGCGCGCGCGCGCCGGTGCCGTAGGTGGCGACGCCGCGCAGGACGTCGTCCATCAGCCAGGCGGTGCGCGCGTCGATGACGCGGGCCGTTTCGTCGCCGGCCCGGATGGGCTGGGCCTGCATCAGCACCTTGCCCGTGCGGTCGGTGACGTGGTCGATCAGGAAAGGCGGGACGCGGTAGCCGCCGTTGGCGAACACCGTATAGGCGCCGGCCACCTGCAGCGGCGTGGCGCTGCCCGTGCCCAGGGCCATGGGCAGCACGGGCGCCCAGCGGTCGGCCTCGAAGCCGAAGCGGGTGAGGTAGTTTTGCGCATACTGCGGCGTGATGGCCTGCAGGATGCGGATCGACACCATGTTCTTGGATTTGTAGAGCCCCTGGCGCAGGGTCAGCTCGGGTTCGTACTCGTCCCCGTCGTTCCTGGGCGCCCAGTCCTTCGAGCCGGTCTGCGCGGCGCTCATGAAGAAGGGCTGGTCGGAGATTTCGGTGGTCGTCGACAGGCCGCGCTCCAGCGCGGAGGCGTAGATGAAGGGCTTGATGTTGGAGCCCGGCTGGCGCCAGGCCTGCACCGCGCGGTTGAAGCTGCCGCGCTGGAAATCGAAGCCGCCGATCATGGCGCGAATGGAGCCGTCCTGCGGCGCGAGCGACACCATGGCGGCTTGCAGCGTGGGCATGTTGATGATTTCCCAGGTGCCGCCGTTCTTGTGCACATAGACCACCGAGCCGCGCGTGATGCGCACTTCGGACTTGGCCTTGCTGCTCAGCGCCCGGGCGATGACCGACAGGGCCTTCTTGTCGTTGATGGTGATGGTTTCCGTCGAGCTGCGCGCCACCTTGACCTCGGTGGGGCTGGCCGAGAGCACCACGCCCGAGAGCAGGTCGTCGCTGTCGGGG
>DASWPO010000059.1:0-30755 GCA_036404015.1 Bordetella sp. | reverse complement strand
TCTCCTGGTAAGTCCGACGTGCTTAAAAGGTACTCCCTTGGCGCCGTGCAATGCCATCGCCCCGAATGCATGGGAATGGCGACCGCAGCTGGCGGCGATATCCGTGCCCGAGGGGAGCTTGAGCGATGGCTTGCTACTGTTAATAATGGTGTGGGAGTGATTCAAGATAGTTTCAGGGCGGATGATGTTTTCAACTGATTTCCCGACGCATGGCGATGAGGTCGGCAACGAGCAGTCTCGTCAACGTGCGCGCGCTGTTCCGCCGACGCTCGCGTATACGCTGGCGCCAGGGGTGCGTGGCATCCCGACGCTGGCTGCGCTGCTCGACGATTTCCAACTGCGCTACCGGCCGGTTGGCCGGCCGGCCGGCAATGCCGGTGTATTGGCGTGGGGCCGGCGGCCCAGCGCGATTCGCGCGCAGCAATACGCGCAGCGGCGCGGCCTCGCCGTTTATCACATCGAAGACGGCTTTCTGCGCTCGGTGGGGCTCGGCAAGGACGATCCGCCGCTTGCCATCATTTTCGACGACCTCGGGCTGTATCTCGACGCCAGCCGGCCATCGAGGCTGGAGGTCCTGATCGGGCAGCCGCTCGACGGCGATCAATCCGCGCGGGCCCGGGCGCTGAGGTCGGCGTGGTGCGACGGGCGGGTGTCCAAGTACAACCACAGCCGCGATCTCGCGAGGGCGCTGCCCGGCGACTGCGTGCTGGTCGTCGATCAGACGCGCGGCGACGCCTCGGTTGCCTGCGGTCTCGCGGATGCTGCCAGCTTCGAGCGCATGCTGGCCGCCGCGCTGCGCGAACACCCCGACAGCACGATCCTGCTCAAGGTGCATCCGGACGTCGTGTCCGGCCGCAAGCAGGGCCACTTCGATCTGGACGCGGTGCGCGCGATGCCGCGCGTGCAGGTGCTGGACGACGACGTGCATCCGTCCAGCGTGCTGTCGGCGGTGCGCGCGGCGTACACGGTGACCTCGCAGCTCGGCTTCGAGGCGCTGCTGTGGGGGCTGCCGGTGCGGGTGTTCGGCATGCCGTTCTATGCGGGCTGGGGCTTGACGCAAGACGAGCTGCCGGCGCCCGCGCGTCGCGGCGCCGCGACGCTCGAGCAACTGGTTCATGCGGCGCTCATCGACTACTGCCGCTACGTCGACCCGGAAACCGGCAAGCGCTGCGAGGTCGAAACCCTGCTGGCGTGGCTTGCGCTGCAGCGTCGCATGCGGCAGCGTTTCGACCTGAAGATCGACGCGCTGGGATTTTCCGGATGGAAGAAGGGCTACGTGCGCCAGTACTTCGGCGGCAGCGCGGTGCGCTTTCGCTGGGGCGTGCCGCGCTCGACCCGCGGCGCTGTCGCGACCTGGGGGCGTAAGCTCGATGGCCGGCTGGCCTCGAACCCTTCCGGAACGGGCCAGGTCATTCGTGTCGAGGATGGGTTCATCCGCTCCGTCGGCCTGGGTGCGGACCTGACCCGGCCACTGTCCTGGGTGCAGGACGACGTGGGCATTTATTACGACGCCACCGGTGCGTCGCGCCTGGAGCAACTGCTGGCGCAGACGGCGTTCACCCCGGCGTTGGTCGCGCGCGCGGCAAGCCTGCGCGAGGCGATTTGCGACGCCGGCATTACCAAGTACAACCTCGCGGACGCGGCGCACTGGGTCCGGCCGCCGGACAAGTGCGTGATCCTGGTGCCGGGGCAAGTGGAAACCGACGCCTCGATCCGTTATGGCGCCTCGGCCATCCGCGGCAACATGGCGCTCTTGCAGGCAGTACGCGCTGCGAATCCCGATGCGTACATTCTTTACAAACCGCATCCGGATGTCATGGCCGGACTGCGCAAAGTGGGCCGCGATGAAAACAGCGCCGCGCGATGGTGCGACGAGATCATCGGCGCGGCGTCATTCCATCAACTGCTCGGCAGCGTGGACGAAGTGCACGTACTGACTTCGCTGGCCGGCTTCGAAGCCTTGCTTCGCAACGTGAAAGTGGTGACCTACGGCCAGCCGTTCTACGCGGGCTGGGGCTTGACGCGGGACGTTGAGCTGACCGATGCGCTGCGCCGCAGGCGTGCCCGTGCGTTGACGCTGGACGAGCTCGTCGCGGCAGCGCTGATTCTGTATCCGACGTACGTGAGCCGCGATACGGGCCGCTTCACGACTCCGGAGCGCGCGCTGAGGGAATTGATCGAGTGGCGGGCTAGACCGCGGGTGCCGAGTTGGCGGCACTGGGTTGCCCGGCTGTTTCGTGAGGCGTAGCGGTGCCGGCTGTCAGCACCGGTTCCACGCCGCTATCCCGCAGGGGGCTGAAGATGGGAACCTCGGCCTGCAGTGCGCGCCCGAGTCTCGGCGGCGGGTCGATGAACGCACCGAGTGCGTTGACCTGATCGTTCAGCACGCGGCGCACGATTTCTGCGCAAGCCGCCTTGCGGCCGGCGGGGTTGTAGAACGACCCGTGCACTTGAATGGTGGCGGCAATGGCCGACACGAAGTCCTTCAGCAGGGCCTTGTTGACTCGCTGGGGCTTGCTCCAGAACGTGTCCAGCGGCTCCTGGTGCGTGAGCCCTGCGATGTCGTAGACGGCCATGCCCAGCACTTTGACGGGGCAGTTGGCGCGCAGCGCATGCAGGCCCACGGTGGAGTTCACCGTGATGACGCCCTGGCTGCGTTTAATGGTGCGCTTGAGGTCGCATTCGGTTACAGCGACTACGCGAGCGGCCACGCCATGGCGCGCGGCGGTGCGGGTCACGAACTTTTCCCAGCGCTCGATGCCGTTGTCCAGCGGGTGCAGCTTGACGATCAAGGCTCCGTCTCGCGGCGCGTGCTGCGCGAATGAGGCAATGACCTCCTCGATCATGCGGCCTTGATGGTCATAGGCTGAATTGACGCGCAGCTGGTAGTCGGCCTGCATTTGCAGGGCCAGCATCCAGTAGCGCTTGTTGGAGTGGCGCATGGCGTCGGCGGCCGCGACACGGGCGGGCTCGCGCAGGCGCTGGGAGACCATGCGAGGCAGCCAGCTCAGATAGTCGCGCAGGGGCAGGTAGTACTTGTCCGTCCTGTAGAGCGGAAAGAAGTAGGGCACCAGCGAGGTAAGCAGGTTGTAGAAAACCTCGTTGAAGGCCTCCTGCCCAAACGTGTGCGAGTAGTGCGCGGTCTCAGGCCTGAACGGACCGGCGCGGCGGGCGATCGCACGGATCGCGGCCGGGTCGTCGGGAAAATGGGAGAGCGTGCCCATGCCACCGCGCTCCAGCGTCAGCCAGTCCGGGCGCAGGTAGCCGAACTCGACGGCGTAGGTGCGGATGCCGAGCGAGCGCGCGACTTCGCGCGCCACCGCGTGGTAGGGCAGCCGATCCGCGTAGTAAAGAATATCGGTGACCTGGTGGCGCACCAGATAATCGCGGAGAAAGTCGGCCCAGCGGCTGAAGCGGCCGCGGTAATTGACGGCGCCGCGTTTGCGCCAGTAGGCCCAGTCACCGAGGGAAAGATTGATGCGATGTGTTTTTGCCCCGGACGCCTCGAAGTGTTCGCTCAGTTGACGCCAAAAAAGAGAGGGTGGACCTTGCAAAAATAAAATGGTTCGGCGCATGCTTGGACCCGCTGAGGGGTTTTGTAGACCGCTATTCAACGCGAAAGTGTAACCTCGGATAGCGGCCCAGCCCAACCGGTGGCCGTCACGCCAGCCTGATCATGGGATCAGCAACAGCTTGCCGGTGGTCGCGCGGCTTTCCATGTCGGCATGGGCCCGCGCCGCATCCGCCAGGGCATATACGCCGCCTATCCGGATCTTGAGCTTGCCCTCGATAACCCAGTCGAACAGCCGGGCCGAGCGGGCACGCAATAGTTCCGGAGTGTGGATGTGGTCCATGAAGGTCGCGTAGCCGATCTTGATGCTCCTGGGCAGGCTCATGATGTCGATGGGCCCGGGCCCGCCCAGGACGGGACCGTACCAGCAGAAGGTCCCCGACCGCCGCAGCGCGTCGAGCGAACCTTGAAAGGTCTTGGGGCCGGAGCCGTCGTAAACGACGTGCACGCCTTCGCCGCCCGCCAGCCGTATGGCTTCCTCGGCAAACCGGCCCTCGGCATCCACGATCACATGGTCGGCGCCGGCTACCTTCGCCACCGCCACCTTGGCGGCCGAAGAGACGCGTCCAATGACATGGCCGCCCCGCATCTTGATGATCTGGGTCAGAAGCAGGCCCACACCGCCGGCTGCCGCATGGATCAGCGCGAATTCGCCGGGCTGCACGGGGTGGAAATCCGTTCCGAAGTGGCTGGCGGTAAGTCCCTGCATCATCAGTGAGGCAGCGGTCCGGTCGTCCACCTCATCGGGTATGGGCACGAGCGCGGTGGCCGGGATGACGACTTTCTCGGCATAGCTGCCCGGCGCGTACACCCAGGCCACCCGCTGCTTGGGCGTGAAGCCGGCGACCCCTTCGCCCACCGCCACAATCCGGCCGGCGCCCTCGACGCCCAGGATTTTCGGATTGGGTACGTCGCGCCACGCCATGCCCTGCCTGACGCCGATATCCATGAAATTGACGCCGGCGGCGGCCACCTCGACCAGCGCCTGGCCCGCGCCTGGCGCCGGGTCGGGGCGCTCGACATGCCGCAGCGTTTCCGTGCCGCCTGTGCCGGTCATGACGATAGCTTTCATTATTCGACTCCTATTTTGAATGTTCATTCCAGAATATGGCAAAAAAAACTACCTCAGGGCGGTGATGGCAAGCCGTCCGAGCGCCCGGAGTTCAGCATCTCCCGCTCCTGCGCGCGCGGCGAGTCTGATCGCCGCCACATTGGCGATGAGGAAACCGGCTGCGTGCCCCGGATCAAGCTTCACGGCTGCATCGCCCTCGGCTTGCGCCTGCCGGACTTTGTCAGCGATAGCCGCGCGCAGAGCGCGGCCCGCGGCGTTACGCAACTGCGCAAGGTCCTTGCGGCTATCGCCGAATTCGCTGATCGAACTCACACCAAGGCAGGGCATTCGCGCCTCGGCCACAACGCGTTCCATCATCCGGCAAATGCCGTCCATGGCCTTGGGACCGGTTTTCAGCGCTGCGAAATGCGCCTGCGCTTCGGCAACGGCATACCGTTGCACCGCTGCGCAGTAGAGCCGCCACTTGTCACCGAACGTATCGTAGAGACTCTGCCGACCGATCTTCATCGCATCGGTCAACATCCCGGCCGAAGTACCCGCGAAGCCATGCTCTCGAAACACGCCGATTGACGCGTCGAGCGCTTCGTCCCTGTCGAATTCCTTCGGTCTCGGCATGGAGGCGTTTATAGCAATACTGGAACAATCAGTCAAATACGCGAGTGTTATCCCCGGCCAGCCGCCGCGCCTCGGCGGCCCACGCTTGGGCGTCGGCGCCGGCCGGGATGCGCATCGGAGACGACGGGTCGGTCGCCGCGCGCCACACGGCTTCGGCGACGTCTTGCGCATAGGTGACTGGCGACGACGTGTCCGTCAGCGCCGCGAAGACCTTTTGCACCAGGCCGGCATAGGCTGGGTGGTCGAAGCCATGCATGTGGGTGCGCGCATTCTCGCCGAAGCGTGTCTCGGGCGAGCGGCCCGGCAGCACCAGGCGCGCGCGTATGCCGAAGGGTTCGAGCTCCAGCGCCATCGATTCGGTGTATGCGTTTACCGCCGCCTTGCTCGCGCTGTACGCGGCAAGCAGAGGCAATGCCCTCAGCGTCACGCTCGAGGTGACGTTCACGACGACGCCGGTCTGGCGCTGGCGAAATTGCGGTATCACCGCCTGCGTCATTGCCATCGTGCCGAAGGTGTTGGCCTCGAAGATCTCGCGCACCGTCGCCATGGGCGTGAGCTCGGCCGGGGCGGCCGCGCCTATCCCCGCGTTGTTGACGAGCACGTCGATCGTCCCCGACGCCTCCACGGCCTTGCGGATGCTCTCCGGATCGGTAACGTCGAGGGCGAGCACGCGCAGGCGATCGGAATGCGGCAGCACGTCGTCGCGCGGCGTGCGCATCGTGGCGACGACGCGCCAGTCGCGGGCCAGGAAGTAGCGGGCGATCTCGAGGCCAAAGCCGGACGAACAGCCGGTGATCAGAACTGTCTTCATGGAAACTCCTTCAATAGTGATTGGCGATGGCTACACAATAGGTGGCTGGGGCCGAACGCACTACAATCCGGAGTCCGCATTTCATTTGCAGGAGTCCGGTTATGGTCGATCCCTTGGCCGAAGTCGTGACGCTGCTGCAGCCGGGCGCCCGGTTCTCCAAGCTCGTCTTCGGCGCCAGCCCCTGGCGCATCAGCCGCTCGGATGCCGGCCAGCCGTTCTATTGCGTGATGCTCGAGGGCGGATGCCGCGTCACGATCGACGGACACGAGCCCATCGAGCTTCTGTCGGGTGATTTCGTGCTGATTCCCGCGGCCTATGGCGTCGAGATGTCCAGCCTCGAACCGCCACCGCCAGGGGTCGAGACGCCGGCGCCCGTTGCGCTGGGCAACGGCGAGTTCAGGATCGGCGGCCCGGACAGTCCGATCGACGCCCGAATGATGGCGGGCCACTGCAGCTTCGGTTCGCCGGATGCGTCCCTGCTGGTCTCGCTGCTGCCGCAGTTCGTGCATGTCCGCGGCGAACGGCGGCTGGCCACGCTCGTGCAGCTTGTGCGAGAGGAATCACGCGAGCAGCGGCCCGCGCGCGAGGTCGTGCTCTCGCGACTGCTGGAAGTGCTGCTCATCGAGGCGTTGCGGTCCACGGCGGGAACGAATGCGTCGCCGGGCCTGGCGCGCGGGCTCTCCGACTGCCGTCTCGCCGCCGTGCTGCGCGGGATGCACGGGCGCCCGACGCACGCGTGGACGGTTGTCGAGCTCGCCAAGGAGGCTGCGCTCTCTCGCTCGGCCTTTTTCGAGCGCTTCAACCGCGCGGTCGGGGTCACGCCGATGGAATATCTGCTCGCCTGGCGCATGGCGCTCGCGAAGGACCTGCTGCGCCGCAACGCTGGCCGTGTCGCCGAGATCGCCGAGCGTGTCGGCTACCGCTCCGCTAGCACGTTCAGCGTGGCCTTCACGCGGCACGTGGGCAGGCCGCCGACGCAGTACGCGCGCGAGCAGGCGGCCGCGAACGCCGCGTGACCGCAGGGGACCCCTGATGAAGCCTGGGCTCGCTACAGGTCAAGAACGAGTTTCGCGGACTTCGAGCCCGAGCAGCAGATCAGCATCCTGTCGTTCATGTCGCGTTCTTGCTTGCTCAGGATGAGGTCGCGATGATCGGGGGTGCCTTCGATGACCCGGACCTGGCAGCTGCCGCATACGCCCTCCATGCATGAATAGGGCACATCGGTCCCGAGCTTGATCAGCGCGTCGAGGATCGTCTCGCCCGCTTGTATGGCGAGGCGTTGGCCCGAGCGTTGCAGCACGACCTCGAATCCTCCTTCGGCCGCAGGCGCCTCGAGCGCGGTGAAGTATTCCGCGTGCACACGATCCGGCGGAATCGATGCCGTTGCCGCTTCGAAATCCCGCAGCATGCGAGTCGGACCGCAGCAATAGAAATCGGCATCAGGGCGGCTGTCCCGGATGATCTGCCGGAGATCCAGCGCGCCTTGACCGGCCTGGTCCGACTTGAAGTAGAAATGCGTCTTGGGCTGCAGCGTCGCCAGCGGCTCGACGAACGCGGCCTGCTCGCGATGGGCCGCGGCATAGTGCAGCTCCCACGACCGTTCGAGCCGTTCCAGCCGTTGAATCATGCTGTAGAGCGGCGTGATGCCGATGCCGCCCGCGATGAAGACGGAATGGGCAGACGCCTCCCGCAGGCGAAAATTGTTGCGCGGCCCGCCGATGGCGATGCGTTGGCCGACGCGCAACTCATCATGGATGAATCGCGATCCGCCGCGGCCGGCGGCCTCTTTTTTTACCGCGATCAGATAGCGGTCGCGGTCATCCTGCGAGTTGATGACCGAATAGCTTCGGCTGAGTCCGTTGGCGAGGTGCAGATCGATGTGCGCGCCCGCTTCGACGCCGGGGAAATGCTGTCCAAGGCCTGGGCGAAAGTCGAAGAGCAAGATGTCTTCGGCTTCCTGCGTGATCGAGTGGAGCCTGGCCTCGATATGCGAATGAGAGTCTCCGTTGATCGCCATCCTATGCCTCGGCGGCTTCCATCGAGTTCGCGTGGACCCGCATGAACTCATCGAAGTCGGCAATGGGCGACAGGATGGCGATGCCTCGCACGCCATACTGGTCCGCGCTCGAAGCGGCCTTGGGCTCGATGCCCTGGATCAGATCCTTGGCCAGTTTCGTAAGCATGCGCCGCGCCGTCATGATCGGAAGATCCGATTTGACGAGACGCTCTTTCGAGCGGTCAACAATGCCGACATGCCCCGGAATGCTCAGCATCGACTCCTGCAGGGCCCGGTCCTGTTCGTTGACGCCGAATATGCCGGTGAAATTGGTCGTCGCCTGTATCTGACGGTCGATCAGGAAGTCGTTGCCGATATTCGCGTCCGGCAGGAAGGTGTCGATGACGTAGCCGTGCGGCAGCCTGAAGGTTCCCTTCCTGGCGCGCGGCGGAAACCGTTCGCCGGACGCGACTTCTTCCCGTTCCTTGGTGGAGAGCGGCCTGTCGGCGGCATAGAGGTAGCCGAAGCCTGTCGTTGTGTAGTCATCGACCGGAACCCACGCGCGGCCGGCCAGGATGGGGTCGCCGATGGACCGCGGAACCGCGCTCCACATGGGCAGCATCCATTGCGTGACACGCCAGAAATACTGCCCTTCGAAGCTTCGACGCGATCCATAGACGAACCCGTAGTCGGTTTCCCTCACCGTGATCTGCGGCGCGCCATCCTGGGCAAGGCGCTGCCAGTCGGGGGAGTTGGGTCCGACGTTGACCCGGTTGTGCAAAAAGCTGATGTGCGAGGTATCGATTTCGCCTTCCGCCGCCTGCAGCCAGTTGCTGCGGTGCAGCCATCGCGAGCAATTGACCTGATCGTCTGGCAGGCCGACCCATTCCATGCCGGGCAATTCCGGCATGAGTTCTTTCGGTCCCATGTAGACCCAGACGATTCCGCCGCTTTCCTGGGCGGGATAGCCCTTGATGCTGGCCCTCTGCTTGAGCGCCGCGAAGTTGTCCGGCGGGATGATGTTCGGAATGTCGACACATTCGCCGTTGACGTCGAATTTCCAGCCGTGATAGACGCAGCGCAGGCCGTTCTCTTCGTTGCGGCCGAAAAATAGCGGCGCTCTCCTGTGCGGACAATAGGCATCGATGATCCAGACGCGTCCGCTGCTGTCGCGGAACGCGACGAGATCTTCGCAGAGGATCCTGATCCGGACGGGCGGGCAATCGGCCGCCGGCAGTTCTTCGCTCAACAGGGCGGGTAGCCAGAACCGCCGGAACAAATTGCCCATCGGTGTTCCCGGACCGACTGCCGTCAGGATGCGATATGGATCGTCATGATCAGTCATGATGTTTTCCCTAGGTCTTTAACGCTGGATAAGGTCGTGTTGGATTGCGGGTCAGGCGTGCTAAGAGAGCACGGCGACTTCGCGGCCTGTCCTGGACGACTCGAGTATGGCCAGGCAGGCCAGGACGGTGTTTCGTCCAAACGTGGCGTCGCGCACAGCCGGCCCGGCTCCGGTCACCGCGTCGTAGAGTTCGTCGATCGTGTCGCCCTGGCCATACGCTCCCCGGCCGACGTGGGCGGGCACCGTGCGCGGCCCCTCATCGCCATAGACCAGAACGCCTTCGGGGCAGGGACGAAGATCGCCGCGCTCGCACGTTGCGACGAAGATGCCGAAATGCGGCTGCTTGCGGCTGGCTTCGGTCGCCGCGTAGTTGCGGGCGACGGGGCCGCCATAACCCAGGCGCTGTGTTTTGAAGGCGGCTTCTTCTTCGGGCGCGAGCGCCGCGAGAAGCTTGCGGGCGCCGCCGTGATTGGGCCGCTTCTCGCGGCCGCTTTCCGCGATCCAGAACTGCAGTTCGTCGCTATCGAAATGGTCGTATCCGCTATAGGCAAGCGTGGCGAACACGCCATTGGACAGCGTGACGAACGCGGCGCAATGGCCTTCCGTCGGCCGCTTCGGATCCAGCCGTCCCGATCCCGCCCGAATCGAAACGATGGTTGCGTTGGCGATGGTCTTGATGACATCGAGCTGGTGCGGCAGCTGGCTGAAGAGAATGCCGCCGCCTTGGGACGTATCGAGCTCTTCCGGACGGCGCGGCCGGTACAGATAGTCGGTGTAGTTCCAGGCGTTGATCATCGCCAGGCGGCCCAGCTCGCCGCTGCCGACGATGTCCCGCATGGTTTTGACGACGGGGTCGTGGCTTCGCGAGGTGCCGACCACCATCTGGACTTGATGGCGCGCTACGGCATCGACCATGCGCCGGGCGTCGTCGTCGTTCAAGGTGAGCGGTTTCTCGACGATGATGTGCTTGCCGCGCTCGGCGGCGAGGACGACCTGCTCGCAGTGGTACTGATGAGGGGACGCGATGTACACCGCGTCCAGATCGGCGTCGTCCAGCATCGCGCGCAGGCTGTCGTAAGTCGCAATGCCGTAGTCCTTGCCGAAAGCCGCGCGAATGTCGGCGTTCGGGTCGCAGGCGGCCACGATTTCCGCGTTGGGATGCTGTTTCATCGGTGGCGCCATCAGAACGGAACCGGCAAAGCCCAACCCGCAAATGCCAAAGCGCAATCGTTCCATGACTTGTGTGCTCCAACAAAACAGAGATTAAGTAGTCGAAATTACTTATTAAGTATACTTTAATTGTTGTTAGGATACTTAATGTGAAAAAGGTCGTCAACCACAAATTCAGGGAATTTGCGGTTGGCGAGTGCACGCGGAGGGGGGCCGCCCGGGTTTTTGCCGCGGGCGGAGGTTCAGGGGATGCCTGAGGGGAAGATGGGCAGCGGGGTGGGGCGGACCGGCAAGCGGACCTAAGGATGATGCGCCTGGTTCTCTCCAAGGATGGGCTGGCGCCGCATCCGCGCCTCCCAGAAGCTCACGGCGAGCAGCACCGCGGTCGTGAGCCAACCCATGACCAGCAGGTTGCTGCCGTAGCAGGCCGGAATCAGGGCCACCAGGGCCAGCGCGCCGGCGACATGGGAGACCGGGATGCGGCCGTAAACCACATACTTGTATATGGCGCTGCCCAGCAGGTAGACCGCCGGCCCGCCTGCCAGCGCCAGAACCTGCGCGGTTTCCGGGCTGGCATGCGGATGCGCGAATACCAGATCGTTGCCTACGGCGCTGCCGATGATTCCCGCCACGAGAATGGCGTGGATGTAGTGGAAGTTGGCGCCGATGCGCCCCGGGTTGGTGGACGAGGTGATGACGGCGGTGGCGTCCTTGCTGGATGTGCCGAAGTACAGCCACCACATCGACAAGGTACCGATGAACGTGGCCCCCAGGGCTGACAGGATGTCCATATTCCAGGCTTGCGCATCGGTCAGCGCGGCCCCGCAGGCCAGCAGGGTCTCGCCCAGCGCGACGATCACGAAGAGCTGGCAGCGTTCAGTCAAATGGCCGCCCTCGACGGTCCAGTCGCGAGTCGAGGATCGTCCCAGCCCGGGCAGCACGAAGCCGAACATCGGCGAGAAGTACTCGCAGGCGATGGCCACGATCCAGAGCGCGATGCGCGCTTCGTGGTCCAGCAGGCCGCCCGCGATCCAGAACACGGCGGAGAGGCACAGCCAGACAAGCATGCGCCGGTAGTTGGCGGCCAATGGGTGGTCGCGCCCGAGTTCCCTGACGATGAAGGCCGTGCGCCCCACCTGCATCGCGGCATAGCAGCTCGCGAAGATCAGCCCGCGGTCGCCGAAGGCGGCGGGGATGCTGGAAGACATCAGCAGCGCGAGCAGCATCGTCACGAACAGCATGCCCCGGATGCGCGGCGTCTCCGGATCGAACCAATTGGTGACCCAGCAGGTGTACTGCCAGCCCAGCCAGACCCCGAACCACAGGATCACGGTCTCCATCAGGCCCATTGGGTTCAGGTGGTGCAAGAGTTCGTGGCTGAGCTGCGTGACCGCGAATACGTAGACCAGGTCGAAGAAGAGCTCCTCATAAGTCACGCGGGCATGGTGCCCGTCCCGGTGGCGCAATGCGGCGTTGTTGTCGTGCGTGGGCTTGTGCGTCATCGTTGAAAATAAGTCCTATAAGCAGGCCATTGATAATTTACAAACAGAAACAGCATGGTGGGCTTTTATTTCAGGGTGTGCGATACGATCACCGGATCAATACGAACAGATCGCAAACCATGCAGGGGCCCGGAAGATGGATGGGGTGTTTGCCGATGTTGAGAGTATTTCATTTGCTGCACTAGATCGCTCAGCGCTGGCCGTCGTTTTGCTGGACGATACCCAATCCGTCGTGTTTTTCAGCCGGGCCGCCGAAAGGCTGTGGGGATATACGCGGGAAGAAATGCTTGGGCGCGACGCGATGTCGTGGCTGCCCTATTTTGGCGGTAATTTCGAAGACTCGGGTGACGGCCTGGGCCAGGCTCGCGAACTGCTGGTCGAGCGCAAGGATGGCAGGCGGGGCAAGGCGCTGTTCATCCGCTCCCTCGTCGATATCGAAGGCAAGCGCCTGCACATGATCGCCGCCCTGGCGCGCGACGATGCAAGCGGACAGGATTCTGAAGAGCAGGATCGTCAACGGCGCATCCGCGACCTGGAGCGCGATTGCCTCGAGGCGCTGACCCGGAACATGTCCTTCGACAGCCTGGGCAAATACCTGTGCCACCGCATCGAGTCGATAGTGCCCGGCGTGCGAGCGTCGATATGCCGCGTTTCCGACCATCGGCTCAAGCCCTGGGCCGCGCCGAGTTTCCCGCAAGACTACTGTCTCGCATTCGACGGCGTGGAGATCGGCGAAGGGGTGGCCAGCTGCGGCACGGCGGCCTACCGGGGCGAGCCGGTCATGGTGTCCGACCTCGAGACCGACCCGTTGTGGGCCGGGTACAAGCATATTGTGCTGCCGTACGGCTACCGGGCCTGCTGGTCTTATCCGATCAAGCGGCGCGACGGAAGCGTGGCGGGCACCTTCGCCTTCTATTTCAAGCGCAGCGGTTGGCCGTCGGAATATCTGGCGCGCATCGCCGAAGCCAGCGTGCACCTGTGCCTGCTGGCTTTCGAGCGGGAAGAAACCCGCGCGCAGATGGATCGCCTGATCAAGTTCGACGGGTTGACCGGCCTGCCCAATCGCAGCCACATGGACCAGCATATCGACACCCTGCTGGATGGCGACGTGGGCAGGGGCGTGGCGCTGTTCATGATCGACCTGGACCGCCTGAAGGACGTCAACAGCGCCCTGGGCCATGGCGCAGGCGACTTGGTGCTGGTGGAAATGGCCGACCGCCTGCAGGGCCAGCTCAGGCCTGGGCAGTTCCTGGGCCGTTTCGGTGGAGACCAGTTCCTGCTGGCGGCGAGGGACTGCGACGCGGACGGCGCCGTCCACATCGCCGGACGCCTGCTGGAGGCCGTCAACGGGCAGATCGAGATCGGCGGCTACACCCTGAACCTGTCGGCCAGCGTGGGCATCAGCCGCTGCATGGCGGGCAAGATGGAGAGCCGCAGCGATCTGCTGGGCATGGTCAAGACGGCCCTGCTGCGGGTCAAGGCCGTGGGCGGGGGCACGTACCAGTTCTTCTGCCGGGCCATGAACGTCATGGTCGAAGACCGCCTGCTGCTGAGCTCGGAGCTCAAGCAGGCCATCGCCGCAAACCAGCTGACGCTGCATTACCAGCCCCAGGTGCGGTCGGACAGCGGTGAGATCTACGGCTTCGAGGCGCTGGCGCGCTGGCACAACGAACGGGTCGGCGCCATCCCTCCCGACCGCTTCATTCCGATGGCGGAAGAGACGGGGCAGATCGATGCGCTCGGGTTCTGGGCCCTGCGCGAGACCTGCCGCCAGTTGTCGCAATGGCGCGGCGCGGGGCTGGATGTCCCGGTCGTGTCGGTCAACCTGTCGCCGCTCAATTTCCGCAATCCGAAGCTGGTTGCGTTCCTGGAGGGCTTGCTGGACGAGTTCGGCCTGCGGGGCAGCAGCCTGACGATCGAGATCACCGAGAGCACCATGCTGGAGCTGACCTCCGAGATGCTGGCCGCCGTGCATGGCATCCGGGCGCTGGGCCTGGGCCTGTCGGTGGACGATTTCGGCACGGGCTTTGCCAGCCTGTCCAATCTCATCAACCTGCCGCTCACCGAGATCAAGATCGATCGCAGCTTTGTCGAGCTATGCCCCAAGGAGAGCCGCCAGCAGGCGCTGGTGGAGACGGTCATTGGCATCGGCCGCAGCCTGGGCCTGACCGTCGTGGCCGAAGGGGTGGAAACCCCGGCGCAATACGGCCTGCTGACGGAGTACCACTGTCCGGTGCTGCAGGGCCATTTCTTCGCCCACCCGCTCGATCCCGCCGACGTGCCGGGCTGGCTGAACGGGCATGACTTGCAGACGGACGGCGGCATCCATCCGTACTACCTGGGCTGAATTCTCCTGCTGCCTTACTTGCCCAGCCACTTGCTGTTGAGCTGGTCGTATTCGCCGCTGGCCTTGGCCAGGTGCAGCCACTGATCGACAAAGCGCTTGAACACCTCGTCCCCGCTGGGCAGCATATAGCCCATCTCGGCGTACTGCAGCGGCTTGGCCGGATTGACGGGGCAGAGTTCGTGATGCAGCCTGCTTTGCACGATGGCCTCGGCCGCCTCGGTCACGAAGACATCGGCGCGGCCCTTGATGATCTCGTCGAAGATGCTCAGGTTGTCGGGATTGATGATGAGCTTGGCGTGAGGGAGCTTGGTCTTGGCGAAGGTTTCGTTGCTGCCGCCCGGGTTGGTGATGACGCGCACCGTGGGCTTGTCGATGGCGGCGATGCTCTGGTATTTGGCGACGTTCCTGCACAGGGTGATGGGCGTCTTGCCGTTGACCATGTAGCCGTCGCTGAAATACACCTGCTTCTGGCGCGGCAGCGAGATCGAGATGCCGCCCACCGCGATGTCGCACTTGCCGGCGGCGAAGTCGGGCAGCAGATTGGCCCAGGTGGTCTTGATGAACTGCGGCTTGGCGCCCAGGGCGGCGGCCAGCGAGCCCATCAGGTCGACGTCCAGGCCTTCGAATTCGTCGGGGGCCTTCATGAAGCTGAAGGGCTTGTAGTCGCCCGGCGAGCAGACGCGCAGCACGCCGCTCTGCGCGACCTTGCCCAGGGTGGACGGCGCGGACTGGGCCAGGGCCAGGGATTGGACGAGCGCCAGGGCGCAGGCGCAGGCGAGAAGGGCAAGTCGTTTCATGGCGGATCCTGTCGAAAAAACGGTACCCGATGTTACGTCCGCCCCGCGCTCAATAGAATAAGGACACATACGGATAAAGGAAGCCCCGATGACCTTGCAAGCCATGCCGCAGCCCAATGCCTATCGCCTGCTCGAGGCCGGCCCGGTGGTGCTGGTGAGCACCGCGCACCGCGGTCGCGCCAACATCATGACCATGGGTTTTCACATGATGGTGCAGCATCCTTCGCTGATCGCCGCCGTCATCGGTCCCTGGGACCACAGCTACCAGGCCTTGAAGAAGACCGGCGAATGCGTCATCGCCATTCCCACCGTGGATCTTGCCAAGAAGGTGGTGGACATCGGCAATTGCTCGGGCAGCGAGGTCGACAAGTTCGAGCGGTTCGGCCTGACGCCGGTCGCGGCGCAATCCGTGCGGGCGCCGCTGATCGCCGAGTGCGTGGCCAATATCGAGTGCCGCGTCGCCGATACCAGCCTGGTCGACCGGTACAACCTTTTCCTGCTGGATGCGGTGCGGGTCTGGACGGACCCGGATCGCAAGGAGCGCCGCACCCTGCACCATCGGGGCGACGGCACGTTCGCGGTCGACGGCCGCATCCTGGACCTGCGGGAAAGAATGGTGCTGTGGAAGCAGTTCCAGGATTGACGGCGCGGCCGGCGCCGGCCAGGCTTATAGCGCCGACTTGCTGTACTGGAGCACCTGGTCGCAGGCCTTGTCGGTGATCTGCTGCTTGATGCCGCTGTTGCCGCCGCCGGTCAGGTCCATCTTCTGGCTGCTGTTGCCGCCCAGGATGCCGCTGATGCCCTGCTGGTAGCCGGGGTCCGACTTGGCCTTGGCCGGGCCGCCCAGCTTGCCGAGCAGCTGGCTTTGCACGCCCGAGGCTTCGCCGCCGCTCAGGTATTTGTTCTGCATGCAGTAGGTCAGCACGCCGGTGAGGTTGCCGGTGCCGACAGAGCTCAGCGAGGGCAGGGCCGAACCGCCGGCCGCACCACCGAGACCGCCCAGCAAGGAACTGCCCGAAGAGGCCGCGCCGTCCGACGACGAGCTTGCGCCCACGGCGCCCTTGACGGCGTTGAGCAGCTGCGCCTGGGCCGTGGCGCCCAGCAGCAAGGTGGAAGAAAACAGGACAAGACCGGCAGTGCGCAGCTTCAGCATGATGTGTGTCTCCGAAATGAGGAACCAAGCGAGGCGAGTGTATCGCCGGCCCGCTGCGCAAGCGGTATCAAGAGGTCTCAGATCAGGCGTAAGTATTGACCACCGTGCCCAGCGTGCCCGAGGTGGCCAGCTGCGGCATGGCCGCTTGCATGAGCGTGGCTATTTGCTGGGCTGCCACGTTCAGGGTCTTGCGGAGCATGATCGCGCCGATGTCCTGGGTGACGGCCGTGGATTGCATGTCCATGGACATATTGATCATGCTGGAGACGGAGACATCCATCCGGATTTCCTTCAAAGCGTGGCGGATGTGGAATCATAGGCACGCCAGATGACAGAACCTGTAACAACTTGGCGAAAAGGCGGCTTTTTTTGCGCTTCTTTGCGATTGGGGCGAGGCCTCTGGCAAGCGGGCCAGGGCTTGGCGCCAGATAGTAGAATGCGGCGCTAAGCCTTTGTTAAGGTTTGCCATGTCGACATACTCACGAGACAAAAAATGATCGATCTAGATCAAGCCAACACGCAGCAACCCTCCGCACCCGCTCGCAAGCCCAAGTTCTATCAAATCCTGTATGTGCAGGTGATCGCCGCCATTCTCATCGGCATCGCGCTGGGCCACTATGTGCCCGATACGGCCGTGGCCATGCAGCCGCTGGGCGACGGCTTCATCAAGCTGGTGAAGATGATCATCGCGCCGGTGATCTTCCTGACGGTGACCACCGGCATCGCCGCCATGAGCGACCTCAAGAAGGTCGGCCGCGTGGTGGGCAAGGCGATGATCTACTTCATCGTGTTCTCGACCATCGCGCTCGTCATCGGCATGATCGTCAGCCACCTCATCCAGCCGGGCGGCGGCATGCACATCAACCCCGCCTCGCTCGACCAGAACCAGGTCAAGGGCTACGTGTCCAAGGCGCACGACTCCACGGTGTCGGGCTTCATCCTCAACATCATCCCCACCACGCTGCTCAGCCCCTTCACGTCGGGCGACATCCTGCAGGTGTTGTTCGTGGCGGTGCTCTTCGGCATTTCGCTGGCCATCGTGGGCGAGCGCGCCAAGCCGGTGACGGCCTTTCTGCAGGCCGTGTCGCTGCCGGTGTTCAAGCTGGTGTCCATCCTGATGCGCGTGGCGCCCATCGGCGCCTTCGGCGCCATGGCCTTCACCATCGGCAAGTACGGCATCGCCTCGGTGATCAACCTGGCCATGCTGGTGGGCACGTTCTACCTCACGTCCATTCTGTTCGTGCTCATCGTGCTGGGCGCCGTGGGCCGCTACAACGGCTTCTCCATCGTCAGGCTGGTGCGCTACATCCGCGAAGAGCTGCTGCTGGTGCTGGGCACCAGCTCGTCGGAAGCGGCCCTGCCCACGCTGATGCAGAAGATGGAACAGGCAGGCTGTTCCAAGTCGGTGGTGGGCCTGGTCGTGCCCACGGGGTATTCCTTCAACCTGGACGGCACCAATATCTACATGACCATGGCCGCGCTGTTCATCGCCCAGGCCTGCGACATTCCCCTGTCGCTGGGCGACCAGATCCTGCTGCTGCTGGTGGCCATGCTGAGCTCCAAGGGCGCGGCGGGCGTGACGGGCGCGGGTTTCATCACGCTGGCGGCCACGCTGTCGGTGGTGCCGTCCATCCCCGTGGCCGGCATGGCGCTCATCCTGGGCGTGGACCGCTTCATGTCCGAGTGCCGCGCGCTGACCAACCTGGTGGGCAACGCGGCGGCGACCATCGTGGTGGCCCGCTGGGAAGGCGAGCTGGACAAGTCGCAGCTCGATGCCGCCCTCAAGGGCGAGACGGCCTAGTCGGACGTGCCCGATGCCGGTTCATTCAGCCGGCATCGGCCCCGAAGAGCGCCCGGCGCAATGTCGGGCTCATGGGCAGGTGCAGATTGACGCCGCTGCCCGGCAGCGGCTCATTGAACCAGCGGTCGTACAGGGCCGGCATGTCCGGGCTCGCGTAGATATTGCGCAGGGCCGCGTCGACGGCCTGGACGAAGTCCGGGTCGTTGCGCCGCATCATGAAGCCATAGGCCTGCGGCGGCGCCAGGGTCTCGTCGGACACGGCATAGCGGTCGGGATTGCCGGAAGCGCCGACCAGCATGTGCAGCAGCACATCGTCCATGGGAAAGGCGCTGACCTTGCCCTGCGTGATGAGGTCGAAGGCGTCCTGGTTGGTATGCGTCGTGACGACCGACAGATTGAGCCTGCGCTCGCGGTTGAGCCGGGCGATGTCGCCCACGTTGGTCGTGCCGAGCACGACTGCCACGCTCTTGCCGCGCAGATCGTCGATCGTGCGCAGCGCGTTGGCCGCCAGCGACACATAACGCGAGTCGGTGATGAAATGGCTGGGGCCGAAGGTGACGCTGGCGCGTCGTTCCGGCGAGTTGGTGCTGGCGCCGCATTCGATGTCGATCGCGCCGCTGTTGAGCTGGGAGATGCGGTTGTTCGGGGCGAGCCGGCTGTACTGGATGTCCAGCCTGGGCAGGGCCAGTTGTACGCGCAGCGTCTCGGCCAGCCGGCCGCATAGCTCGATCGAATAGCCCGTGACCGTGCCGTTGGCCTCGATATAGGCAAAGGGCTGGGCGTAGCCGAAGCCGATGCGCAGCACGCCGGTCTGGCGGATGCGCTCCAGCGTGGAGGCAGGGGGCGTCTGGGCGTGCGAGAGGCCGGCGGTCAGCAGCGCGGCCGCAAGGCCCAGGCAGAACCGTCGGGAAGGCGAAGGCAGGCGCATGGCGGTCGCTCCGGTCAGTCCAGGTATTCGCGCGGCGCGGCCAGCCAGTCGCGCAGTTCGGGCGACATGGGCAGCTTGAGGTTGCGGCCGTCCGGCGCGATGGGCTGCATGAACCACTTGGCATAGAGCTGGTCGATTTCGTGGCTGGCGTACAGCGTGCGCAAGACCCGGTCGACCGCGCTCTTGAAGGCGATGTCGCCGGCCGGAATCAGGATGCCATAGGGTTCGGGCCGGTTGAAGGCGTCCTGCGAGATGGTGTAGTCGCCGGGGTGCCCGGAAGAGGCCACCAGGCCGGCCAGCAGGATATCGTCCATGACGAAAGCCGAGGCCTGGCCGTTTTCGACCAGCTGGAACGAGTCGCTGTGCGTGCGCCGCAGCAGCACGGAGATATTGAGATGCTGCGCCAGGTTGACGGCGTTGAGCTGATCGACGTCGATGGTGCCGGTGGTGGAGACCACGCTGTGCCCGGCCAGGTCGGCAATGGTGTGCAGGCCTGCCTGCTTCTTCGCGACGTAGCGCGTCGCCGTGAAGAAATAAGGATAGGAAAACTCGGCGATCTTGCGGCGCTCGGCGTTGTTGGTGGTGGTGGCGCACTCCAGGTCGATATTGCCGCTATTGAGCTGGATGAAACGGGTGGCCGTGGCCACCAGCTGGTAGTCGATTTCGATGTGGTCCAGGTTGAGCTGCTTTTGCAGGCCTTCGACGACCTTCTGGCAGATGTCGATGGCATAGCCGATGACCTTGCCGTTCGCCACGTAGGAGAACGGCAGCTCGCTCTGGCGATGGCCGATGATGATGCGGTGGGTGCTGGCGATCTTGGCCAGGGTGTCGGTCGCCTGGGCCTGCTGCGCGACGGGCAGGATGGCCAGGGCGGCGAAGGCGGCCTGGCTTTGCAGCCGGCGCTGCCAGCTGCAAAGGCGCTTGCGCGGCCAGGCCGCCATGATCCGCGTGAGGTGCATAGTCGTGCCTTGGAACAGGGCTACTAGGACAAGGGGGTGTGCGTCCGTGCATCCATGGACATGCGGGATTCGTAGAAAGTGAACCGGCCGCGGCCGCCGTTCTTGGCGGCGTACAGGGCAGTATCGGCGTTTTTCAGCAAGTCGTGGGCATTGTCGCCGTCGCTCGGCGCGCAGGTGATGCCGACGCTGGCGCCGATGTGCAGTTCCCGCCCGTCGACCAGGAACGGGCGCTTGAGCGTCTCGATGATACGCGAGGCCAGCTTGCTGGCTTCCAGCAGGGCATCGCGGGCGACCTTCTGCACCACCACGAACTCGTCGCCGCCCAGCCGCGCGGCGACGTCCTCGGGGCCGAGCAGCAGGTTCAGGCGGTCGCTGATGGCCACGAGCAGCGCATCGCCGATGGCATGTCCGTAGCTGTCGTTGACCTCCTTGAAGCGGTCGAGGTCGAACAGCATCACATTGAAGCGGGCGCCGGAGGGCAGGGTGGCGACGGCATGCGACAGGGTGCGGTCGAGGAAGGCGCGATTGGGCAGGCCGGTCAGCGCATCGTGGTGCGCCATGTGCTCGAGCCGCATGGCGGCTTCCTGGATGGACAGCAGCTGTTCGCGCTCGGCGACGGCGTTGCGCAGGGTTTCGATGGCGGTGGCCAGCCGGCCGATTTCATCAGGCCGGCCCTGGTAGGGCGTGACGGACTGGATGTCGCCGTGCGTGATGCGCATGAGCGACTGGATCAGCGCCGGCACGGGCCGGAACAGGCGGTGCATGAGCCAGATGATGGCGACGGTGGCCGCCAGCAGCACGCCCAGCAGCACCAGCAGGGAGTTGCGGATGAGCGCGTTGCGCGTCTGGTAGAGCGACTGCGTGAGGCCGATGCTGGAGATGAGCACGCCCGTCTGCTTGCCGGCATGGGTGGCGATGGGGATGGCGCTGACGAAGTATTCGGCGCCATTGATGCGGGCAAAGCCCACATAGGGGTTCTTGATCTCGTCGGGGGTGAGGGAGGTCTGGCCGTCGCCGGCCGCGGGGGCGCCCTGCGTGCCGTCGAGGGCGCTGACCATGGACATATTGGATGCGTGGCCTTCCTGGCAGCGGAACAGCCAGACATTGTGGCGGGTCTGCGCCGCCGCCAGCGCCAGGACGTCGACCGGACTGAAGCCGGTTTGCAGGATGGAGTCCGCGTCGCCGATGGGGCTTTCGGACACGATGCGGGTGATCTGCCCGTCGGCGTTGGTTTCGACGGAGATGGCGGTGTAGATGCTGCGCAGGGCGGTGGCGGAGATCTGGGTATAGGTGGCGGCCTGGCTCCACCATTGCTCGCGCGAGATGCGTTCCACCATCATGAAGCCGACGCCGGCGCCGATGCCGTAGGCCAGCAGCACGGCCCCCAGCACGAAGAGGATGGTCTTGCCCAATAAGGAACGGTGCCAGCGTGGAGTGTCGACAGCCGACAACGAGCCAGCCGGCAAAGATGCCGGCTGCGCTGGTGTGGCGGACCGTGTTTGCTCCATAACCTATGGGATAGGGTGCCGTGAAGGGCGAAGAAATAAAAAAACGTTAAGTAGATAATTGTTGCGCGGTGCAACTATACCCAGCGTGCCATTTGAGCCTGCAACGTTTTTCCTGTTTTATTTTTTCACATTTTCATGGACAGGGGGCGAAGGCCCTTGGCCAGCGGTTACGCCTGGTTCCCGGGCAAGTGGGCGGCCAAGTGGTCGATCAGGGCGCGTACCTTGGGCGGCAGGAAGCGGTTGGGCGGGTACAGCAGCCAGACTGGCCCAGTATAAGCGGCGGGCTCGAAATCCCAGTCGGGCAGGACGCGGGCCAGCGCGCCGCTGCGCAAGGCCTCGGCGGCCAGGAATTCGGGCAGGGAGGCGATGCCCAGATGCCGCAGGGCGGCATCCAGCCGGGCATCGGCGTGGTTGGCCTGATAGCGGCCCCGGACGTCCACGGTTTGCACCGTATTGCCGCGATGCAGGGTCCAGTGCCTGTCCTGGGGCGTCTCGCCCAGGTAGATGCAGTCATGCGCCGCCAGGTCGGCGGGCTGCCGAGGGGCGCCGCGCGCCTGGAGATACCCGGGTGAGGCGCAGAGTATCCAGCGCACCTCGCCCAGCGGCCGCGCGGCGAGCCCGGGCGGGGGATGGCGGGTCAGGCGGATGACCAGGTCCACGTCGTCCTGCAAGGGGTCGAGTTCCCGGTCGGTGAAGATGAGCTGCACGTCCACGGCCTCGTGGGCGCGCAGGAAGGCCGGCATCAGCGGGTGGATGACGTAGTGCGCGTACGAGATGGGCGCGCTGAAGCGGACCAGCCCGCGCGTTTGCGCGGCGAGCCGGCTGGCCGCGTCGATGGCGCTGGTGGCGGCCTCGAGCATGTCGCGGCAGCGCCGGTAGACCTGCTCACCGGATTCGGTGACGCGCACGCTGCGGGTGGAGCGCTCCAGCAGGCGCGTGCCCAGGGCGGTTTCCAGCCGCTTGATCTGCCGGCTGATCGTGGAGGGCGTGCTGCCCAGCTGGCGCGCCGCCTCGGAAAAATTGCCGGCATCGACGACGCGGGCGAAGGTGGCCAGGTCGGGCAGCAGGGCGGAGAGCGTGTCGGGGTGCATGGCGGATGGGCGGGATTATCTATGTCTATTTTGCATAAATATTTTGCACTAAAGGGTAATTATCATTTTATCGGCACTAATGAAAAATGACGGGTATTTCCATCAAAGGGATCCTCGTCATGAAGAACCAAGCAGGGTGGCTGCGCCTGTCCGATGCGCTGCTGCTGGCCGTGGCGGCCGTCTGGGGCAGCACGTATGCCGTCGTGAAAAGCACGCTGGTCTTTTATTCGGTGCTGGGCGTGCTGGCGCTGCGCTTCGGCCTGGCGTTCGTGCTGCTGCTGCCGGCGCTGCGGGGCCTGCGGGCCTTGCCGCGTTCGTCCGTGTGGGGCGCCCTGGGGTGCGGCGCCGTATTGTTCGGCATTTTCCTGGCGGAAACCTTCGGGGTGATGCTGACCGAAGCGTCGACGGCGGCTTTCCTGATCAGCCTTTGCGTCGTGCTGACGCCCTGGGCCGAATGGGCCTTGCTGCATCGGCGGCCGGCCCGCAAGGAGTGGGTGGCCGCCGCGCTGTCCCTGGTCGGCGCCTGGCTGCTGAGCGGCGCCGGCGCGAGGCTGCAGGCCGGCGATGCCCTGATCCTGCTGGCGGCCTTGCTGCGGGCGCTGCATGGATGCGTGATGAAACGGGTGATGCGCGATGCCCGGCTGACGCCGACGATGCTGACCGCGGTGCAGTCGGGCGTGGTGGCAGGGGGCGGCGCTATCGCGGCCTTGGCGGCGGGGCAATGGGGGCCCTTGCCGGCGTGGCCGTCGCAGGACGGGTTCTGGGTCGGCATGGCCTACCTGGCCCTGGTGTGCACGGTGTTTGCCTTCTTTGTGCAGAGCTTTGCCATGCAGCGCAGCCATCCCACCCGGGTGAGCCTGCTGATGGGTAGCGAACCCGCCTTCGGCGCCCTGGTCGCCTGCCTCTGGCTGGGTGAGCGCCTGACGCCCCTGGCCTGGCTGGGCGGGGCGCTGATGGTGGGCGTGTCGCTGTGGGCCGTGCTGCCTGGCGGCGCCAGGCCTGGGCCGGCTCAGGGCAGCTCGATGCCGGCCTGAGCCAGCAGCCGGGCGGTTTCGAACAGGGGCAGGCCCATCACGCCGCTGTAGCTGCCCGCGATATGTTCGATGAAGAGGCTGGCCAGGCCCTGGATGCCGTAGGCGCCGGCCTTGCCGTAAGGCTCGCCGCTGTCGCAATAGCGTTCCCGTTCGGCGGCGCTGGTGGCGCGCATGGCGACCCGGGTGACGGAAACCGCTTCGAGCAGGCGGCCCTGGACGGCCAGGACGATGGCGGTGCGCACTTCGTGCGTGGTGCCCGAGAGGGCCTGCAGGATGCGCAGGGCGTCGTCCCGGTCGGCCGGCTTGCCCAGCACCGCGCCGTCGAGGACCACGGTGGTGTCGGCCGCCAGCACGGGCAGGGCGGGCAGGGCCCGGCTCCGCATCCATTGTTCGCCGCGCTGGGCTTTTTCACGGGCGGTGCGCAGGACGTAGCCGGCCGGGCTTTCGCCGGGCAGTTGCGGCTCGTCGTCGCCGGGCGGAGCCGGCACGCGCAGGACTTCGTGCGCCAGGCCGATCTGCAGCAGCAGTTCGCGGCGGCGCGGGCTGGCCGAGGCCAGGTAGAGACGAGGCATGCTCATATTGTCCCCTTGGCGCTGCGCGCCGTCCCCCCAAGGGGGAATGAGCACTTGAGGCGGCTCGGCGTGCTCATGCCCGGTGATAGGGATGGTTGGTCATGATGGCCCAGGCGCGGTAGAGCTGTTCGGCCAGCAGCACGCGCACCATGGGGTGCGGCAGCGTGAGCGAGGAGAGCCGCAACTGGCCGTCGCAGGAGGCCTTGAGCGCGGCGTCCAGGCCGTCGGGGCCGCCCACCAGCAAGGCCACGTCGCGGCCGTCGGCGCGCCATTGTTCCAGTTGCTTGGAAAGCGCCATGGTGGTCAGGTCGCGGCCCCGTTCGTCCAGGGCCAGGCGCAGGGCGCCGGCCGGCAGGGCGGCCTCGATGCGCTTGGCTTCGGCGGCCATCATCTGGGCCGGGGTCTTGCCCGAGGTGCGGGGTTCGGGCTTGATTTCGCGCAGCTCGAGCGCGCAGTCGGCGGGCAGGCGCTTGGCATAGTCGTCCCAGGCGGTCTGCACCCAGTCCGGCATGCGGTTGCCGACGGCGAGGATGATGAGCTTCACGGTGGGGGGTATCTGAGTTCTTGAGGCGCCGAGGCTGCCCTGCGGAATTCCGATGCTCGCCTCCGGTGGGGGCTGCGCTTCGGATTCCTCCGGGGTCCTCGGCTCATGTACAGGCTGGCCTGGACCTTAAAAGCTTGCTTCGCTGCCCATCGCCGGGCGGGTGGACTCGGGCAGCAGCTTCACGCGCACCGGTTTGTCGCCCCAGATCTCTTCCAGGTTGTAGTACTGGCGGATGGCGGGCTGCATGATGTGGATGACGATGTCGCCCAGGTCGACCACCACCCATTCGCCAGTGTCCTCGCCCTCGATGGTGATGCCGGTGAGCTTGAGTTCGCGGCCGCGGTTGGCGACGCTGGCGGCAAGCGCCCGGGTCTGCCGGTTGGAGGTGGCGCTGGCCAGCACCACGCGGTCGAACAGGCTGGTGAGATGCATGGTGTTGAAGACTTTGATGTCTTGGGCCTTGACGTCTTCGAGGGCATCGATGACGGCGCGTTGTAGTTTTTGTATGTCCATGGGGTCGATTACCCTACACGTAGAGTTTATGCGTGGCGATGTAGGTGGCCACGTCGGGGTCGAGCAGGCCGGCGGTGGAAGCGCCGCTGGTCAATCGGGTACGGATGTCCGAAGCCGAGACATCCATGGGTTGGAAGGGAAGCTGTTGCAGAGGGCTCTGGCGGGTGGCAAGCCAGTCGGCCAATTCGTCCGGCGCATGCAGGGGCGTGCCCGGCCGCACGGCGACGGCCAGGTCGACGCGTTCGGTGATTTCGCGCCAGTTGCGCCAGGTGCAGAAATTGGCCAGCTGGTCGGCGCCCAGCAGCCAGATGTAGTCCGGGCCGGCGGGCAGGGCGCGCAGGGTGTCCACGGTATAGGTGGTGCCGCCGCGCTCGAGTTCGATGGGGTTGACCGTCAGGCCGGGATGCTTGGCCGCGACGATGTCGAGCATGCGCAGGCGGTGCTTGGCGGCGGCCTTCAGGTCGCCGCGTTGCCAGGGCATGGCGGCGGGGATGAGCTGGACCTCGTCGAGCTCCAGCGCCTGCCTGGCCGCCAGTGCCAGGGCGATGTGCGCCTCGTGCACGGGGTCGAAGCTGCCGCCGAGCAGGCCGATGCGCTTGGCCATGTTCAGACCCAGTCTCGCGGTACGAGAAAGTCCTGCAGCGCCGCTTCGGGCGAGCCGGGCTCGGGGTGCCAGTCGTAGCGCCAGTTGGCGATGGGAGGCATGGATAGCAGGATGGACTCGGTGCGGCCGCCCGACTGCAGGCCGAACAGCGTGCCGCGGTCGTGGACCAGGTTGAACTCGACATAGCGGCCGCGCCGATAGGACTGGAAGTCGCGCTCGCGCTGGCCGTACGGGGTCTTACATCGGCGCTCGACGATGGGCAGATAGGCCGGGAGAAACGCGTCGCCCACCGAGCGGGTGAGCGCGAACGCCGTGTCGAAGTCGGGTTCGTTGAGGTCGTCGTAGAAGATGCCGCCGATGCCGCGCGCTTCGTTGCGGTGCTTGAGGAAGAAATACTCGTCGCACCAGCGCTTGTAGTGCGGGTAGTAATCGGGCCCGAAGGGCGACAGCGCGTCGCGGCAGACGCCGTGGAAATGGCAGGCGTCCGCCTCGAACGGGTAGTAGGGGGTGAGATCCAGCCCGCCGCCGAACCAGAACACCTCGCGCTCGTCGTATCCCGGCCGCGCCACGGCGCGGAACATGCGCACGTTCATGTGGGTGGTGGGCACGTAGGGGTTGCGCGGGTGCAGCACCATGGACACGCCCATGGCCTCCCAGGCGCGGCCGGCCAGATCGGGCCGGTGGGCGCTGGCCGAGGGCGGCAGGAGGGTGCCGGTGACATGCGAGAACAGCACGGCGCCGCGCTCGAGCAGCTGGCCGCCCTCGATCAGGCGCGACAGGCCGCCGCCGCCCTCGGGGCGCTGCCAGGCATCGGTGCGGAAAGTGTCTCCGCCGGCTTTTTCAAGCGCGGCGACGATGCGGGCTTGCAGGTTGGTCAGGTAATCGCGGACGGGGGCCGCATCCATCGCGCAAGGCGTGGTGCTCATAGGTCAGGGTTGCGGCTTGCGCTGCTGCGAGGGTTTGAGGGCGCGCCAGCCGATGTCGCGGCGGTACTGGGCACCGTCGAAATTGATGGCTGACGCCGCTTTATAGGCGCGATCCTGTGCCATGCGCACCGAGTCGCCGAGGGCCGTGACGCAGAGCACGCGGCCGCCGGATGTCTTGAGCGTACCACCATCCAGCGTGGTGCCCGCGTGGAAGACCATGCAGTCTTCGGCCGGAGCGGGCAGGCCCGTGATGGCGTCGCCCGAGCGCGGCGTGCCCGGGTAGTTGTGCGCGGCCATGACCACGCCCAGCGCCGTGCGGCGGTCCCAGGCGAGGTCGGCCTGGTCGAGCGTGCCGTCGATGGCGTGCTCGATGGCGTCGAGCAGGTCGCTCTTGACGCGCATCATGATGGGCTGGGTTTCCGGATCGCCCAGGCGGCAGTTGAACTCGATGGTCTTGACCAAGCGCGTGGCATCGCTGCCGGGGCCGATCATCAGGCCGGCATAGAGAAAACCGGTGTAGGGGATGCCGTCCAGCGCCATGCCGTGCACGGTGGGCAGGATGATTTCCTTGAGGATGCGGTGGTGCAGCTCGGGCGTGACGATGGGGGCGGGCGAGTAGGCGCCCATGCCGCCGGTGTTGGGGCCGGCATCGCCGTCGAGCAGGCGCTTGTGGTCCTGGCTGGTGGCCAGGGCCAGCACGTTGCGGCCGTCGCTCATGACGATGAAGCTGGCTTCTTCGCCGGCGAGGTATTCCTCGATGACGACGCGGGCGCCCGCGATACCCATGGTGCCGCCGCTCAGCATGCCGTCGACCGCGGCGTGCGCTTCTTCGAGGGTCATGGCCACGACCACGCCCTTGCCGGCCGCCAGGCCGTCGGCCTTGATGACGATCGGGGCGCCTTCCTGGTCGATGTAGGCGTGGGCCTGGGCCGGGTCGGTGAAGGTCTGGTAGCGCGCCGTGGGGATCTTGTGGCGCATCATGAAGGCCTTGGCGTAGTCCTTCGAGCTTTCGAGCTGGGCGGCCGCCTTGGTCGGGCCGAAGATCTTCAGGCCGCGGGCGCGAAAGACGTCGACCACGCCGGCCGCCAGGGGCGCCTCGGGGCCGACCACGGTGATGCCGATGTCTTCGCGTTCGACGAAATCGGCCAGCTCTTCGGCCGTGGTGTAGGGGGCGTTGTCGAGCAGCGAGTCGAGGCCGGTCCCGCCGTTGCCGGGCGCCACGTAGACCCGGTGCACGCGAGGCGATTGGGCCAGGCGCCAAGCCAAGGCGTGTTCACGGCCGCCCGAACCGATAACCAGGAGTTTCATTGCGCCTCGTCGAACACGACGTTGGTATAGACCTCTTGCACGTCGTCCAGGTCTTCCAGGGCGTCGAGCAGCTTTTGCATCTTGATGGCGTCGTCGCCGGTGAGCTCGGTTTCGTTGAGCGCCTTCATGATGACGCCGTCGACCTCGGCCTTGAGGCCGGCGGCGCCCAAGGCCTGCTTGACGGCAGGATAGTCGCCGGGCGCGCAGATGACCTCGATGCCGCCTTCGTCGTCGGTGATGACGTCTTCGGCGCCCGCCTCGAGCGCGGCTTCCATGACTTTGTCTTCGGAGTTGCCGGGCGCGAAAAGGAACTGGCCGCAGTGCTTGAACATGAACTCGACCGAGCCGGGCGTGCCCAGGTTGCCGCCGTTCTTGGTGAAGGCGTGGCGCACTTCGGCCGCCGTGCGGGTGCGGTTGTCGGTGGTGCAGTCGACGATGACGGCCGCGCCGCCCACGCCGTAGCCTTCGTAGCGCGCTTCTTCGTAGTTGGCGCCGTCGGCGCCGCCCGCGCCGCGGGCGATGGCGCGCTGGACGTTGTCCTTGGGCATGTTGGCGTCGGTCGCCTTGTCCCAGGCCATGCGCAGGCGGGGGTTGGCGTCCGGGTCGGCGCCGCCGGCGCGGGCGGCTACCGTGATTTCACGGATGATCTTCGTCCAGAGCTTTCCCCGCTTGGCGTCTTGACGCCCTTTGCGGTGCTGGATATTGGCCCATTTACTGTGTCCGGCCATGTTTTTTCTCTTAGGTGATTCGGCAAATGGCCTATTTTAGCTTGCCGGGGAAGGCGGTGGGCGCCGGCGCGAAATGGGCGTATCGACCGGCGGCGACTGGTACTCGCTAAACTGTCAGGTATCTGCCAGCCGTACGGAGACCGATTCCATGCCCAATCCCATCGTCGTCGCCAAAAATGCCCATGCCGAACTGGCGCTGCTGCCCGCCCTGGCCAACCGCCACGGCTGCATCACCGGCGCCACCGGCACCGGCAAGACGGTGACCCTGCAAGTCCTGGCCGAGGCCTTTTCGCGCATGGGCACGCCGGTCTTCATGGCCGACGTCAAGGGCGACCTGACCGGCATTTCCCAGGCCGGGACGGGGTCTCCCAAGCTGCAGGAGCGCCTGGCCCGCCTGGGCCTGCCCGAACCCGCCTGGGGCGCCTGCCCGGTGGCGCTGTGGGACGTGTTCGGCGAGCAGGGCCTGCCGGTGCGCGCCACCGTGTCCGACATGGGGCCGCTGCTGCTGGCGCGCATGCTGGAGCTCAACGACGTGCAGGAGGGCGTGCTGGCCCTGGTGTTCCGCGTGGCCGACGACGAAGGCCAACTGCTGCTCGACCTGAAGGACCTGCGCGCCATGCTGCAGAACGTGGCCGACCGCGCCGCCGAGCTGAAGACCCGCTACGGCAATGTGTCCGACGCCAGCGTGGGCGCCATCCAGCGCAGCCTGCTGCAGCTCGAGTCGCAGGGCGCCGACAAGTTCTTCGGCGAGCCCATGCTGGACGTGGCCGACCTGCTGGGCACCGACGCCCAGGGGCGCGGCATCGTCAATGTGCTGGCGGCCGACAAGCTGATGCAGGCGCCGCGCCTGTACGGCGTGTTCCTGCTGTGGCTGCTGGCCGATCTCTACGAAAAACTGCCCGAGGTGGGCGACCTGCCCCAGCCCAAGCTGGTGTTTTTCTTCGACGAGGCGCACCTGCTGTTCGACGAGGCGCCGTCGGCGCTCATGCAGAAGATCGAGCAGGTGGTGCGCCTGGTGCGCTCCAAGGGCGTGGGGGTGTATTTCGCCACGCAGAACCCGCTGGATATTCCCGACCGCGTGCTGGGCCAGCTGGGCAACCGGGTGCAGCATGCGCTGCGGGCCTTCACGCCGCGCGACCAGCAGGCGGTGAAGACGGCGGCGGACACCATGCGGCCCAATCCCGGGCTGGACATCCAGGCCGCCATTGGCGAACTGGGCGTGGGCGAGGCCCTGGTTTCCTTCCTCGACGACAAGGGCATTCCCACCCCGACGGAGAGAGCCTGGATCATGCCGCCGGGCGGGCGCATCGGCCCGATCACGCCGGCCGAGCGGCAGGCGCTGCGCCAGGGCAGCCCGCTGGCGGGCAAGTACGAGCAGACCGTCGACCGCGAGTCGGCCTATGAACGGCTGACGGGCCGGGCGACGGCGTCCGTGCCGGACAGCGGAACGGGCGCCGCGCCGGTTCCGCCGGCAGCGGGCCAGCCCGCCGCGCCCGCGCAGCAGGGCGGTGGCGGCGGGTTGATGGGGGGCGTCAGCAACGTGCTGTTCGGCCATGTGGGCCCGCGCGGCGGGCAGCACGACGGCCTGGTGCAGGTGGCGGCCAAGAGCCTGGCGCGCCAGGTGACCACGCAGTTGGTGCGGGGGGTGCTGGGGTCCTTGCTGGGCGGGCGGCGGTAATCGCTCGCTGTCCGGTCGCCTCGGCCTGCTCTTTTTCGTAGGCCGTTGTTTTGAGTTTTTGAGACGTCCTGCGTTCGGCGGAGAGGCCCTGGCGGCTTCGCTGTGCCGGGCTCGGGCGCCTGGTTGCGCCCGAGCCCAGCACAGCGAAGCCGCGGGGTATGCCCACCGCCCAGGAACGTCTT
>DASWPO010000058.1:0-2042 GCA_036404015.1 Bordetella sp. | reverse complement strand
GGGCTCGGGCGCGCCATCAGGCGCCCTCGGCCCCTTCGGGGCTGCCCCCGCCTCAAAAGGCTGCGAGGAGAAGCCCGGACCGGCTGACTTACAAGTTGCCCTGGATCTCAGGCCTTCAACAGCAGTGCGTTCATGCGCTTGACGAAGGCGGCGGGGTCGGTGATCTGGGCGCCTTCGGCCAGCATGGCCTCGTCGAGCAGCAACTTGGCCCAATCGCTGAACTCTTCGTCCGTCGCCTTGCCGATGCGCGCGATCAGGGCGTGCTCGGGGTTGATCTCCAGCACGGGCTTGACGTCGGGGGCTTCCTGGCCGGCGGCCTTGAGCATGCGCAGCAGGTGCGGGCTGAGTTCGTTCTGGCCGACCACCACGCAGGCGGGCGAATCGACCAGGCGCAGGGTGACGCGCACTTCCTTGACCTGGTCCTTGAGGGCTTCCTGCAGGCGTTCGATCAGCGGCTTGAATTCCTCGGCCACTTCCGTCTGGCGCTTTTTTTCCTCGTCGTCGGCCAGGTCCGCCAGGTCCAGGCCGCCCTTGGCCACGGACACCAGCGACTTGCCTTCGAATTCGCGCAGGTGGGAAAGCATCCACTCGTCCACCCGGTCGGACATGAGCAGCACTTCGATGCCTTTCTTGCGGAAGATTTCCAGGTGCGGGCTGCTGCTGGCGGCCGAATGGGAATCGGCCGTCACGTAGTAGATCTTGTCCTGGCCTTCCTTCAGGCGCGACACATAGTCGGCCAGCGCCACGGTTTGCGCGGCGTCGCCCGATTGCGTCGAGGCGAAGCGCAGCAGCTTGGCGATGCGCTCGAGGTTGGACGGGTCTTCGCCCGTGCCCTCCTTGAGCACCTGGCCGAATTCCGTCCAGAAAGCGGCGTATTCGTCCTGCTTGTTCTCGGCCAGGTCTTCCAGCAGCGACAGGATGCGCCGGGCCGAACCTTCGCGGATGGCGCGCACGTCGCGGCTTTCCTGCAGGATCTCGCGCGAGACGTTCAGCGGCAGGTCGGCCGAGTCGATCACCCCGCGCACGAAGCGCAGGTACGAGGGCAGCAGCTGCTCGGCGTCGTCCATGATGAACACGCGCTTGACGTACAGCTTGACGCCGCGGCGCGCATCGCGGTCCCACATGTCGAAAGGCGCGTGCTTGGGCACGTACAGGAGCTGGGTGTATTCGCTGCGGCCTTCCACGCGGTTGTGCGTCCAGGCCAGCGGGTCGTCGAAGTCGTGCGAGATGGCCTTGTAGAACTCGCGGTATTGCTCGTCCGTGATGTCGGCCTTGCCGCGCGTCCACAGCGCATTGGCCTGGTTCACCGCCTCGAGCTCGTCTTTCTGCACTTGCTCGCTTTTCTCGGCATCCCAATCTTCCTTGGCCATACGGATGGGCAGGGAGATGTGGTCGGAGTAGCGGCGCAGGATTTCGCGCAGCTTCCAGCCGTTGAGCAGTTCGTCTTCGTCGGCGCGCAGGTGCAGGGTGACGTCGGTGCCGCGCGTGGCGCGCTCGGCGTCCGCGATGGTGAACTCGCCCTCGCCGTCGGACTCCCAGCGGATGGCGGCCTCGGAACCGGCGCGGCGGCTCACCACCGTGACCTTGTCGGCCACGATGAAGGAGGAATAGAAGCCCACGCCGAACTGGCCGATGAGCTGGGCGTCCTTCTGCTTGTCGCCCGTGAGCTGCGAGAAGAACTCGCGCGTGCCCGAGCGGGCGATAGTGCCCAGGTTGGCGATGGCCTCGTCGCGCGACAGGCCGATGCCATTGTCGGAGATGGTGATGGTGCGCGCCGCCTTGTCGTAGGCCACGCGGATGGCCAGCTCGCTATCGCCGGCCAGCAGCTCGGGATGGTCGATGGCCTCGAAGCGCAGCTTGTCGCAGGCGTCCGAGGCATTGGACACCAGCTCGCGCAGGAAGATCTCTTTGTTGCTGTAGAGCGAGTGGATCATCAAGTGCAGCAATTGCTTCACTTCGGCCTGAAAACCCAGGGTTTCGGAGGGGGAGGATGCGGTCTGGCTCATGATGGTCAAAACAATACGGAGATAAACAAAGGAGGG
>DASWPO010000057.1:0-3910 GCA_036404015.1 Bordetella sp. | reverse complement strand
CGCACCAGGCGGCCCTCCCGCAAAAGCCGCTCGACCACGGCCTGCCACAGGGCTTCGGCGGCCGTGGGCGCGGCGATGCGGCGCAGGCGCGCCGCATCCAGGCCGGGCTCGTCGGGCGACTGCTGGTGAAACGTCGCCAGCGCGCCGGCGGCGCGGTCGCACAGGGCATCCCAATGGCCGTCCAGGATCAGGGTGCGCGACCCGCGCGCCGCCACCCATTGCGCGCCGGCCGGCACGGCGATGCTTGCGGCGGACTGGCCGGACAGGCGCTGCAAGGCGGCTTCGTCCAGGCCCAGAGGCGCCTGCTGCAGCACGGCATCCAGGCCCTGCCCGGACAGGTAGGCCGACACCGCGTCCAGCCAGGCCAGGCGCTGCGGCGCGCGGCGCTTGCGGTCCGGCGCATTGGGGTCGAGCACCACGCCGCCGCCCACCGTACGGCTGGCCTGCGCGTTGCGCACGATATAGCGGTCGCCCGGCATGGCGCAGACCGGCGCGTCGAACACCAGCTGCACCCGGCCGCGCCGGCCCGGCGCGAGGATCTCGGGCACCAGCGGCACGGCGTGGGCCACATGGTGCGCCGCGCCGATGTGCACATGCAGCGGCGCCCAGGCCTGCAGCGGCCCGTCGGCCGACACCAGCCATTGCAGCGCCACGTCCACATGGCGCGAAGGCAGGAAGCCGCGCGCGTCGGCGATCCAGTCGCCGCGCGCGATGGCATCCTTGTCGATGCCGGCCAGGTTCAAGGCGCAACGCTGCCCGGCCGACCCCTCGGGGCTGGACCGGTTCTGGGCGTGGATGCTGCGGACCCGCACCGGCACGCCCGCCGGCATCAGGCGCAGATCGGCCGCGTCGTCGCCGGCCCGGGTCCGGCCCGCATGCACGGTACCCGTCACGACCGTGCCGTGGCCCGCCAGGGTGAACACGCGGTCGACCGCCAGCCGGAACAGTCCGTCGGCCGCCCGCAGGGGCATGGCCTGGGCCTGCGCGTCGAGATAAGTCCTGAGCCTTGCCACGCCCGGATCGCCGGGCCGGTGGGCCAGGGTCGTGAAGACGGGCGCGCCCTGCAGGAAAGTGCCGGCCGCCAGCTGCGCCAGGTCGTGTTCGACGTACTGCCGCTTCTCGTCGTCGCAGCGGTCGGCCTTGGTCAGGACGATGGCGCCCCGCTTCACGCCCAGCAGGCCCAGGATGGCCAGGTGCTCATGCGTCTGCGGCATGATGCCGTCGTCGGCGGCCACCACCAGCAGGCCGAAATCGATGCCGCTGGCGCCGGCCGCCATGGTGTGGACCAGCTTCTCGTGGCCCGGCACGTCGATGAAGCCAAGCACGTCGCCATTGGGCAGCGGCGCATAGGCGTAGCCCAGCTCGATGGAAATGCCGCGCGCCTTTTCTTCCTTGAGGCGATCGGTGTCGACGCCGGTGAGCGCCCGCACCAGCGTGGTCTTGCCGTGATCGATGTGGCCGGCAGTGCCTATTATCATGATTCGATGTTCAGCAAATTCTGTGCATGTTGGCCTGGATAGGTATAGAAATCCCTATTTCTTATACCTATCGAGCTGCGCCACGAACCCGGCCTCGTCGCGTTCCTCGAGGCAGCGCAGGTCCAGCCACAGGGCATCGTCGCCCAGCCGGCCGATGACCGGGCGCGGCAGGCCGCGCAATCCGGCCTCGAGCCGCGCCAGGTGCCGGCCCGCGCGCCCCGGCCCGGCATGGCGGATGCACAGGCCGCAGCTGGGCAACTGGTCCACCGGCAAGGCGCCGCTGCCGATCTGGCTGAACATGGCGGCGACCTCGACCTGGTAGTCCGCCCCCACGGCATGCTGCACGGTATCGCGCAGGCGCTCGGCGGCCGCCTGCATCAGCCGCTGCGCACGAGTGAGCAGGCGCAGCGTGGTGAGCCTCTCGGCCAGGAACTCCGGCGAACGGTACAGGGCCAGCACCGGTTCGAGCGCGGCCAGCGTGAGCTTGCCCACGCGCAGGGCGCGCTTGAGCGGGTTCTTCTTGATCTTGCGGATCAGGTCGGCATTGCCCACCAGCAGGCCCGCCTGCGGGCCGCCCAGCAGCTTGTCGCCGCTGAAGGTGACGAGGTCCGCCCCGGCCTGCACGGTGTCGCGCACCGTGTCCTCGCGCGGCAGGCCCCATTGGGCCAGGTCGATCAGCGTGCCGCTGCCCAGGTCCACCGTCATGGGCAGGCCGCGCGCATGCGCGATCTTCGCCACCTCGGCCACGTCCACGCTCTTGGTGAATCCGGAGACGGCATAGTTGCTGCAATGGACCTTCATCAACATGGCCGTGCGCGGGCCGATGGCGGTGTCGTAGTCGGCCGCGTGCGTGCGATTGGTGGTGCCCACCTCGACCAGCTTCGCGCCGGCCCGCTTCATGATGTCGGGGATGCGGAAGGCGCCGCCGATCTCGACCAGTTCGCCGCGCGAGACGACGACTTCGCGCCTGTCGGCCAAGGCATTGAGCATGAGCAGCACGGCCGCCGCATTGTTGTTGACGACGGTGGCGGCCTCGGCGCCGGTGAGCTCGCGCAGCAAGCTCTCGATCAGGTCGTCGCGATCGCCGCGGCCGCCGCTCTCCAGGTCGAATTCCAGGTTGGCCGGCGCGGTCATGGCATGCATCACCGCCTGCACGGCCTCGTCGGGCAGCAAGGCGCGGCCCAGGTTGGTATGCAGCACGGTGCCGGTGAGGTTGTAGACCGCGCGCAGCCTGGACTGCGCGGCGCGCCGCAGCGCCTCGCCCGCCTCCCCGGCAATCGCGTCGGGCTGCACGCGCGCGGCCGGCAGGCCGCCGGCGAGCGCCTCGGCGCGCAGGGCCGCCATGTGTTCGCGCAGCGCGGCCACGACCCGGGTGCGCCCGTAGGTGTCGAGCAAGGCCTGCGCCGGCGCGGCGGCCAGCACGCGGTCCAGCGCGGGAATGTCCGCGGGCGCGGCCAGCACGGCCGCGGACGGCGTGGCGGCCTGCGCCGTCATGCCGCGCCGTCCTCTCGGCCGGGACCGTCTTCGTCGGCATCGGTTTCGCCCTGCCACAGAAGCGGATTGCCGCTGGCGCGCACATAGCCGGCCTCGCCCATCAGCACGTCGAGCAACAGGCTGGCCAGGTCGTCGGCCACCGGCTCGACGTCGAAGTCCTTCTCCTGGTAGAAGATCTTGCGGTAGGTATGGCAGTTGTCGCAGGACTCGGCCCGGATCGCCTCCGCGCCGCCCTCGATCGCATGGTAGGCCACCGTCTCGGTGTCTTCGCAATGCGAGCACTTGACCCGCACCATATGCCATTCGCTGGCGCACAGGGAGCAGCACAGGTAGCGGTAGCCGTCGAACTGCCCGCCCACCCGCACCACGCTGGCCACGGGCAGGCTGCCGCATACGGCGCACACGCCGAAAGGGCTGGCCACGGGCAGCTGCTTGGCATCGAAGCGGCTGGCCAGGTCCGTCCAATAGACCTGCAGGGCCGCCATGACGAAAGGCGCGGCCGCGCTGTCGACTTCGCTGTCGCGCTCGGCCAGGATGGCATCGGCCATGGCCTCGATGACGCCGGGTTGCTCCTGCAGGGCGCGCCGCAGGTCCCGGCAGACCTCGAGGGCCTCGTCCGGCACGCCGGCCGTCATCTCCAGGCGCATGAGAATCTGGCGCAGCAAGCCCGTCCAGAGCGGGTCGCGCCGCCAGCCCACGGCCTGCAGCGGCGGCATGCCGTGCGCCTGGGCCAGGTTGATGCGCTCGGGCGACGCGCCGGGCGCCTCGCAGCCGGCCAGCACCGCCTGCTGGGCGTCGGCCAGGTGGGCCATCAGCCCCAGGTAGTCGGCCACCGGGCTGCTTTCGGCCAACTGGCGCAGCCGGCTTGCGCGCGCGGCGAACACCGTGGCGCGCGCGGGCAGGCGCACCCGCACAATGGCGTTGTGATCCAGGTCTTC
>DASWPO010000056.1:0-4723 GCA_036404015.1 Bordetella sp. | reverse complement strand
CTCGGGATCGTATCGCATGGAGGGGCTGACGATCTCGACGCGCAGGCCCGGAAAGGTGCGGGCGAAACCCTGGCGGATTTCCGCCTCGATTTGCGGGTCGCCACCCAGCACCACGACCTGCCAGCCCTCGGCCTGCGCCCGCTGGCACAGGCCGACGAAGAGGTCCGCGCCCGTCACCCGCTCGGGCACGGGCCGGCCCAGCAAGCGGCTGGCCCAGACCACGGGCATGCCGTCGGCCAGGATGAAATCCGCCTTCGCGTAATAGTGGAACTTGAAATCGAGGTTGGCCTCGAGCCGGACCAGGCAATCGACATTGGTCGGCACGATCACTTGCGCGCGGCCGTCGCGCCGAACCGCGGCCGCGGCCAAGGCATCCATCGCTTGCGCGGATGTCAGCGCGGAGAAATCCAGTCCGAACAGCTCAACCTTGGGGTTCATGGTGTTTGTCCGCTTGAGTCCCGGTGGCGTTTTATACACCACCCGGGGCGTGGGACATCAGTTATGATCGCGGCATCGCCACAACCCACGACTGTGCGCACCACATGATCGAGGACGCCAACCGGACCCCCGCCGGCGCTACGCTCCACACCGATCTGTGCATCGTCGGAGCCGGCGCGGCCGGCATCGCCATGGCGCTGGCCCTGCAGGACAGCGGCCTGGACGTGATCCTGCTCGAAAGCGGCGCCGACCAGCCCGACGACGCGACCCAGGCGCTCTACGAAGGCACGGTCGCCGACGCCCGCCTGCACTCGCCGCCCGATCATTACCGCGTGCGCCGCTTCGGCGGCTCGACCACCCTGTGGGGCGGACGCTGCATCCCGCTGGACCCCATCGACTTCGAACCGCGCAGCTACATCGCCCACAGCGGCTGGCCCATAGGCCCGGACGACTTGCTGCCCTATTACCCGCGCGCCAACCTGCTGTGCGAAGCCGGCGACTTCGCCTACACCGTCGAGACGGCTTTCACGCATCCCGTCCGCCCCATGATAGGCGGCTTCGACAGCGACGCCTTCTCCACCAATACGCTGGAACGCTTCAGTTGCCCGACGGATTTCGGCAGTCGCTACCGGCGGCGCCTGGAACGCGGCCCGGCGCGCGTGCTGTTCAACGCCAACCTGGTCGGCCTGTCCACCGCGGCCGACGGACGGCTGGCTGGCCCGGCGACGGTGCGCACCCTGGCCGGCAACCATTTCACCGTGCAGGCGCGGGCCTATGTGCTCGCCGCCGGCGGGCTGGAAGTCGCCAGGCTGCTGCTGGCCAGCCCCGGCGCGAGCGGACGCGGCCTGGGCAACGCGCGCGACGTGGTGGGCCGCTATTACATGAGCCACATCGCCGGCACCATGGGCACGGCCGACCTGTCCCGCGCCAGCTCGGTATGGCATGGCTACGAGATTTCCGACGAAGGCATCTATTGCCGCCGCCGGCTGGCCTTGCGCCCGCAGGCCCAGCGCGCCTTGCAGGCCGGCAACTTCATCGCCCGCCTGCATCATCCCCGCATCCCCGACCCGGGCCACGGCAGCGGCATTCTGTCGGCGCTGTACCTGGCGCGCCCCATCGTGCCCTACGAATACGCCAAGCGGCTCTACGGCGACGAGCCGGGCCGCGGCGCCACGCTGGCGCACCTGCGCAACGTGGTGCTGGACGCGCCGGGCACGGCGGCCTTTCTGTGGAACTGGCTGCGCCGCCGCACCCTGGCCGAGCGCAAGTTTCCGTCCATCGTCATGCGGCCCAAAAACCTGCGTTTCAGCCTGGATTTTCACGCCGAGCAGGAACCCAACCCGTCCAGCCGCGTAAAACTGGGCCAGGGCGTGGACGCCCTGGGCATGCCGCGCATCGACGTGGACTGGCGCTATACCGAACGCGACGTGCAGACGGTGCGGGCGGCCCTGGCCGCGCTGGCTCAGGCCTTCCGGCAAACCGGCGTCGGCAGCTTCGACTACGAACCGAACCAGGTCGAAGCCGAGATGACCCGCTATGGCGCCTACGGCGGCCACCATCTGGGCACGGCCCGCATGGGCGCCGACCCGGCCGACAGCGTGGTCGATGCGCAATGCCGGCTGCACGAAACCGACAACGTCTATATCGCCAGCGCTGCCGTCTTCCCCACGTCGAGCCAGGCCAATCCCACCCTGACTGTGGTGGCCCTGGCCCTGCGGCTGGCCGATCACTTGCGTAAAACCTATAGGCGGGCAGGGAGCGCCGCTCACCCATGAACAAGCTACGCGTATTGGTGCTGGGCGCCACCGGCTATGTCGGCCAGCACATCGTCCAGGCCCTGGCCGCGACGGACTGGGCCGAACCCATCGCCGCGGCGCGGCGCGGCGCCGTGGCCCTGGACGCGACCGATGCGGCGGCCCTGGCAGCGGCCATGCGGCAGGCCGACGCCGTCGTCAACGCCATGGCGGCGGCGGCGCCGGACATGGTCGCCAACGCCCAGGCGCTGCGCACGGCGCTGTAGGGCCGGCCCATGCGCCTGGTGCACTTCAGTTCGATGGCCGCCTACGGTTCAGCAGAAGGCCTGATCGACGAAGACCAGACCCTGCTGGGCGACCTGGGCCCCTACTCCGCCGCCAAGGCCGAGACCGAACGCATATTGAAGGAATACGCGCAAACCGTGGTGCTGCGGCCCGGCTGCGTCTACGGCGCTGGCAGCCCGCAATGGTCGGCGCGCATCGCCCGGCTATTGCGCGCGCACCGCATCGGCGATCTCGGCGCAGCCGGCGACGGCTACAGCAATCTGGTGCATGTGCGCGACGTCGCGCAGGCCGTGCTGGCCGCCCTGCGCCGGCCCGAGGCCGCCGGCCAGGCCTACAACCTGTCCATGGCCCAGGCGCCGACCTGGAATGAATACTTCATCGCCTACGCGCGCATCCTGGGCGCCACGCCCGTGTCCCGCATCGGCGCGCGGCGGCTGGCCCTGGAAGCCAAGGTGCTCGCGCCAGCCCTCAAGATCGCCGAAATCGCCGGCCGCAAGATCGGCCTGCCGCCTCTGCCGCCGCCCATCACACCCACGCTGCGGCGGCTCTGGCAGCAGGACATCCGCCTGGCATCGGAGAAGGCGCAGCGCGACCTGGGCCTGCAATGGACGCCCTGGCTCGAGGCATTGCGCCAGGACGATTAATGCCCGCGCTGCTCATAGCCGTAATGGCCGGCGGAGTACCGATGGTGCCAATGATCCGGGCCGTCATACACCAGACAGCCGGACAGCATCACCGCTGCCGCTGCGCACGCCAATAAAGCTTTCATGTCCTGACGCCTATAAAAAGATTCGAAAAGGCCAGTCTAGGGCCGCGGCGCGCAATCAGGGATGACGACGCGTAACCAAAACGTCAAACAGGCAACACCCCGCAAGAAATGTGCGGTTTATTGACGATTGAAGCTGGCGAGCTTGTCCGCATCGGAGTCCAGCCCGACATAGACGTTGAACTTGCCGGGCTCGACCACGCGCTTCATCCCGGCGTTGTAGAAAGCCAGGTCGTCGTCGGTGATGTCGAAGCTCACCACGCGCGATTCGCCGGGCTTGAGGCTGATCCGGCGAAAACCCTTGAGCTCCCTCACCGGGCGGCTGACCGAGGCCACGGGCTGCTGCAGGTAGAGCTGCACCACCGTCGCGCCTTCGCGATCGCCCGTGTTCGTCACCGTGACGCGGGCCTGCATGGTGCCGCCAGCCTTCATCGCGGGCGCCGACAGGCTGACGTCCGAGACATCGAAGGTGGTGTAGCTCAGGCCGTAGCCAAAGGGAAACAGCGGCCCGTTGGTGATGTCGAAATAGCGCGACGTGTACTTGTCGGGATGCACTGGGTCGAACGGCCGGCCGGTGGGCAGGTGGTTGTAGTACAGCGGCACCTGCCCCACCGCGCGCGGAAAGGTCATGGGCAGCTTGCCCGACGGGTTGGCGTCGCCGAACAGGACGTCGGCGATGGCATTGCCGCCCTCGGTGCCGGCGAACCAGGTCTCGAGCAGGGCGTCGGCCATGCCGGCCTCGCGCACCAGGGCCAGCGGGCGGCCATTCATCAGCACGATGACCAGGGGCTTGCCGGTGGCCTTGAGCGCCTCGAGCAGACGCACCTGCACGGGCGGCAGGGTGATGTCGCTGCGGCTGGAGGCCTCGTGGGCCATGCCCTGGGACTCGCCCACCGCGGCCACGACCACATCGGCCTGCCGTGCGGCCTCGACGGCCTCCTTGACCATGTCGTCCTCGCTGCGCGGATCGACCTGCACGTCGTGGTTGTACTGGTTGAGGTACTGCACGAGATCGGGGTCGTCGGTCATGTTGGAGCCCTTGGCGTAGAGCACCCGGGCCTTGTCGCCCACCGCGTTCTTCACGCCTTGCAGCAGGGCGATGGTCTGGGGGATGCGGCCCGCGCCGGCCCAGTTGCCCATGACGTCGACCTGGTCATCGGCCAGCGGACCGATGAGGGCAATGGTGCCCTGCTTTTTCAGCGGCAGCGCCTGGTTCTGGTTCTTGAGCAGCACCAGGCTCTCGCGCGCCACGTCGCGGGCCTCGGGGCGGTGCAGGCGGCTCTCGGCATAGGTGTCCGGCGGGTCGTCGGCCGCCACGCCGATGTCGCGGTAGGCGTCCTTGAACAGGCCCAGGTCATATTTGACGCGCAGCACGTCGCGGCAGGCGCGGTCGATGTCGGCCATGCGGATCTTGCCGCGCTTGAGCAGGGGCTCGAGATTGCCGCCGTAGATGGTGTCGCTCATGCTGAGGTCGGTGCCG
>DASWPO010000055.1:0-23674 GCA_036404015.1 Bordetella sp. | reverse complement strand
AGATCGTCGATACCGTACCCATCACCCGTGGCAATATCGAAGTAAGCGTGACGGCGCTGGGCACCTTACAACCGCGCAGCTACGTAGACGTGGGTGCCCAGGCGTCCGGCGAGATCCGCCGGATTGCCGTGCAACCGGGCAGTCCGGTCAAGAAAGGCGACCTGCTGGTGGAGATCGACCCTTCGGTGCAGCAGGCTAGGGTCGACGCCGACCGGGCGGCGCTGGACAGCCTGCGTGCCCAGCTTGCCGAGCAGGAAGCCGACCGCGACCTAGCCCGCCAGCAGGTCGACCGCCAGCGCCGCATGGCGGCCGAGGGTTCGACCCGCGATGAGGACGTGCAATCGGCCCAGGCGGCGCTGCGCGTGGCCGAGGCCCGCATCGCCAACCTGCGCGCGCAGATCGCCGGGGCCACGTCCACCCTACAGGGTGACCAGGCCCAGCTCGGCTACACCCGCATCTATGCGCCCATGTCGGGCACGGTGGTCACGCTCGATGCCCGCGAGGGCCAGACGCTGAACGCCACCTACGCCACACCCAAGATCCTGCGCATCGCCGACCTGTCCAGCATGACCGTTTGGACTCAAGTATCGGAAGCCGACGTGCGGCGGGTCAAGCCGGGCATGCCGGTGTACTTCACTACCCTGGGCGACATTCGTCGCTGGACGGGCAAGGTCCGTCAGATATTGCCTGCGCCACCCAACTCGCCCGAATCGGAATCGTCGGAGGCATCCAAGGCATCAGCGGCACCGACAGCGGGCAAGGTCGTGCTCTACACGGTGCTGTTCGACGTGGACAACGCCGACGGCGCGCTCATGCCGCAGATGTCCGCTCAGGTGTTCTTCATCGAGGCCGCCGCGCAGGGTGTGGTGTTGGCGCCGCTCACGGCCATGCAGGCGGTGGCGGGCAAACCGGGCGTTTATGCCGCCCAGGTACAGCAGGCCGACGGCCACGTGGTCAGCCGGGAAGTCCGGACGGGCGTGCAGGACCGGCTCCAGGCCGAGGTGCTGTCGGGCCTGACCCTTGGCGACCGGCTCGTGACGGGTAACCGGTATGTCCGGGCCACGGACGGGAGGTTCCAGTGGTAGCCGCAGGATCGGCAATGCCGGCCGAACCCGCACTCATCGCGCTGCGGGACATCCGCAAGTCCTACGGCGGGTCCGATGGTAGTCCGGCAACCGAAGTGCTGCGCGGTGTGTCGTTGTCGATTGCCGCCGGGGAATTCGTTGCGCTCATGGGGGCTTCAGGGTCAGGCAAATCCACGCTCATGCACATCCTGGGTTGCCTGGATCGGCCGACGTCCGGGCAATACCGGTTCGCCGGACAGGACATTGCGGCATTTACCCCAGACGAATTGGCCTGGCTGCGGCGCGAAGCATTCGGCTTTGTCTTCCAGGGCTATCACCTGATCCGCACGCTCGACGCGCTACACAATGTCGAGGTGCCGGCCGTCTACGCGGGCCAGCCGGTGCAGGCTCGGGAGGGTCGCGCCCGTTCTTTGCTGGACCGCCTCGGCCTGGCCGAGCGCTTGGACCACCGGCCGAATCAGCTCTCGGGCGGGCAGCAGCAGCGGGTCTCCATCGCTCGGGCACTCATGAACGGCGGCCACATCATCCTGGCCGACGAGCCGACCGGGGCCTTGGACAGCAAGAGTGGCACCGAGGTCATGGCGCTGCTCAAGGAACTGGCCGAGGCCAGCCATACCGTCATCCTCATCACCCACGACCGCAATGTGGCCGAGCAGGCCCGCCGCATCATCGAAATCAAGGACGGCCAGGTTGTTTCCGACTCCGGGCCGTCGCCGGCGTCCGCCATCGCATCGCTTACACCAGAGGGCTTTGCCGCCCGCATGGCGGCGGGCGTTGCCCATACCGTCAGCGCCTGGGCCGACGCGAGGGAGGCCGTGGCATCAGCCTGGCGCACCCTGGCCGTCAACCGAGTACGCACGTTGCTGACCTTACTGGGCATCGTCATCGGCGTGGCCTCGGTCATTGTGATGCTGGCCATCGGCATGGGTACGCAGGCCCAGGTGATCGCCAAGATGGCGCTGTTCGGCACCAACCGCTTGTATGTGGTGCCCGGCGGGGACAACGCCCGCGGCTTGGGCGGCACGCTCTCGGAGGCCGACGTGGACGTGGTGCGGCCCATACTCAATGTCGCAGCGGCCATGCCGTTCTTGAACGGGCAGGTGACGCTGCGGGCAGGCCATGTCGATACGGCGGCCAAAATGTGGGCCGTCGGCAGCAACGCGTCGCGCATCCTGAGCTGGAAACCCGTGAAAGGGTTGTTCTTCACCTCCCAGGACGAGCGCGACCTGGCCACGGTGCTGCTGTTGGGCAAGAAGGTCCGCCAGCGCCTGTTCGGCCAGGCCGATGCCGTGGGCCAGTACGTCTTGGTCAACAACGTACCCTTTCGTGTGATCGGCGAGTTGGCCGAGAAAGGCGCCGTCACCGGGGATGCGGACGACGACGATGTGGTGCTGATGCCGTACTCCACTGGTAGCCGGCGGGTGCTGGGCAAGACCGATCTTTCGTGGATTTCGGTGCTGGTGGACGATTTATCGAAGGCCGATGCCACACAGCAAGCCATCATGGCGCAACTGGAAGCCGCGCACCGTGTTCGAGACTTCCGCGTTTACAACGCGGCCGCCGCCGTCCAGGCGGAGGAAGACACGCAGCGCACGCTGACCCTGATGCTGGGGCTGATCGCGGCGATCTCCTTGGTTGTGGGGGGCATCGGCGTCATGAACATCATGCTGATGTCGGTCAAGGAGCGTACCCGGGAGATTGGCATCCGCATGGCGACCGGCGCTCGCCAGCGCGACATCCAGCGCCAGTTCCTTTCCGAGGCCGTCATGGTGTCGCTGGTGGGTGGCTGCGCAGGGGTGGTTATCGGCCTTGCTATCGGAGCAGCATTGATCGCCTGGGATGTGCCGGCCATCTTCTCCATCCGCGGCATCCTGGGCGCCTTTGCCTGCGCGGTGGTCACGGGCCTGGTGTTCGGCTTCGCGCCGGCGCGCCAGGCCGCGCGGCTCGACCCCGTCGTGGCGTTGGCAAGCGAATGAAGGGGCACCGAGTATTCCGTCTCGCTGCGCTAGCCTGGGCTTTGGCCCTGGGCGGTTGTGGCCTGCCCATCGCCCATACCGACGCCGGCCTGGACTTGCCGGGTAACTGGCAGGCGACCTCTGTGCCGGGCGAACCGGTCGATGCCGACTGGTGGCGAGGGTTCGGCAGCGCCGAGATGGCCGGCCTGGTCGAGACGGCCCGCGCCGGCAGCTTTGACGTGGCGGCGGCCGCCGCCCGCGTGCGCCAGGCTGATGCGCTGGCCCGGATGGCCGGCGCCGCGCTGTTGCCCGAGGTCGACGGTACGGCTTCGGTAGAACGAAGCAGGACGGTCGGCTATCCCGGGCTGACCGCTTATACCGCCGGGCTGTCCGCTAGCTACGAGTTGGACGTATGGGGAGCCAACCGCGCCGCCCGCCAAGCGGCAGTTGATGTGCTGGTGGCCACCAGCTACGCAAGCGACGCCGTGATGCTGACGCTGACGGCAGGCGTGGCCGATACCTACCTGCGAACGCTGGCGCTGCGCGAACGCGTGGCCATCGCTCGCCAGAACCTGGCGGCAGGCGAGCGCATTCTGACCTTCGTCGAGAGCCAGTACCGTGCCGGTGCGGCCACCGCCCTGGACCTGGCGCAGCAGCGCACGCTGGTGGCCCAGCTTCGGCAGGCCGTGGCCCTGCGCGCGCAGCAAGCGCACGACAGCCGGATCGCCTTGGCCACGCTGATCGGCCGACCGCTGCAAGAGGTGGTCGTTGCCGGCTCGGGGCTCGATGGCGTGCAAACGCCGTCTGCCGATGCCGGTGTACCGGCCAATTTATTTTCGCATCGGCCCGACGTAGCCCAGGCCGAACGGCAGCTTGCTACGGCCGACGCCGACGTGACGGTGGCACGTGCCGCCATGTTGCCGAGCGTCACGCTGACCGCTTCGGCTGGCGTGGGCAACGACCGGCTGCGTGGGCTGTTCGACCACCCGATCTACGACCTAGCCGCCGGCCTCACGGCGCCGATCTTCAATGCCGGACGGCTCGCCGCCGGCCGCGACCTGGCGTTGGCCCAGCGGGAAGAACTGCTGGCGAACTATCGCGCCAGCATCGTTGCCGCCCTGGGCGATGTGGAAACCGCGCTCAACGCCATCGACGGTGTGGACCGCCAGCGCCAGGCGCAGGACGAAGCCTTGACTCAGGCGCAGGCTGCGGTGCGACTGGCCGAATCCCGCTACCGGGCCGGCGCCGAGACGCTGCTGGCGCTGCTCGACGCCCAGCGCACGCTCTACGACGCGCAGGACCAGGCCGTGCAGTTGCGGCTGGCCCGTCTACAGGCTTCGGTTGCGCTCTACAAGGCGCTGGGTGGTGGCTGGCAATCCGTGAGGAAGACATCATGAAGGTGCTTGAACCTATTTCTGATGCGTCGATCCTGACCCAACTCTTGGCCGTGAAACTGAAGGCCACGGCCTCTCGAATGGCCGTACTGCGGGCCATGCAACGTGCCCCGGAGCGCTGGACGTCTTCGGAGGGCTTGTATCGAGAGTGCATACAGCACGGCGAGCAGATCAGCATTGGAAACCTCTATCGGATTCTGAACGAGTTGGCGCAGCACGGTCTGCTGGTGAGGGAGACCGACGACAACGGCAAGCGGTTCTACCGCATCCGCCCCGCCGGCAGCAATCCCGCGCTGCATAAGATCGAATGCCACACGACAGGCGATACATTTCAATTCGTCGATGAGACCTTGCGCGAACATGTTGCAAGGGCACTGCGGGATCGAAGCTTGCTGCTCACTGAGTCGGTTATCACCGTACAGGTCCAGTGCGTTCGAGGGTAGGCCTTGCCGCGCACGCCGCCATCGCTCACCCAGGAGACGCGGCGCCAATGCTGGCAAAGTAGATCGTCGCACCTTGGGGCGGGAAAGACGGATAAAACCCTCGCTGCCAGATTGCGATGCGGAACGGCTGGCCTGCGAACACGCCGACTCCTCTGGGTGAGACAAGAGCCGTCCTTGCCCCCGTCGGCCCTTGCTCCTGATCCTGCAGCAAGGTGGCCTACCAGATATCGGGCTTGCCGACGTATCACTCCGCTGGTTTACCTCGGATTATCCGATTTTCGGACAATCCGACACCTCCCTGAGCGAGAAACGCGGGATGTCCTTCGCGTTGGCAGCTCCGGCCAGGGATTTTCCCCAGCCGCGAATTTGAGCTGCTAACGTCCGCCAGACTTACGACACGTACCTCTAGCTTCGCCAGTACGCTGGGCTCTCACGTCTAATCCCCCTGGGCCCAGTGTCCCCTGCGTCCCAGTGGTGGTTTCCGTCGTCGGCGCAGGCGGCTATCCCACCAGCAGTTGAGCGCTGAACGGTGGCATCACGACCTCGTATCATGCGCCGAAGCCTCAATGAGGGCGGTCCTGGGTACGGTGTCGCTCAACCAAGAAACAGCAACTGCTTGGTGTGGCAGCAAAAGGGTATAGCGCACGGTTGCCGCTTCAGGAGCCATGAAACTACGCTTAATTAAGCTGTGACTTTCAGATAGGCCAAGCCGGCTGTCTTTCTTCTTGCGGCGGCATCCCCAGCCCCATCCTCATCCCGGCATCTTGCAGGATGTCCGACACGATTTCATCGGTTCGACCGGTCAAGGCCCGGATCAACTAGAGCGCAGTATCCTGGTGGGTGGGGTCGGCTATTCCGAGCTTCACCTAGATGCAATGCTGGTCAGGGTGGAGTCGTACTCTTTAAGGGCGATCCTGTCATGGCATGTCCCATAGTCCAGAGTACCCGTTATTCTGCCAATCGGAAAAGCTACTTTGGACGGCGACGATTTTTGCGCGTGGCAAATGGTCTGCAATCGCTGTACGGGTTTTTTCCAACGCTTCATAGTTTCTGTTAACCACTAGCCAAGTTGACTCACCAATAGGAAGGTCGTCCTGGACCCTCCCAAGGGAGTAAAGGAGAAACCGATCGATCTCACACTCAAATGACATGCCAACGACTACGAACCGCCAGCCCCCGATCATGAAGTTGTAAAAATTGTCGGCCTCAACGGACTTCGTGCGTTTATCGTAGGCGTCCTCCTCAAGCAAAAAGGGGCTTCGATGTGCGTTATTTTCTAGCTCCTCGGCGGTGCCGTTGATATGTGAAACGTGTGATTCCGCCAGCCATACGGGCTGAATACCATCCCACGCATCATGTGACCGTACGAGAATCTCACGTTGTAGCAGATAGTCCCAGTTTGTCGTACCGAATCGATGCTTCTGACCATCTGGGGTTTTCGCGGCAAGATCATCAAGTAAACGCCGGATGGAGGAGATGTCCACATTGGGAGAGTTCATCTCGGTGCGTATCGCTGGTTTGATGCGTTCGATCTGCTCGTCGCGTGGCAGGCTTCTCCAACTCTCAGGTACCGTCCAGGTCAGCCCGCAGTTGCATGACAGGCCACGACCAAACAACCAGATAGTCGTTCCATTCTTGTTGTCCATTTCTTGTCTCTGATGTGGCATGGCTGGATTATGCCAAGGAGCATCGCAGCTAGGCATTCCCCATGAACCCATAATGTGGCCCATCAGAAAAAAACCCATAAAGTGGCCACCTGGCCACTTTATGGGTTTCGTCACAAATGCCAGCGAACTATGCTGGACAGGTATTTGGTGGAGCCGGCGGGAATTGAACCCGCGTCCGCAAACCATCCACAATCAGTTCTACATGCTTAGTCGGCCTATTTGGATTTAACCCTGGACTTAGCCGGACGACAGGCCGGACCAGGGCGATTCACGTAATTTAAGCGGACGCCGTGTGACCCCAGCGCAAACCGATTCCTTGTGAATGACGCTGCTGCGGTTCAGGATAAAACTGCTTCGGGGGATATAGGCCCTAGGCAGGAATCCTTAGAAGGGTTGCCCCTTCTCCGCCCGACCCAAGGACAGATCGGTGCAGCGGCTCACCGCTTACGCGGCGAGAGCGAAACGCTCGTCGTTGGCGTTTATTGCGTTTCCAGTGGTTTTACGAGCGTACTGGTGCTCGGCATGCCCTGAGCTGTTTCTTGATCCACGTCGAATCCGGATCGGCCCCGAGACTTCCTATTATACGTGTGAATGCCGCCGTCAGCCCGGCGGCCGCCTGGCAAGGCGCAAACGATGCCCGGGTATGCATCACTAGGGGCGAAGGCGCGGGTTTGTTAAAACAGGATCCCAACCCAACCCATTCACACAAGGTGTTTCCCGCGATGTTGCAGATGCTTCCCCTTCCATTGGCCCAGTCGGTCGCCCGCGTGTTCGAGTCGGCCGGAACGCGCGCGGAGATCGCGCGGCAGGTCGCGGACAACCTGGTCGAGGCCAACCTGAAAGGCCATGATTCGCACGGCGTGGGCATGGCGCCGCGCTATGTCCAGGCCATTGCCGAGGGCGGCCTGCAGCCCAATGCCGATACGGCGGAGGTGGCGGTCGACCAGGGCGCGATCCTGGTCATGGATGGCCGGCGCGGCTACGGCCAGGTGGTGGGCAGCCATGCCATGCGGCTGGCCGAGGCCCGGGCGCGTGGCCAGGGCCTCGCCATGCTGGGCTTGCGCAATGTGCATCACCTGGGGCGCATCGGCGCCTATGCGGAGCAGCTTGCGGCAGCGGGGCTGGTGTCGCTGCATTTCGTCAACGTTTCGTCCCACCCTTCGGTGGTGCCCTGGAACGGGCTGGAGGCGCGTTTCGGGACCAATCCGGTCTGCATCGGAATGCCGTCTCCGACCGGGGATCACGTCATCCTCGATTTCGCCACCAGCCGCGTGGCGCATGGCAAGGCGCGCGTGGCGTGGCTCAAGGGCGAGCGCGTGGCGGGCGGCTCGGCGATGGTGGACGCCGAGGGCCGGCAAACCGACGACCCGTCGGTCCTGTTTACGGAGCCCAAGGGCGCCCAGTTGCCGTTCGGCGAGCACAAGGGCGCCGGCCTGGCGCTGATCTGCTCGCTGCTGGCGGGTTCGCTGATCGGCGGGCCGACCGAGCAGCATGGCCCGCAGGGCGCTGCGATCGTCAATGGCCTGCTCTCGATCGTCATCGATCCGGCGGCGCTGGGGGCCGGACGGCAGTTGATGGATGAAATCGACCCCTTCGTGGCATGGGTGAAGGAGGCCGCCATACCGGGGCAAGCCGTCAAGGCGCCGGGCGATGCCGAGCGGGAAAGCCGGGCGCGGCGCAGCCGCGAGGGCATTGCGCTCGACGACGGCACGCTGGGGCAGTTGCGGGAGGCGGCCGGTTCGGTGGGGCTGGATCCCGCGGCGCTGTTTCCCTATTGAGGCACGTAGTGGATCTGCCGCGCCACGTCGGCCCAGGTATCGATCTCGCGCTTGGTGAAGGCGGCGAAGTCGGCGCTGCTGTCCCCTTTCGGGATCAGCCCGGAGTTGGCGAAGACGGTCCGCACGGCGGGGTCTTGCAGCGCCGCGTTGACGGCCTTGTTGAGGCGCTCCACGACGGCCGGCGGCGTGCCTGCCGGCGCGTAGATGCCGACCCAGGAGCCGGTCTCGAAACCCGGCACGCCGGACTCGGATACCGTGGGCACATCGGGCAGATCCGCTATGCGGGTCGTGCTCGTCACCGCGAGCGCGCGCAGCTTGCCCCCCTTGATCAGCGGCGCCGAGGAAGGAATGTTGTCGAACATGACCTGCACCTGCCCGCCCACGAGATCCGACAGCGCCGGCGCGCTGCCCTTGTAGGGGACGTGCTGCATGCTGGTGCCGGTCTTGAGCTTGAAGTATTCGACGCTCAGGTGCACCGAGCCGCCCGTGCCGGTGGAAGCGAAGAACACGGAGTCAGGGTGCTTCTTGAGGTAGTCGATGAACTCCCTGATGTTGTGCACCGGCAAGGAGGGGTTCACCTCGACCACCAGCGGCGCCGAGGCGACCAGCGATACGGCGGCGAAATCCTTGACGGCGTCGTAGTTCAGCGAGGCCAGCGTGGTCGGGTTGGTGCCGTGGGTGGCGCTGGTGCCCATCAGGATGGTGTAGCCGTCGGGTGCGGCGTGCGCCGCCCAGGCCGTGCCGATCGAGCCGCCCGCGCCTGCGCGGTTCTCGACAATGATGTTTTGCTTGAGGTCTGCGCTCATGCCCTTGGCCAGGGCGCGTGCGGCGATGTCGGTAATGCCCGCGGGCGGGTAGGGCACGACCAGGCGCAGGGGCTCGTCGGGGTAGCCGGCCAGCACAGGCGTTGCGCCCAGTGCCAGGAAGAGGCCGGTCAGGAGGCCGGCAAGGGTTTTGTTTCGCATTTTTTTGTGTCTCCTCGGTTGAAATAATGACGCTATAAACCTCGTCCGCCTGTGACGGCCAAGGTCTGGCCCGTGATGAAGCCGGCCTGTTCGGAAAGCAGGAAAAAGACCGAATCCACGATGTCGTCCGGCGTGCCCAGCCTGCCCAGCGGGGTGCCGGCGAGAATGGCATCGTTGATGCCCGCGGCCGCCATGGCGCTCATGGGCGATTCGATCCGTCCTGGCGCCACGGCATTGACGCGCACGTTGAACGGGGCGAGTTCGCCGGCCAGTTGTTGGGTGAGGCCGGTGACGCCCGCTTTGGACGTGGCGTAGGCCACGCCGGCGATGGATGAATAGCGCAGGCCCGCCAGCGAGCCGATGTTGACGATTGCGCCCCGGCGGGTCTGGATCATGCCTGGTGCCACGGCGCGCGCCATGTTGAAGTAGCCGCAGAGATTGATCGCGATGACGCGCTGGAATTCGGCGGGATCGACCTGCCAGGCTGGCACGCGGCGGCCGTCCGCCTTGGGTGAAATGCCGGCGCAATTGACCAGGTAGTCCACGGCGTCCGTGCCCAGCTCGGCGAGCGCCTGCTCGACGCGCTGCGCTGCATGGACGTCGGCCACGTCGAGCGCCAGGGCCTGCACGCGGTAGCCGAGGGTGGCTAGGGCCTGCGCGCGCTGCTGCAGCGCCGGTTGGTTCTGGTCCACCATCAGCACCGTTGCCCCGGCCAGCGCCAAGCGTTCGGCCGTGCGCAGGCCGATGCCGCCCGCCGCGCCCGTGACCAGGCCGGTCTTGCCGCGTTGTTCGCTGGGTTGTCGGGAAAGTCCGCTCATATCGGTGTCATGCCTGCGCGGCTACGTCCGCATTGAGCGATTCGAACGCCTGGATGGGTGGGAAGGCTTCCGGTGCCGTGTCCACGTCGATGACCATGGGCACCGTGGCGGCCAGCGCCCGTGCCAGGGCCGGGGCGATCTCTTCGGCCTGCGTGACGCGGATGCCGTCGCCGCCGCAGCCGCGGGCGATCGCCACGTGGTCTATGGGCCCGAAGTGGCAGATTTCGGTGTGTACGCCGAAGCGGCTTTGTTCAGCGTCGCGTTGAAAGCCCAGCACGCCGTTGTTGAGGACGATCACGACGGCCTGGATGCCGTGGCGTCGCGCGGTCTCGATTTCCGCCCAGCAGTGGCTGAAGCCGCCGTCGCCAACGACGGCGATTACCGGCCTGGCCGGCTGCGCCAGGCGGGCCCCCAGCGCCATCGGATAACCCCAGCCCAGGCCGGCGATGCCGCGCGGCGTGAGAAAGCGGTCGCCGCTGCGGCGCGCCTGCAGGTATTGCAATATCCACAGCGACGAATAGCTGGCGTCGCTGACCCACAGCGCGTCCGGCGCGCAGGCGCGCAGTTCCTTGAACAGGCGCTCCGGGCGTAGCGGCGTCTGCGCGCTGTCTTCGAATGGCGCCAGCTCCGCCGCCGACAGCGCGCGAGCCCGGGAAATGGCCTGGCGTATCGCCGGCGCGTTGCGATGGCCCCGCTCGGCCAGGGCGGGCGGCGTCGCCCCTAGCAGCGCCTGCAGGGTCGTGTCCGCATCGCCGAGCAGCCTGAGTCCGCGATAGTTGCGGCCTAGTTCTTCCGGGTCGACATCGATCTGGATGAATTTCGCGTCCCGGTCGAACAGGCTCCACGAGGCGGTGCCGTTTTCGTTGGTGCGGGTGCCGACGAAGAGCACCACGTCGGCCCGCTGCACGTAATCACGCTGATGCTTGAAGGGGCTGCGCGTTCCCATGCAATTGCCAATCACGCCGATGGACAGCGGGTCGGTCTCGTCGACGGCGCCCTTGCCCATGTTGGTGGTCGCGACGGGCACCTGCCAGAGGCTCTGCAGCTTGGCCAGCGTGGCGGCGGCTTGGGCCGTGTGCACGCCGCCGCCTGCCACGATCAGCGGCCGTTCGCCGTCGGCGATCCATTGCGCGGCGAGCTGCATCAGTTCCGGCGCGGGCGCGTGCCGATCCACGGGATAGTGGCCGAAGCCCGCGGGCAGGGGGCCGTCGGCGAGGGGACGGTCGGGCGTGACCGGAGCGACTTGCTCCAGGAGCACGTCGAACGGCACCAGAAGGACGGCCGGGCCGGGCCGGCCCGCCGTGGCGGCCATGATGGCCCGCATCATGTACTCGCCGGCGCGCGCGGGATCCACCACTTTCCTGACCCATTTGGCGCAGCCGCGGAATATCTGTTCGTGGTCGATTTCCTGGAACGCATTCTTGTCGGTGTTGGCGCGAGGCACGTCCTGGACGATGGCGACGATGGGCACGGATGCCTTCTGCGCTTCGCACAGCCCCGCCACCAGCAGACCCGCCGCGGGTCCGTTCTGTGCCGTGATCACGCCGACCTTGCCGCTGGCCCGGGCGTAGCCGTCGGCCATGGCGACACCCGCGTTTTCCGTGCGGTAGCCGATCTGGCCGATGCCCAGCTTGGCGGCGGCCAGGAACAGGGCGGTTGGGCAGCTTTGCCCAAAGATGAAAGGAACTTCCGCCGCCTTCAGAACAGCGGCCATGGCGTCGGCGGCCAGGAAGCCGCTCAGGTCGCGGCGTGCCCAAGTGCCCGTCGAAGGCGTGTTGTCGTGCCCGGACATCGTGTCTCCTTGAAATTGTGCGGGCAGTCTACGGGATAGCCTAAAATATTAAAAATTTATTCTTATAATAAATTTATTAATTAAATAAATGAATAAAGGCAAATGAACATCACGCTGCGCCAATTGCAGGCGTTCATCGCCGTGGCTCGCTCGGCAAGTTTTTCCCGCGCTGCCGAGGCCATGAGCGTGACGCAGCCCGCGCTGACACTCATGATCCAGAAGCTGGAAAGCCAGCTGGGCATCCAGTTGCTTGAGCGGCGCACGCGTTCCGTGCGTCTGTCGCCGTCGGGGCGCGAGTTCCTGCCGACCATCCAGCGGCTCATCGGCGAGCTCGAATTGACGGTGGACGGCCTGCGCGATGCGACGTTGCCACGCGGCGGAAGCCTAGCCATCGGCTGCATTCCTTCCGCTGGGGCGATCGCCTTGCCCAGGCTGATAAAGCGGTTCTCCCAGATGTACCCGCACGTGAGGATCTCAGTGAAAGACGCCATGACCGAGACGCGCGACATGATCCAGATGCTGCGCCGGGGAGAGATCGACCTTGCGATGGGCGCTCCCTCGTCAGAGGACAGCGATATCACCTTCGAGAAGCAGGCGCAGGACCGCATGGTGGCAGTGCTGCCGGCGGAACATCGATTGGCCCACCGCAAGACGCTGGGCTGGCGCGAACTTGGCGCGGAGCCGCTGGTGGTGATGAGCTACCACAGCCACGTCAGGCAATTGATGGACAGCGCCTTTTCCGCCAATGGCCTGTCGGTGCGTCCGTACGCCGAGGTCAGCCTGGTGGCGACCGCCGTCGGTATGGCGCGCTCGGGATTGGGCGCGGCCGTCCTGCCAGAGCAGGCCGTTCGGATGTGCAATGAGGAAGGCCTGGCCGTCGTTCCGCTGGTCAAGCCGGCAGTCATGCGTCAGGTCGGCTTCCTGTACCGTTCGTTCGCCTTGCTGCCGCCCGCGGCGCAGGCCTTCGTGAGAATGGCCCGCGACGCCGCGGCCAAGGCCTGACGCGCCCTTGCGGAAAGCAAAATGCCCGCAGGGCGGACCCTGCGGGCATTGCATCGGCGTTGCCGGCAGCGCCGGGCGGCGCCTTGTCAGGCGGCCACGGCTTCCTGCTGCTCGACCTGCTCCGGCACCGGCGTGCGGATCAGGTGATCGAAGGCGCTCAGCGCAGCCTTGGCGCCTTCGCCAGTAGCGATGATGATCTGCTTGTACGGCACGGTGGTGACGTCGCCGGCGGCGAACACGCCGGGCAGCGAAGTCTGGCATCGCGGGTCGATCTCGATCTCGCCGAACTTGGAGAGCGCCAGCGTGCCCTTGAGCCATTCGGTATTGGGCACCAGGCCGATCTGCACGAACACGCCTTCCAGCTCGATGTGATGCGTCTCGCCCGTTTGGCGGTCCTTGTAGGTGATGCCATTGACCTTGTTGCCGTCGCCGGTGATCTCGGTGGTCTGCGCCTGCGTCAGCACCGTGACGTTGGGCAGGCTGCGCAGCTTGCGCTGCAGCACCTCGTCGGCGCGCAGCGCATCGCCGAACTCGAGCAGGGTGACATGCTCGGTCAGGCCGGCCAGGTCGATGGCGGCTTCCACGCCGGAGTTGCCGCCGCCGATGACCGAGACCCGCTTGCCCTTGAAGAGCGGGCCGTCGCAGTGCGGGCAGTAGGCCACGCCGTGGTTGCGGTATTCGCGTTCGCCCGGCACGTTCACTTCGCGCCAGCGGGCGCCGGTGGAGAGGATCACCGAGCGGCTCTTGAGCGAGGCGCCATTGGCCAGCTTGACTTCGATGTAGTCGGCGCCGGGCACCAGGGCTTCGGCGCGCTGGGTGTTCATGATGTCGACGTCATAGGCCTTGACGTGCTCTTCGAGCGCCGCGGCGAAGCGGGGGCCTTCGGTTTCCGTGACGGAGATGAAGTTCTCGATGGCCAGGGTGTCGAGCACCTGGCCGCCGAAGCGCTCGGCCACCACGCCGGTGCGCACGCCCTTGCGGGCCGCGTATACGGCCGCCGCGGCGCCGGCGGGGCCGCCGCCGACGATCAGCACGTCAAAAGGCTTGCGGGCGTTGAGCTTGTCGGCGTCGCGCTTGCTGGCGTTGGCGTCGAGCTTGGCGAGGAAGTCGGCCACGGTCATGCGGCCCTGGCCGAAGTTCTCGCCGTTGAGGTAGATGGTCGGCACGGCCATGATCTGGCGCGTCTCGACCTCGTCCTGGAACAGGGCGCCGTCGATGGTCACTTGGCGGATGCGCGGGTTGAGGAGCGACATCACGTTCAGCGACTGGACCACTTCGGGGCAGTTCTGGCAGGACAGCGATACATAGGTCTCGAAGGTGTAGTCGCCATCGAGGTTCTTGATCTGTTCGATGACGTCGGCATCGAGCTTGAGCGGGTGGCCGCCGGCTTGCAGCAGGGCGAGCACCAGCGACGTGAATTCGTGGCCCAGGGGGATGGCGGCAAAGCGGATGCCGAGATCCTGGCCGGGACGGGAGATGCTGAAAGAGGGCTTGCGCTCGTTGTCGTCGCGGCGCTCGGTGTACGAGATGTTCGGCGACATGGCGGCGATTTCGTGCAGGAGTTCGGTCAGCTCGCGCGACTTCTCGCTGTCGTCGACAGACGCCACGATCTCGATGGGCTGCGAGATCATTTGCATATAGGTTTGCAATTGGGACTTGAGGGTTGCGTCCAGCATGATCGATTTCCTGTTATTGCGGTGATTCGTGAACTTTTGGTGCTGCCCGGGACATGCGTCCCGGGCATGGGACTAGCGATTGCTGCTTAGATCTTGCCGACCAGGTCCAGCGAAGGAGCCAGGGTCTTCTCGCCTTCTTGCCACTTGGCGGGGCAGACTTCGCCCGGGTGGGCGGCCACGTACAGGGCGGCCTTGACCTTGCGCAGCAGTTCCTTGGCGTCGCGGCCGATGCCTTCGGCGGTGACTTCCACGGCCTGGATCACGCCGGTCGGGTCGATGATGAAGGTGCCGCGGTCTGCCAGGCCTTGGCCTTCACGCAGCACGTCGAAGTTCGTGGCCAGTTGCCAGGTGGGGTCGCCGATCATCGTGTACTTGATCTTGCCGATGGCGGCCGAGGTGTCGTGCCAGGCCTTGTGCGAGAAGTGCGTGTCGGTGGACACCGAGTAGACTTCGACGCCCAGTTTCTGGAATTCGGCGTAGTTGTCGGCCAGGTCTTCCAACTCAGTGGGGCACACAAAGGTGAAGTCGGCGGGGTAGAACACCACCACGGCCCACTTGCCCTTCAGGCTGGCTTCGGTCACTTCGATGAACTTGCCTTCACGGAAGGCTTGGGCTTTGAAGGGCTTGATTTGGGTGTTGACTAGAGACATTGCAGTTTCCTCTGTGCTGGGGTGAAAAGACGGTATGCAGTAATAGTAGGGAGTCTGGAGGCTTAGATCAAATTTATTAATTAAATTCGATCGATTGCTTTTAACTATATTTTAGGGGCGGTCCCTCAATATCGACGAGTCGACTGATACTGCGTAGGGGGAAAGCGCTGTTGCGCCGCGCCTGGGACATTGCCCTCGGCGCGGCGCATATCCGTTATTTTGGCAGCAATGCGGCGATTGCGGGCCAAAGTTCGGCCACATTCTTGGCCTGGGCGTCGGCCTGCCAGGTGTCCACCGCGCCGCCGTCGCCCAGGTAGCCATACGCCGCGGCGACGGCCGGCATGCCGGCGGCATGGGCGGCCTGCACGTCGCGCAGGTCGTCGCCCACGTAGAGGCAATGCTCGACGCCAAAGCCCGCTTCCTGTGCCGCATGCAGCAGCGGAGCAGGGTGGGGCTTGGGGGTGGGCGTGGTGTCGCCGCAGACCAGGGTGGCGCAGTGCCGCGCCAGGCCCAGGTGTTCGACGATGGGGCGGGTGAGGTGGGCGACCTTGTTGGTGACGATGCCCCAGGCGTGGCCCTGGGCTCGAATGCGCTCGAGCAGTTCGGCGATGCCGGGAAAGAGCCGGCTGTGCACGGTGGAATTGGCCGCGTAGTGGTCGAGGAACTGCTGGCGGGCTGCCTCGAATTCGGGGTGGCTGGGCAGCATGTCGAGCGCCACGCGCAGCATGCCGCGCGCGCCTTGCGACGCAACGGGCCGCAGGACGTCGACGGGCAGGGGCGCCATGCCGCGCCGGGCGCGCTGGGCGTTGGCGGCGGCGGCCAGGTCGGGGGCGGTGTCGGCCAGGGTGCCGTCGAAGTCGAACAAGACCAGTGCGCTCATGGGTGGGGCTTCCAGCTTATTGTTTTCGGGTGGCGACCAGGTAGTTCACCGAGGTGTCGCCGGTGAGCGAATACACCTGGGTGACCGGGTTGTATTCCATGCCCTTGAGCTCGACGGCGGCCAGACCGGCCTGGCGCGTGAAGGCGGCCAGCTCGCTGGGCTTGATGAAGCTGGCGTAGCTGTGGGTGCCCTTGGGCAGCAGCTTGAGCAGGTATTCGGCGCCGACGATGGCGAACAGGAAGGACTTGGGGTTGCGGTTGAGCGTGGAGAAGAACACCCAGCCGCCGGGCTTGGCCAGCGTGGCGCAGGCGCGCACGATGGAGGCCGGGTCGGGGACGTGTTCGAGCATTTCCATGCAGGTGACGACGTCGAAAGCGCCGGGCTGTTCCGTGGCCAGCTGCTCGACCGGGATGTTGCGATAGTCGACCTTGACCCCGGATTCGAGGCCGTGCAGCTTGGCCACCTTGAGGGATTTCTCGGCCAGGTCGATGCCGGTGACGTCGGCGCCGGCGCGGGCCATGCTCTCCGCGAGGATGCCGCCGCCGCAGCCCACGTCGAGCACGCGCAGGCCGGCGAGGCTGCTTACCTGTTCGCGGATCCAGTCCAGGCGCAGGGGGTTGATGGCGTGCAGGGGCTTGAACTCGCTTTCCGGGTCCCACCAGCGGGAGGCCAGGGCGCTGAATTTGTCGAGTTCGGCTTGGTCGGCGTTTACGTTGCCGTTCGTGCCGTTGCGGGCGGAGGTGTCGGTGCTCATATCGTGAAGGCAAAAAAAGAGCCTCGCATGGCGAGGCTCTTTATTGTAGCGGTTGGCAGGCCAACCGCTGCTACGGCAGAAATTACTTGCGGCTGCCGACGATTTCGATTTCCACGCGGCGGTTCTTGGCGCGGCCAGCGGCGGTCTTGTTGTCCGCCACGGGTTGCGTCTTGCCCTTGCCTTCGGTGTAGATGCGGTTGGCGTCGATGCCCTTGCTGACCAGGTAGGTCTTGACGGCAGCAGCGCGGCGCTCGGACAGCTTCTGGTTGTAGGCAACCGTACCGATCGAGTCGGTGTGGCCGACGGCGATGATGGTTTCAAGGTTGATCGTGCCGATTTGGGCAGCGACCTGGTCCAGCAGCTGGCGACCTTCGGGCTTCAGCGTAGCCTTGTCGAAGTCGAAGAAGGCGTCGGCATTGAAGACGACCTTCGAAGCAACCGGAGCGCCCTTGGCGGGGGCCGGGGCGGAGGCGACGCCGTCGCAACCCTGGATGCCGGTAGCAGGCGTCCAGAAGTTGTCGCGCCAGCAATATTCGCGGGTGCCGTTCTTCCACACATCGCCAAAGTTGTCGCGCCAATTGTCGATACGGGTGCCGGTTTGGGCGGAAGCCATGCCCGAGGCCGTAACGGCGGCAAAGGCGAGCGCCAGAGCGAATTTGGAGGGTTTGTTCATGTTTCTCCTCGTTGAGCTTGAAGCTGGATAGATGACTCGCAGCGTCCCCCGCCGCAGATCAGGAAAACGGGGCCAGTATAGCAAGGCCGAGAACGAATTCTAAGGTCGCCACACTGGCTGCGTGCTGGAAACAATCTTAAGCCATTTAGTGAGGTTTGGCGCTTTCGGCCTTTCGCATTGCCGCGGGATATGACCTTTTCAGCCCTGGACGTGTTTTTCATGTTGGTTTTTGACAACACGCATCGGGCTGGGCACCAGGCAGGGCGCGGGACGTTCAGCGAATGGTCATTTTGGTCGGAACACGGGGCCGAACCGCCGCCGCCTGGGGTGGCCGGTGGGTCAATGATAGAATTTTCTGTTTCCCGGCCGGCGATCTGTCTGGCCGGGCCCGGCTTACTCTTTGTCGCTCTTATCGCTAATAAATATGGATTCCTTTGCCAAGGAGACGCTTCCGGTATCGCTGGAAGAAGAGATGCGCCGCAGCTACCTCGATTACGCCATGAGCGTGATCGTGGGGCGGGCCCTGCCGGATGTGCGGGATGGCTTGAAGCCGGTGCACCGGCGCGTGCTGTATGCCATGCACGAGCTCAACAACGATTGGAACCGGGCCTACAAGAAATCCGCCCGTATCGTGGGCGACGTCATCGGCAAGTACCACCCCCACGGCGACCAGTCGGTCTACGACACCATCGTCCGCATGGCGCAGGATTTCTCCATGCGCTACATGCTGGTGGACGGCCAGGGCAACTTCGGCTCGATCGACGGCGACAACGCCGCGGCCATGCGCTACACCGAAATCCGCCTGGCCAAGATCGCCCATGAACTGCTGGCCGACATCGACCAGGAAACCGTCGACTTCGGCCCCAACTACGACGGCAGCGAGCAAGAGCCGCTGCTCTTGCCCTCGCGCCTGCCCAACCTGCTGGTCAACGGCAGCTCGGGCATCGCGGTGGGCATGGCCACCAATATCCCGCCGCACAACCTGGCGGAAGTGGTTGACGGCTGCCTGTATTGCCTGCGCAACCCCGATTGCTCGATCGACGAGCTGATCGAGCTCATTCCGGCCCCGGATTTCCCCACGGGGGGCATCATCTACGGCATCTCGGGCGTGCGCGAGGGCTACCGCACCGGCCGCGGCCGGGTGGTGATGCGCGCCAAGACCCACTTCGAGGACATGGAAAAGGGCAACCGCCAGTCCATCGTGGTCGACGCGATCCCCTACCAGGTCAACAAGAAGTCGCTGCAGGAGCGCATCGCCGAGCTGGTCAACGAGAAGAAGATCGAGGGCATTTCCGACATCCGCGACGAGTCCGACAAGGACGGCATGCGCCTGGTGATCGAGTTGAAGCGCGGCGAGGTGCCCGAGGTCGTCCTCAACAACCTGTACAAGAACACCCAGCTGCAGGACACCTTCGGGATGAACCTGGTGGCGCTGGTCGACGGCCAGCCGCGCCTGCTCAACCTCAAGCAGATGGTCGAGTACTTCCTCTCGCACCGGCGCGAGGTGGTCACCCGCCGCACCGTGTACCAGCTGCGCAAGGCGCGCGAGCGCGGCCACGTGCTGGAAGGCCTGGCGGTGGCGCTGGCCAATATCGACGATTTCATCGCCATCATCCGCGCGGCGCCCACGCCGCCGGTGGCCAAGCAGGACCTGATGGCGCGTTCGTGGGATTCGTCGCTGGTGCGCGAGATGCTGGTGCGCGCCGATGGCGGCGACACGCCGGGCGGCCGGGTGGCCTACCGGCCCGACGACCTGGACCCGGCCTACGGGCTGCAGGACGACGGCCTGTACCGCCTGAGCGATACCCAGGCGCAGGAAATCCTGAACATGCGCCTGCAGCGCCTGACCGGCCTGGAGCAGGACAAGATCATCGGAGAATACCGGGAAGTGATGGAAACCATCGCCGACCTGCTCGACATCCTGTCGCGGCCCGAGCGCATCACGGCCATCATCAGCGACGAGCTGCAGGCCATCAAGTCCGAGTTCTCCGCGGGCGCCAAGGACAAGGATCTGCGCCGTTCCGAGATCGAGACCAACGCCACCGAGATCGACACCGAGGACCTGATCACCCCCATGGACATGGTGGTGACCATGTCGCACAGCGGCTACATCAAGAGCCAGCCGCTGTCCGAGTACCGCGCGCAGCGCCGCGGCGGGCGCGGCAAGCAGGCCACGGCCATGAAGGAAGACGACTGGATCGACCAGCTCTTCATCGCCAATACGCACGACTTCCTGCTGTGCTTCTCGGACCGCGGCCGGGTGTACTGGCTGAAGGTCTGGGAAGTGCCGTCGGGCTCGCGCGGTTCGCGCGGGCGGCCCATCGTCAATATGTTCCCGCTGGCCGACGGCGAGAAGATCACCGTGGTGCTGCCGGTCAAGGTGTTCGGCGACGATCACTACGTGTTCATGGCGACTTCGCGCGGCACGGTCAAGAAGACCCCGCTGTCGGACTTCTCCAACCCGCGCAAGGCCGGCATCATCGCGGTCGACCTGGACGACGGCGACTACCTGATCGGCGCCGATCTCACCGACGGCAAGCACGACGTGATGCTGTTCTCCGATTCCGGCAAGGCGGTGCGCTTCGATGAAAACGACGTGCGCCCCATGGGCCGCAATGCCCGCGGCGTGCGCGGCATGATGCTCGAGGACGGCCAGACGGTGATTTCGCTGCTGGTGGCGGGCGACGAGTCGCAGAGCGTGCTCACGGCCACCGAGAACGGCTACGGCAAGCGCACGTCCATCGTGGAGTACACCCGCCACGGCCGCGGCACCAAGGGCATGATCGCCATCCAGACCTCGTCGCGCAACGGCAAGGTGGTGGGGGCGGTGCTGGTCAATCCGGCCGATGAAATCATGCTCATCACCACGGGCGGCGTGCTGGTGCGCACCCGCGTGAGCGAGATCCGCGAAATGGGCCGCGCCACGCAAGGCGTGACGCTCATCAGCGTGGACGACGGCAGCAGTTTGTCGGGCGTGCGCCGCGTGGTCGAGAGCGACGCCGACGAAGATGAAAATGCAGACGAAGGTCCGGCACAGGACGACGGCGCGCAAGCGCAGGAAGGCACGGAGTAAGGAGAGAGGCAATGGCGCGTCCCTGGAATTTTTCGGCAGGCCCGGCGGCCATTCCCGAGGCGGTTCTGCAGCAGGCGGCATCCGAGATGCTCGATTGGCACGGCAGCGGCATGTCGGTGATGGAAATGAGCCATCGCGGCAGGCAGTTCGTGCAGATCTGCGACGAGGCCGAAAACGATCTGCGCGAGCTGCTGGCGCTGCCGGCCGACTACGCCATTCTCTTCATGCAGGGCGGCGGCCTGGGCGAGAACGCCATCGTTCCCATGAACCTGCTGGGCCGGCGCGCCAGCCCGGCGGCGGATTTCCTGGTGACGGGCCACTGGTCGGTGCGTTCGCATAAAGAAGCGGGGCGCTACGGCGATGCCCGCATCGTGGCCTCGAGCGGCCAGGCCGCGATGATCGACGGCCGCGAGCAGTCCGCCTGGACCTGGGTGCCGCCGACCGACACCTGGTCGATCAACAAGGACGCCGCCTACCTGCACCTGTGCAGCAACGAAACCATCGGCGGCGTCGAGAACCTGGACTGGCCGGACATGGCCGCGCTGGATGCGCCGGACGTGCCGCTGGTGGTGGACGCCTCGTCGCACTTCCTGTCGCGCGCGCTGCCCATCGAGCAGGCCGGCCTGGTGTTCGCCGGCGCGCAGAAAAACGTCGGCCCGGCCGGCGTCACCGTGGTGATCGTGCGCCGCGACCTGATCGGCCACGCGCTGTCCATCTGCCCCTCGGCCTTCGACTACGCCAATGTGGCGGCCGAGCATTCGCGCTACAACACGCCACCCACCTTCGGCATCTACATGGCCGGCCTGGTGTTCAAGTGGCTCAAGGCCCAGGGCGGCGTGGCGGCCATCGAGGCGGCCAATCGCGCCAAGGCCGAGCTGCTGTACGGCTACCTGGACGGCACCGGGTTCTATCGCAACCCGGTGCACGTGCCGATGCGCTCGCGCATGAACGTGCCTTTCGTGTTGCATGACGAGTCGCTCAACGAGGTGTTCCTGAAGGGCGCCGAAGAGGCCGGCCTGATGCAGCTCAAGGGCCACAAGAGCGTGGGCGGCATGCGCGCCTCGATCTACAACGCCATGCCGTTCGAAGGCGTGCAGGCCCTGGTCGACTACCTGCAGGCATTCGAGCGCCGCCATGGATGACGCGTCGCTGCAGGCCCGGCTGGGCCCATTGCGGGCGCGCATCGACGAGCTCGACGCCAGGATCCTCGAACTGCTGAACCAGCGTGCCCGCACCGCCCAGGAAGTGGGCGTGGCCAAGCAGGCGGCCCGGGACGGCGGCCCGGTGCTGCGGCCCGAGCGCGAGGCGCAGGTCATCCGCGGCCTGCAGGCCGGGAATCCGGGTCCCTTGCCCGGCGCGGCCATTGCCGCCGTGTGGACGGAAATCATGTCGGCCTGCCGCGGCCTGGAGCGCGGCATGACGGTGGCCTACCTGGGCCCGCGCGGCTCGTTCTCCGAGCAGGCGGCCCTCGAGCATTTCGGCCATTCGGTCAACCGCCTGCCGTGCGGCTCGTTCGACGAGGTGTTCCGCGCGGTGGAGGCCGGCCAGGCCGACCTGGGCATGGTGCCCGTCGAGAATTCCACCGAGGGGGCGGTCAACCGCAGCCTCGACCTGCTGCTCGCCTCGCCGCTGAAGCTCCTGGGCGAGCGTTCGCTGGTGATCCGGCATTGCCTGATGACGCAGTCGGGCACCATGGACGGCGTCACCACGGTCTCGGCGCATCCGCAGGCGCTGGCCCAGTGCCAGGGCTGGCTGGCGCACCATTATCCCGACCTGCATACCGTGGCGGCCGCCAGCAATTCCGAGGCGGCGCGCGTGGCTTCCGAGGACGGCAGCGTGGCCGCCATCGCGGGCGAGATCGCCGCGGCGAGCTGGGGCCTGTCGGTGGTCGAGTCGGGCATCCAGGACGACGCGCAGAACCGCACGCGCTTTCTGGCCATCGGCCATATCCAGCCGGCGGCCAGCGGCCGCGACAAGACCAGCCTGATCCTGGCCGTGCCCAACCGGGCCGGGGCCATGCACGAAATGCTGGCGCCGCTGGCCGACAACGGCGTGTCCATGACCCGCTTCGAATCGCGCCCGGCCCGCACGGGGCAGTGGGAGTATTACTTCTACATCGACGTCGAAGGCCATCGCGACGACCCGGCGGTGGCAAAGGCCCTGGCGGCCCTGCAGCGGCAAGTGGCGTTTTTCAAGCTGCTGGGCTCGTATCCGGCGCAGTAGGCCGGGCCGGGTAGGCGGCGCGACGGCGCACAAACATTCCAATATTCCGCGAGACATCAGAGTCAGATCATGAGCAAGCAATCTTTCGAAGCCCCGGCCCATATCGGCCAACTGCCCGCCTACCAGGCCGGCAAGCCCATCGAGGAACTGGCCCGGGAATTCGGACTGGACCCCGCCGGCATCATCAAGCTGGCCTCCAACGAAAACCCGCTGGGCATGCCGGCCTCGGCGCGCGCGGCGATCGGCGACGCGGCCGCCACGCTGGCCCGCTATCCCGACGCCAACGGATTCGACCTGAAGGCGGCGCTGTCGGCGCGCTACGACGTGCCCCTGGACTGGCTGACGTTGGGCAACGGCTCCAACGACCTGCTCGAACTGGCGGCCATGACGCTGCTGCAGCAAGGCAGCTCGGCCGTGTATGCGCAGTATTCCTTCGTGGTGTATCGCCTGGCCACGCAGGCCCGCGGAGCACGGCACATCGTGGTGCCGGCCAGGGACCACGGCCATGACCTGGACGCGATGTTCGACGCCATTGCCGACGACACGCGCCTGGTGTTCGTGGCCAATCCGAACAACCCCACCGGCACTTTCCTGTCGGGCGCGCAGATCGAGGCCTTCCTGGCCAAGGTGCACGCGGCCCACGGCGAGCGCGTGACGGTGATCCTGGACGAGGCCTACAACGAGTTCCTCGACCCGGGACTGCGTTTCGACAGCGTGGCGCTGGTGCGCCGCTATCCCAATCTGGTGGTGTCGCGCACCTTCTCCAAGGCCTACGGCCTGGCGGGCCTGCGCGTGGGCTATGCCATCGCGCAGCCGGGCCTGACCGAGCTGTTCAACCGCGTGCGC
>DASWPO010000054.1:0-35870 GCA_036404015.1 Bordetella sp. | reverse complement strand
GGGCATGGTGTCGCCGGCCACGCTGTTCGAAGAGTTCGGCTTCCACTACGTGGGCCCGATCGACGGCCACGACCTCGACGCGCTCATCCCCACCCTGCAAAACCTCAAGGAACTGCAGGGCCTGCAGTTCCTGCACGTGGTTACCAAGAAAGGGCAGGGCTACAAGCTGGCCGAGGCCGATCCGGTGCTCTACCACGGCCCCGGCAAGTTCGACCCCCGCGTGGGCATCCAGAAGTCCAAGGCCCCGGCCAAGCAGACCTTCACCCAGGTGTTCGGCCAGTGGCTGTGCGACATGGCCGAGGCCGACACGCGCCTGGTCGGCATCACGCCCGCCATGCGCGAGGGCAGCGGCCTGGTCGAGTTCGAACAGCGCTTCCCGCAACGCTACTTCGACGTGGGCATCGCCGAACAGCACGCCGTCACCTTCGCCGCCGGCCTGGCCTGCGAGGCGCAGAAGCCGGTGGTGGCCATCTACTCGACTTTCCTGCAGCGCGGCTACGACCAGCTCATCCACGACGTTGCGCTGCAAAACCTCGACGTAACCTTCGCGCTGGACCGTGCCGGCCTGGTGGGCGCCGACGGCGCCACGCACGCCGGCAGCTACGACATCGCCTTCCTGCGCTGCGTTCCCAATATGGTGGTGGCCACGCCGTCCGACGAAAACGAGGCGCGCCTGCTGCTGACCACCTGCTATCGCCACGCCGGCCCGGCCTCGGTGCGCTATCCGCGCGGCGCCGGTGCCGGCGCGCCGGTCACGGCCGGGTTCGACGACGTGCCGCTGGGCAAGGGCGTGATCCGCCGCGAAGGCGCGCGTATCGCCATCCTGGGTTTCGGCACGCTGGTGCCGGCCGCCCTGAAGGCGGCCGAGAGCCTGGGCGCCACGGTGGCCGACATGCGTTTCGTCAAGCCCATCGACCGCGAACTGGTGCTCGACCTGGCTGCCCGCCACGACGCCCTGGTCACGCTGGAAGAGGCCGCCATCATGGGCGGGGCGGGCAGCGCCGTGGCCGAGGCCCTGAGCCAGGCCGGCGTGGCCAAGCCGCTGCTGCAGCTGGGCCTGCCGGACCTTTTCATCGATCACGGCGACCAGGCGGCGCTGCTGACCGGGCTGGGCCTGGATGCCGCGGGCATCGAGGCATCCATCCGGGCCCGGTTCAGCGCGTTTTTATAGGGCGGATGGAACAATCCGTCCCGGCTGTCAGAAGGGTTTTCCCGAACGATTTACTCGGAATAAGGGATAATATGACATCCCGGTAAGATTCCGGCGGGCACCCTTTACGCCCGCGATACAGGTCCCCGACATGAATTCTCCAATCGATCCCGCCATCGTCATGCCTGACGTGCAAAGCACGGCCGACACGAGGCACATCCCCATTCAACGCGTGGGCATCCGCGGCGTGCGCCATCCCATGCTGGTCAAGGCGGCCGACGGCTCGGCCCAGCCTACCGTGGCCAACTGGACGCTCACCGTGGCGCTGCCCGCCGAAGAAAAGGGCACCCACATGTCCCGCTTCGTGGCCTTGCTCGAAAAGCACCGCGCCACGGCCATGACGCCGGCCCTGTTCGCCGAAATGGCCCAGGAAATGCTGTCCCTGCTGCACGCCGAGCGCGGCGACATCACGGCCGCCTTCCCGTACTTCATCAACAAGTCCGCGCCGGTCTCCGGCGTGCAAAGCCTGCTCGACTACGAAGTCCAGTGGGTCGCCCGCGCCGCCGAGACGGGCGTGGAGTTCGAGCTCGTGGTGCAAGTGCCCGTCACCAGCCTGTGCCCATGCTCCAAGGCCATTTCCGAGTACGGCGCCCACAACCAGCGCTCGCACGTCACCGTGTCGGCCGTGCTGGACGGCGCCGTTTCCATGGATGAGATCATCCGCGAAATCGAAAGCCAGGGTTCCTGCGAACTGTGGGGGCTGCTCAAGCGCCCCGACGAAAAGTTCGTCACCGAGCGCGCCTACGACAACCCCAAGTTCGTCGAAGACCTGGTCCGCGACGTGGCCGCCCGCATGCAGGCCCACGCCGGCGTCCGGCGCTTCCGCGTCGAGGCCGAGAACTTCGAATCGATCCACAACCACTCGGCCTACGCCGTGGTCGAAGGTTGAAAGGCAGTAGGCAGGCCTAAGTCTGGCGGGGGCAAAGCCCCCAGGAGGGCGCCTCTGCGGCGGGGCAGCCCCGAAGGGGCCGAGGGCGCCTGATGGCGCGCCCGAGCCCGCCGCAGCGAAGCCCGGATGGGGGCTTTGCCCTCGCCAGACGCCCTTAAGAACCTGATTAACTTGCAAATTTTCGCAATCCAAGCGAAAATCAAAGGCTTACTTGCTCGACTGCCAAGAAATTGGACAGCGGGCTGCCCCTCGCCACCCATGAGGTTGGGCTTGGCGAGACATCCATAGGAGTTACCTCATGACGCAAACCCTGCGCCACTACGAAGTGGTGTTTATCGTGCATCCCGACCAAAGCGAGCAAGTGCCCGCCATGGTCGAGCGCTACCAAGCCCTGGTTACCGGTCAAGGCGGTGCCGTGCACCGTTTCGAAGACTGGGGCCGCCGCCAACTGGCCTACCCGATCCAGAAGCTCGTCAAGGCCCATTACGTTTGCCTGAACATCGAAGCCGGCCAGGCCACGATGGACGAACTCGAGCACTCGTTCCGCTACAACGACGCCGTGCTGCGCCACCTGGTCATCAAGACCAAGAAGGCCGTCACCGCGCCCTCGATCATGATGAAGTCGGTCGAGCGTGAAGAGGCCCGCAAGGCTGCCGCTGAAACGGCCCCGGCCGCCGCGGTCACGGAATAAGCAACGGAAAGCGAGCGACAACCAAAACAGTCCCCGTCATTCGGGCACACAGCATGAACAAGGTTGAGCTGGTCGCGCGCGTCATCGAACGCGAGCCCTTGCGACACACCCCCGCCGGCCTGCCGGCGATCGAAATGCTGCTGGAGCACGAATCGGAGGTCATCGAAGCCGGGCAGCCCAGGCGGGTTGCCTTCACGGTGAACGCGGTGGCCTTGGGCGATCTGGCGATGCTGTTGTCCGACATCCCCCTGGGTGCCGAACTGCGCGTGGAGGGCTTCCTGGCCCCGGTGCGCAAGGATTCGGCAAAACTCAAGCTGCACATGCAGCGGGCGGGACGGATCAGCGGCAGCGCCGGCAGCGACCCGATGGTGGCCTGAAGCCGGACCTGGACGTCGCAAGCTCGATATCAATCACAGATAGATCAAATTCAAGAGGCACATCATGGCTTTTGGGAAGAAGAAAGAAAAGCGCAAATTCACCCAGCAGAACCCGCTCTTCAAGCGCCGCAAGTTCTGCCGCTTCACCGCCGCCGGCGTTGAAGAAATCGATTACAAAGATCTCGACACCCTGCGCGACTTCGTGCAGGAAAACGGCAAGATCATTCCCGCCCGTCTGACGGGCACCCGGGCGATCTATCAGCGCCAACTGGATACGGCCATCAAGCGTGCCCGTTTCCTGGCCCTGCTGCCCTACACCGACAACCATAACTGATCGGGGGCCCTGAAATGCAAGTCATCCTGCTTGAAAAAGTCGTCAACCTGGGCAACCTCGGCGAAGTCGTGCGCGTGCGCGACGGCTATGCCCGCAACTTCCTGATTCCCCAGAAAATGGCCCGTCGCGCAACCGACGCCGCCCTGAAGGAATTCGAAGCCCGCCGCGTCGAACTGGAAAAGACCCAGGCCGAGAAGCTGTCCACTGCCCAGGCCCTGGGCGAACGCCTGGCCGGCTACCAGCTCAAGGTCGTACAGAAGGCCGGCGTCGACGGCCGCCTGTTCGGCTCGGTCACCAACGCCGACATCGCCGAAGGCCTGCACAAGGCGGGTTTCGAAGGCGTGGCCAAGGCCCAGGTCCGCATGCCCACCGGCCAACTGAAGACCGTCGGCGAGTCCTCGGTCCAGGTCGCCCTGCATCCCGACGTGCTGGTCGAGGTGTCGGTGCTGGTCGAAGGCGACATGGCCTGAGTTGGCCAGGCGCCGAGCGCGAGCCCGGCACCAGCCAGACAAACAGCCGGCCGGGTGGCAACGCCCGGCCGGCTTGTTTTTGCGTTAGTGTTTTGACAGCGCTTTTTACAGTCCAAGAAGAGCGCCAAGGTTACTATTGCCGCATGAATACCCCTGCCGATTCCCAGCTTGAATACCTGCGCGTACCGCCGCATTCCATCGAGGCGGAGCAGTCCGTCCTGGGCGGCCTGTTGCTGGACAACGCCGCCTGGGAGCGTGTCAGCGACACGCTGCGCGAGGAGGATTTCTATCGCCACGACCACCGCCTGATCTGGCACCACATCGCCCGGCTCATCGAGCTCTCGCGTCCGGCCGACGTGATCACGGTGCACGAATCGCTCACCAGCAGCGGCAAGGCCGAGGAAGTGGGCGGCCTGGCCTATATCAATGCGTTGGCGCACAACACGCCGTCGGCGGCCAACATCCGTCGCTACGCCGAGATCGTCAACGAGCGCGCCATGCTGCGCCGCCTGGTGTCGATCGCCGACGAGATCTCGTCGGCCGCGCTCAACCCGCAGGGCAAGGAAGCCAAGCAACTGCTCGACGAGGCCGAGTCCAAGGTGCTGCAGATCGCCCAGGAAGGCCAGCGCGGCCTGGCGGGTTTCCAGCAGATCCAGCCGCTCTTGTCGCAAGTGGTCGAGCGCATCGACGAGCTTTATCACCGTGAAGGCGATTCCGACGTCACGGGCGTGCCCACCGGCTTTACCGACCTGGACAAGATGACCTCGGGCCTGCAGGCGGGCGACCTGGTCATCGTGGCGGGCCGTCCCTCCATGGGCAAGACCTCGTTCTCGATGAACATCGGCGAACACGTGGCCATCGAACAGGGGCTGCCGGTGGCGGTGTTCTCCATGGAAATGGGCGCGGTGCAATTGGCCATGCGCATGCTGGGCTCGGTCGGCATGCTGGACCAGCACCGCATGCGCACGGGCAAGCTCACCAACGAGGATTGGCCGCGCGTCACGCATGCCGTGTCGCAAATGCAGGACGCCTTGCTCTACATCGACGAGACGCCGGCGCTGTCGGCCATGGACGTGCGCAGCCGCGCCCGCCGCCTGGCGCGCGAATGCGGGCAGATGGGCTTGATCATCATCGACTATATCCAGCTGATGTCGGGCAATAGCGGCAACAGCGAAAACCGCGCCACCGAAATCTCGGAAATCAGCCGCTCGCTCAAGGGCCTGGCCAAGGAGCTGAATTGCCCGCTGATCGCGCTGTCGCAGCTCAACCGCAGCCTGGAGCAGCGTCCCAACAAGCGGCCGGTGATGAGCGACCTGCGCGAATCGGGCGCCATCGAACAGGACGCGGACGTGATCCTGTTCATCTACCGCGACGAGGTCTACAACCCGGATTCGCCGGACAAGGGCACGGCCGAGATCATCATCGGCAAGCAGCGTAACGGCCCCATCGGAACGGTGCGGCTGACCTTCCAGGGTTCCAGCACGCGGTTCCTGAATTTCTCGGCGGCGGGATATTGAGCCTGCCGTTAAGAAAAGGGCGTCCCGCGGGACGCCCTTTTTTCAATGGTGCGCGTGTTCGCCCGGTTCTTCCGGGCGCTTCGCATAGCGGCTCGCCAGCGCGGCGCAGACCATGAGCTGGACCTGGTGGAAGATCATCAGGGGCAGCACGATGGCGCCGACGGCCTGGCCGGCGAAGATCACCTGGGCCATGGGCACGCCCGTGGCCAGGCTCTTCTTGGAGCCGCAGAAGAGCAAGGTGATGCGGTCGGGCAGGGAGAAGCCGAAGACCTTGCCCATGGTGTTGGAGCCCAGCAGGGCCAGGGCCAGGATGATGAGGTTGCAGACCACCAGCCCGACCAGCGACAGGATGGGCGTGTTGTGCCACAGGCCTTCGCTCACGGCCTCGGAGAAGGCGGTGTAGACCACCAGCAGGATGGAGCCCTGGTCGACCCACTTGAGCATGGCCTTGCGCCTGTGCACCCAGCCGCCGATCCAGCGGCGCAGGACCTGGCCCAGGATGAAGGGCAGCAGCAGCTGCAGCATGATGGTCTCGACCGCGCCGAAGGACATGGGCGCGCTGGACCCGCCCGCCAGCACCACGCCGACCAGCAGCGGGGTCAGGAAGATGCCCAGCAGGCTGGAGCCCGAGGCGCTGCACACGGCGGCGGGCACGTTGCCGCGCGCCATGGAGGTGAAGGCGATGGACGACTGCACCGTGGACGGCAGGCAGCACAGGAACAGGATGCCCATGTAGAGCTCGGGCGTGACCAGCGGCTCGAGCACGGGCTTGAGCAGCAGGCCCAGGATGGGGAACATCAGGAAGGTGGACGAGAAGATCGTCAGGTGCAGGCGCCAGTGGGTGAAGCCGGCCACGATGGCCTCGCGCGACAGGCGCGCGCCGTGCAGGAAGAAGAGCAGCGCGACGGCCAGGTTGGCGATGTTGCCGACGATCTTGATGCCCTGGCCGTGGGCGGGCAGCAGGCTGGCGATGAGGACGGTGAGAAGGATCAGGCAGGTGAAGCGTTCAGGTAGAAAGCGGGCGAGGCGTTGCATGGCGGGGTTGGTGGGAGAGCTATGGAATAACCCAGCATTGTAGAGGCCTGGCGCCGGAATGCGAGAGGCGCCCAGGTCCCGGGCCCGACCTTACGCCATCTTGATAGCCAGGTTGAAGGCCTCCACCAGCGAGGCCTGGTCGGCCTTGCCCTGCCAGGCGATGTCGAAGGCCGTGCCGTGGTCGACGCTGGTGCGGATGAAAGGCAGGCCCACGGTGACGTTCACGCCGTGGTCCACGCCCAGGTATTTGACGGGAATGAGCCCCTGGTCGTGGTACTGGGCCACGACGATGTCGAACTCGCCGCGCCGGGCCCGCATGAAGACGGTGTCGCCGGGCCAGGGGCCGGAGGCGTCCAGCCCTTCGGCCTGCGCCTGCGCGATGGCCGGCGCGATGGCGTCGATGTCCTCGCGGCCGAACTTGCCGTCTTCGCCGGCGTGGGGGTTCAGGCCGGCCACGGCGATGCGGGGCGGCTTGTCGCCCAAGCCCACGCCCATCTGCCGGCAGGCCCGGTCGGCCAGGCGGATGGCGCGCAGCTCGGCCGCGGGCGTGATGAGCGCCGGCACCTGCGACAGGGCCACGTGGATGGTCACCAGCAGCACGCGCAACTCGTCGTTGGCGAGCATCATGGCGTAGTCGGCCGTGCCCGAGCGTTCGGCCAGGATCTCGGTGTGGCCGGGCTGGTCGATGCCGGCCAGGTGCATGGCGTATTTGTTCAGCGGCGCCGTGACGATGGCCCGGATGCGGCCGGCCATGGCGTCGTCGATGGCGGCGCAGAGATAGTCGTAAGACCCTTGCCCTGCCGCGGCGCTGACCTTGCCGGCGGGAAGGTCGGCGGGCAGGGCGGGCGAACTGGCCACGACGTCGATGGCCTCGGCCGAGCAGCGCGCCGCGTCGGGCGAGTGGATCTCGTTGATGGCCAGCGGCGCGCCCACGAGCGCCGCGGCGCGGCGCAGCGCCCCGGCATCGCCATAGACGATGGCCGGCGCGGCCAGCCCCTGTGCGAAGGCCTTGACGACGATTTCGGGCCCGATGCCGGCCGCGTCGCCCATGGTGATGCCCACGGGGCGGGAAAGTTGAGAACGGGTCATGAAGGCTGTCATCCAAAAGACCTTTATAACCCGGGAAAAACGCTTTACGGCGCGTCCTGGAACAGCTGGCTGCGTTCCATCCAGGTTTGCAGGAATTGCCGCAGCCGCTCGCTCTTCGGGTTGCGGAACAGCGTGCGCGGCGGTCCTTCCTCCACGATGGCGCCATGATCCACGAAGATCGCGCGGTCGGCCATCTGGGCCGCGAAGCCCATTTCGTGCGTGACGACCACCATGGTCAGGCCGTCCTTCGCCAACTGCTTGATGACCTGCAGCACTTCGCCCACGAGTTCAGGGTCCAGCGACGAAGTCGGCTCGTCGAACAGGATGACCGAGGGGTCGATGGCCAGGGCGCGCGCGATGCCCACGCGCTGCTGCTGGCCGCCCGAGAGATTGCCGGGGTAGGCCTGCGCCTTGTGGGCCAGCCCGACGCGCTCGAGCATCTTCATGCCCGTCTCGCGCGCGCGGCCGGCGGGCACGCCGTGCACCAGCACCAGCGGCTGGGTCACGTTCTGCAGCACCGTCATGTGCGGCCACAGGTTGAACTGCTGGAACACCATCGCCACGCCGCCGCGCGCCTGCTCGAGCGCCGCGCGCGAGGTCGCCGCGCGGCTGCCGTCCGGGGTCTTGCGGTAGCCCAGCGGCTTGCCGTCGATGTGGATGGTGCCCGCGGAGAAGTCTTCCAGGAAGTTCATGCAGCGCAGCAGCGTGCTCTTGCCCGAGCCCGAGGGACCGATGATGCAGGCCACCTCGGATCGGTTGATCGTCAGCGACACGTCGTGCAGCACCGGGTGGTCGCCGTAGGACTTGGACAGGCCTTCGATGACGATGAGGGGCGAGGCCGCTTGCGGCGCGGTATTGGGTGAAGCGGTCATGCGGCTTTTCCAAGATGGCGGGTGGCCAGGGATTCGCCGAGGCGGCCCAGTCGCGCCGTGATTTCGACCAGCACCCAATAACCCAGCGCCAGCGCGAGATAAGGCTCGACGAATGCATAGGTTTCCTGGGTGATGTTGGTGATCTGGAAGGTCAGCTCGGGCACCGTGATGATGGACAAGACGGCCGTATCCTTGATCATGAAGATGAGCAGGTTGATGCCGGGCGGGATGATGAGCACCAGCATCTGCGGCAGGACGACATGGCGCACCGTCTGCCAGCGCGAGATGCCGAAGCTCTGCGCGGCCTCGATCTGGCCTTTGGGGATGCTGTTGAAGCCCGCATGCATCGTTGCCGTGAAATAGGCGCCGCCATATAGCCCCAGGCCGATGATGCCGACGGGGTAGGCGTCCAGCGTCAGGCCGATGCTCGGCCCGCCGAAATAAAACAGGAACAACTGCACCAGGAAAGGCGTGCAGCGGAAAAACTCCACGTAGCAGGTAATGGCCTGGCGCAGCCGGCGCGGGCCGACGGTCATGGCGAAGCCCAGCACCGAGCCGATGAGCGCCGCCAGCAGCGCCGCGGAGAGCCAGATCTTGATCGTGTTGAAAAAGCCCTGCAGCAGATCGGGGCCGAACTGGAGCAATAGGGAAAAATCGAGCTTCATAGCATGGCCCCGCTGTGGCTGCGGCCCAGGCGCCGCCCGGCTACCCGGCTGAAATACGACAGCACCAGGTTTATCGCCAGGTAAAAGAGCGCGGCCGTGGCGTACCACTGGATGGGCTGGAAGTTGCGGGCCACGATGTTCTGCGACACGCGGGTCAAATCGGTGATGCCGACCACCGACACCAGGGAGGAGGCCTTGAGGATGGCGATCATTTCGTTGACGATCATCGGCATGGAAAGGCGCAGGGCCTGCGGCAGCAGGATGCGCGTCCAGCGCTGCACGACGTTGTAGCCGAAGGCGCGCGCCGCCTCTTCCTGGCCAGCCGGGATGGTCAGCAGGCCACCGCGCAGGTTTTCGGCCTGGTAGGCCGAGGTGCACAGCGCCAGCCCCAGCGTGCCCGCCACGACGGGCGGCAGGTCCAGCCCGATGAAAGGCAGCAGGTAATACAGCACCAGCAGCTGGATGAGCAGCGGCACGCCGCGGAAGAAGCTGACATAGACCTCGCCGGCGAAACGCAGGGGCCTGCTCCTGGACATGCAGGCCACGCACACCAGCGAGGCGAACAGAAAGCCCAGGCAGATCGCGACGATCGAGATGCCCGCGGTGACGCCGGCCCCCACCAGCAGCAGGTGGATGCCGGTCAGGAAAGACGTGACGCCGGTAGTGGGTACCATGCGCGGCCCGCGGTCAGATCGTCGGCTCGGGGACGTTTTCGTAGGGTAGGGTGAAGGCCTTGCCGAACCACTTCTCCTGCAGCTTGGCCATGGTGCCGTCCTTGTTGTACTTCGTGATGCCGGCGTTGATGGCGGCGGCCAGGGTCTGGCTCTCGGGCTCTTTGCGGATGGGGAAGCCGAAATAGGTCGGCGGCCCGAAGCCGGGCTCCACGATCTCGAATTCCGGGCGGGTCTTGACGAGGTAGGCCAGATTGGCCATCGCGGCGGACGCGACCACGATGCGCCCGGCGGCCAGGTCGGCATAGGACTGGGTGCTGGCGGTGTAGGCCTTGAGTTCCTTCACGCCGCCCGGCACCTTGGTGTCGATGAAGTTCTGGAAGATCTGGATCTGGGCCGAGCCCTTGACGCCGCCCACGACCTTGCCGGCAATGTCCTCGGGCTTCATGATGCTGGCGTCGCCGTGCCGCTTGACGAGGGCGACGATGGCGTCGCCGATCGGCAGCGACATGTCGTAGCGCTCCATGCGGGCCTTGGTGCGCATGACGCCGGCCAGCACCAGGTCGCAGCGCTTGGATTCCAGCGCGGGCAGCACGCTCGACCAGGGCAGGTCGATGTACTTGACCTTCACGCCCATGTCCTGGGCGATGAGCGCGACGAGATCGATGTCGAAGCCCACGGGCTTGTCGCCATCGAGGAACTCGAACGGCGCGAACTGGAATTCGGTGCAGGCGACGAGTTCGCCGCGGGCCTTGGCATCTTCGAGCACGCCGGCCATCGCGAGGTGCGACGCGGTGGCGAGCGTCATGCCCGCCAGAAACCGGAACAGCAGGTGCTGCGGCTTGGATTTCATGGTGCTTCCCCTTGGTATGGCAGCGTTGTGCCAGATGTCGTGTTGTGTTGGGCCGGACGGGTCGATGCCAGCCGGCACTCCAGATGCTACGTATAAATCCTATACATGCCTATACAGGTTGGCCCTAATCAGGGTTTGTCTCAGGTCGATACCGTGATCCGGTGCATTGCGCGCCGGTAGCCGTAGTAATCGTTGATCGGCAGGTGCTGCGTGCTGCGGTTGTCCCACATGACCAGCGTGCCTGGCTTCCAGTGCACGCGGGCCGTGAACTCGGCCTGGGTGGCGTGGTTGCAGAGGTATTCCAGCAAGGGCCGGCTCTCGGCGTCGGTCATGCCCTTGAAGCGTCTGGTGTAGGTCGTGTTGACGTAGAGCAGCTTCTTGCCGGTCTCGGGGTGCACCGTGATCGCCGGGTGCTCGCCGTGATGGTGGATCAGGCGGATGGGCTCGTAGCGCTCGCCCGTGACCGGATCGCCGTCGGGCACCGAGCCCTCGTGTTCCGCCGTCAGGCCTGCCAGCATTTGCTTCATGCCGTCCGACAGCGCATCGTAGGCGCGGTACATGTTGGCGAACAGGGTGTCGCCGCCGCGCGGCGGGGTTTCGAGCGCGTACAGCAGCGCGCCCAGCAAGGGGCGCTGGAGGTAGGTGACGTCGGCGTGCCATTTTTCGCCGAAGACCTTGGTGTCGGTCTTTTCCTTGATGACCGGCAGTATCTCCGGATGATTCGGCAAGGCCTTCGCATAGTTGAACGGCTGCGCGTGCACCGGGCCGAATTTCCTGGCCAGCGCAATGTGCTGTTCGCAACTGAGCTTCTGGTCGCGGATCACCAGCACCTGGTATTCCCACAGCAGCGAACGCATCTGCTGCACCAGTTCATCGCTCGGCGCGGACGTGTCCATGCCGAGCACTTCAACACCCAAGGCGCCGATGAGCGGCTTGATTTCCATCGTTTTCCCCTAGTCGTGGTCAAAGCAGATGTCTAAGCCTGTATAGTCAGGTTCAAAACACAATAGCATGCAAGGGGTAATCTCTATCTTGGCAAATTCCCTAACAAAACTGATGCGTCCTCGTTCCATCGCCATCGTTGGCGTATCGGAGCGTCCTGGCGCCGCCGGCACCCGGGTCTGGAACAATCTGCGCAAGCTGGGGTTCCCGGGGCCCGTCTATCCCGTCAACCCGAAATATGAAACCTTCGACGGCGCGGCGTGCTACCCGGGCCTCGCGGCCCTGCCTGAAACGGTGGACGTCGTCTTCCTGGCCGTGCCCGCGGCGGCGGGGCCGGACTTGGTGGAGGAAGCGGGGAGGCTGGGCATCGGCGCCGCCTTTCTGAACGCCAACGGCTACGCCGACGGCGACGAGCACGGCAAGGCCTTGCAGCGCCGCATCGTCGACAGCGCGCGCCGCCATGGCATGGCGTTGTCGGGGCCCAACAACCTGGGCCTGGTGAACATCCATGCGCGCACGGCCATGTGGACGCCCATGCACATGCGCATGAACAAGCCCGGCCCTGTCGGCCTGATCTCGCAAAGCGGGTCGGTGGCCATGGCGCTGGCCGAAGACGAACGCGAGCTAGGTTTCGCCTATCTGGTCACCACCGGCAACGAGGCCGGCGCCACGGTGGCCGACTACCTGGACGTGATGGTGCGCGACGACAACGTCCAGGTGATCCTGCTGTTCCTGGAGACCGTGCGCGATCCGGCGCTGCTGGCGAGCGCGGCCCGCGAGGCCGCGCGGCGCGGCAAGCGCATCCTCGCGCTCAAGCTGGGCACGAGCGAAGGCGGGCGGGCGCTCGTGCAGGCGCACACCGGCAGCCTGGCCGGCGAAGACCGGCTGTACGACGCCTTCTTCAAGCACCTGGGCATCGTGCGGGTGCGCGACCTGGACGAAATGCTGGAAACCGCCAGCTTGTTCGTCTCCAGCTGCGCCGCCCCGCCGGCTTGCGGCACCGCCATCATGACGCTGTCGGGCGGCGAGGCCGCGCTGCTGGCCGACATCGGCCACGACGTCGGCCTGGCCTATCCGCCGCTCTCGCCTGAAACGCTGGCCAAGATGCGCCCCGCCTTTCCGCCGCATTCCACGGTGGCCAACCCCGTCGATGGCTGGGGCCTGGGTTTCAACGAAGAAAACTTCCGCATCATCTTGCGGGCCCTGATGGAAGACCCCGGCCTCGGCACCCTGGGCTTCGTGGTGGACGCGCCCGGGCACGGCGGCTGCGACACGCATTTCGCCCTCATCATGGGCCGGGTCTGCGCCGAGGTCCTGGCCAAGACGGCAAGCGGCAAGCGCCTGGTATTCATCAACAACATCGCCGGCACCGGGGTGAACGCCGAGGTGCGCGCCGTGCTCGACCCGGCCGGTATCGCCTACCTGTCCGGCATGCCGACCGCGTTGAAGGCCATCCGCAATCTGGTCGACGCGCCGGTCGCCAGGCCCGAGGCCCGGGCGGGCGAGCCGCTGGCCGTCCTGCCCGGCGACGAACCCGGCCGCTTCCAGGCCTTGCGCCATGCCGGCGTGCCCATGACGCCGAGCGAACGCGTGGACGATGCGGCTTCGGCCGCCGACGCGGCGCAACGGCTGGGCTATCCGGTCGTGCTCAAGGGCGTGGCCGACCATCTGCCCCACAAGAGCGACCTGGGCCTGGTGCGGCTGGGCCTGCGCGACGCGGCCGCGGTCGGGCAGGCCTACGCGGCCCTGCGCGCCATCCTGGACGAACAGGCGCTGCCGGGCGCTTCCGGCGAAATCGTCGTGCAGAAGATGGCCGGCTCGGGCGTGGAGCTGATCGTGGGCGTGCGCAACGATCCGCGCTTCGGCAGCTTCGTCATCGCCGGGCCCGGCGGCGTGCTGGTCGAGATCAGCAAGCAGGCCGGCATGCGGCTGGGTCCCATCAGCGCCGAAGAAGCCCGCGCCATGCTGCGCGAGACCGCCGCCGGACGGCTGCTCGACGGCGTCCGCGGCCAGGGGCCGTGGGACATCGATGCCGCGGCCGAGGCGATCGCCGCGTTCTCGCGTTTCGGCCATGCGCACCGGGACACGCTGGCCGCGCTGGAAATCAACCCGCTGATCGTCCAGGAACACGGCGCCGTGGGCGTCGACCTCCTGCTCGAACCCCATACCCCTGCCGAGGAAAATTCGATATGAACTACGACACGCTGCTTTACGCGGTCGAAGACCGCGTGGCCACCATCACGCTGAACCGCCCCGAGCGGCTCAACGCCTTCAGCCTGCAATTGATGGACTAACTGGCCCAGGCCGTCGCCCAGGCCGACGCCGACCCGCAAGTGCGCGTCGTGATCGTGACCGGCGCGGGCGGCAAGGCCTTCTCGTCGGGCTACGACATGAAGGAGACCACCGCCGCGCCCATCACGACCTTGCCGCAGATGCGCGCCCGCATGCAGAAGGACATCCACTTCACCTATTCGGTGTGGGATTGCAGCAAGCCCGTGATCGCGCTGATCGACGGCTTCTGCCTGGCCGGCGCGCTGGAGCTGGCCATGTGCTGCGACATGCGCTATTGTTCGGAGCCGTCCACGTTCGCCGCGCTGGAAGCCCGTTTTTCCACCGGCATCTCGACCATGATCATGCCCTGGCTGCTCGGCCAGCGCGCTCGCGCGCTGATCTACAGCGGCGACACCATCGATGCGGCCGAAGCCTGGCGCCTGGGCCTGGTCGACAAGGTCTTCTCCAAGGAAACCGTGCAGGCGGAAGTCCGCAAGATCGCGCCGCGGATGTCGCGCGTGTCGCTGGAATGCCTGCAGGCCGACAAGCGGGCGCTGAACCAGACCTTCGAGATCATGGGGCTGCGGCAGGCCATCGAATACGGCGCCGAGGCCTGCACGCTGATGAATTTCTCCGGGTCGGAAGAAAAGGCCAAATTCATGTCCATCCGCAAGGAGCAAGGCCTGGGTCCCGCGCTGAAGTGGCGCAGCGAACAATTCGCGCCCTACGAATAAAGGCATGGCTGGATTTTTTTCCCTGGATGGCTATGGCCGGCTTCTGCTCGAGGGCACCTGGGCGACCATCGAGCTCGGCGTCCTGTCGCTGGTCGTGGCCTTCCTGCTGGGCCTGCTGGGCGCGAGCGCCAAGCTTTCGCGCAGCCGCCTCTTGCGCGCCGTCGCCACGGCCTACACCACGCTCATCCGCGCGGTGCCCGATCTGGTGCTGATGCTGCTGCTCTTCTACGGCATCCAGATCGGGCTCAACCACGTCACCGAGAGCCTGGGCTTGCAGCAGATGGACATCCCGCCCTTCCTGGCCGGCGTGATCACGCTGGGCTTCATCTACGGCGCCTACTACACCGAAACGCTGCGTGGCGCCTTCCTGGCGGTTCCGCGCGGCCAGATCGAGGCGGGATATGCCTACGGCATGTCGGGCTGGCGGGTGTTCCGCGATATTCTTTTTCCGCAGATGATGCGCTTCGCGCTGCCCGGCATCGGCAACAATTGGCTGGTGGTGGTCAAGGCTTCGGCCATCGTCACCATCCTTGGGCTGGACGACCTCGTCAAGGCGGCCATCGACGCCAGCCAGGGCACGCAGCGCGCCTTCTTCTTCCTGGTCCTGGCGGCCGGCATCTTCCTGGCCATCACCACGGTGTCCAGCCTGGTCTTGGCGTGGGCGGAAAAACGCTATTCGCTCGGCGTGAGGGAGTCCGAGCTGTGATCGGGATCATCCAGGAATACTGGCGCAATTATCTTTATTCCGATGGCTACCACTGGACCGGCGTCGCCGTCACCTTGTGGTTGCTGGTGGTATCGACCGTGCTGGGCTTCGTGCTGGCCGTGCCCCTGGCCGTCGCGCGGGCGTCGAGCAGGAAATGGCTGCGCGGCCCTGTCTGGTTCTACACCTATATCTTCCGCGGCACGCCGCTGTATGTGCAGCTGCTCATTTGCTATAGCGGCATCTACAGCCTGGACTTCGTGCGCGGCACGCCGTTCTTGAGCAGCTTCTTTCGCGACGGCATGAATTGCGCCATGCTGGCTTTCGTGCTGCACGTCTGCGCCTACAACGTGGAAATTTTCGCCGGCGCGATCAAGGCGACCCCGTACGGCGAGATCGAAGCCGCCCGCGCCTTCGGCATGACCGGTCCGACCCTGTATTGCCGCGTGATACTCCCCTCGGCGCTGCGCCGCGCGCTGCCGGCCTACAGCAACGAGGTCGTGATGATGCTGCACGCCACTTCGCTGGCGTTCACCGCCACCGTGCCGGAAATCCTGAAAGTGGCGCGCGACGTGAATTCGGCGACCTACCAAGCCTTCAACGCCTTCGGCATCGCCGCCGTGCTGTACGCCTGCCTGGCCTTTGTGCTGATATGCGGCTTCCGTCACATGGAAGCGCGCTGGCTGGCCTACCTGAAGCCGTTGCGCCACTGACGCCCGATCCCCATGCCCAAGCTGAACGTAAGAAACCTGGAAAAGACCTTCGGCACCCATCAGGTGCTCGACGGCGTGTCGCTGCAGGCCGGCGCCGGCGATGTCATCAGCATCATCGGCTCGAGCGGTTCCGGCAAGAGCACCTTCCTGCGGTGCATCAATTTCCTGGAAACGCCCAGCGCCGGCCAGATATGGGTCGACGACGAACTGATACGCACACTGCCGGGCGAACAGGGCCTGCGCGTGGCCGACCCGCGGCAATTGCAGAAGATCCGCGCCAAGCTGTCGATGGTGTTCCAGCACTTCAACCTGTGGGCGCACATGACGGCGCTGCAGAACGTCACGCAGGCGCCGATACACGTGCTGGGCCTGAGCCGCGCCGACGCCGAGGAGCGCGGACGCCACTACCTGGCCAAGGTCGGCCTGAGCGCCAAGGTGGAAAGCCAGTATCCGGCCCATCTTTCGGGCGGCCAGCAGCAGCGCGTGGCCATCGCCCGGGCCCTGGCCATGGAGCCCGAGGTGATGCTGTTCGACGAGCCCACGTCGGCGCTCGATCCGGAACTGGTCGGGGAGGTGCTCAAGGTCATGCAGAACCTGGCCGAGGAGGGCCGCACCATGATCGTCGTGACCCACGAAATGGGGTTCGCGCGCAATGTCTCCAAGCATGTGCTGTTCCTGCATCAGGGCAAGATCGAGGAAGAAGGCGATGCCCGCGAGGTGCTGGAACGGCCCAAGAGCGTCCGCCTGGCGCAGTTTCTGGCCGGGCAGTTGAAGTAAGCGATCCACGGCCTCGCCGTTTCATCCTGACAGAGTTATAGAGGGGTATCTATGCGCAAGTTCATCTTCACGCTCGCAACCCTGGCCGCCGCGGCATTGCCGCTGGCGAGCCAGGCCCAAAGCGACACCCTGCGCTTCGGCGTCGACCCGACTTTCCGTCCCTACGAATATCGCCTGGCCGACGGGTCGCTGGCCGGTTTCGATGTCGATCTCGGCAACGAGATCTGCAAGCGCCTGAATGCCAAGTGCATGTGGGTGCAGCAACCCTTCGACAGCATCATTCCCGCGCTCAAGGCCAAGAAGTTCGACGCCATTCTTTCCGGCATGACGGCGACGCCCAAGCGGCGTGAACAGCTCGATTTCACCGATCGCCTGTTCGCCGGCATAGGCGCCCTGGTGGCCAAGTGCGGAACCGAACTCCACGCCACGCCGGAGTCGCTGCGCGGCAAGCGCATCGGCGTGGGCCTGGGCAGCAGCCAAGAAGCCTATGCCAAGACGCACTGGGCGCCCAAGGGCGTCGAGCTGGTGCCATACCCCAATATGGAAGGTGTGCGCGCCGACCTGGTCGCCGGCCGCATCGACGTGTCGTTCGAGTCCGCCGCGCCGGCGCAAATCGGCTTTCTGGATCAGCCCCAGGGCAAGGGCTTCTGCATGGTGGGCGAGAAGATCACCGACAAGGACCTGGTCGGCGACGGCACTGCCATCGGCCTGGAAAAAGGCAACGATGCCCTGCGGACCCGGATCAACGAAGCCATTGCCGCCATCCGCAAGGACGGCACCTACATGACGATCGCCAAGAAGTACTTCGACTACGACCCGTATGGGGAGTGATGCGTCGTTCGTTTGACTCCCTGCCCAAGGAATATACCCATGTTCAAAGCCCTGGTCCTCGATAAAGAGCCGGAATTCCACGCGGCGATCCGCGCAGTAGGCGACGACTTCCTGCCCGAGGGCGACGTCACGATAGCCGTTGAGTATTCCACGTTGAACTACAAGGATGGCCTGGCCATCACGAACCGTGCTCCCGTCGTGCGCAACTGGCCCATGGTGGCGGGCGTCGATGGCGCCGGCACCGTCATGTCCAGTTCGCACCCGGCATGGCAGGCAGGCGACCGCGTCCTGCTCAACGGTTTTGGCGTGGGCGAAGCGCACAAGGGCTGCCTGGCGCAGCGTGCGCGCCTCAAGGGCGATTGGCTGGTGCGCGTGCCGCAGGCATTCACTACCCGCCAGGCCATGGCGATCGGCACGGCGGGTTACACCGCCATGCTGTGCGTCATGGCCCTGGAGCGCCATGGCGTGAAGGCCGGCGATGGAGAAATCCTGGTCACGGGCGCCACGGGCGGCGTGGGCTCGGTGGCCGTGGCGCTGCTGGCCAAGCTCGGCCATTGCGTCGTCGCGGCCACGGGCAAGCAGGCCGAGTCTGGCTACCTGCAATCCTTGGGGGCGGCCCGCATCATCGACCGGGCCGAACTCGGCGCGCCGGGCAAGCCGCTGCAAAAAGAACGCTGGGCCGCCGTCATCGACGCGGTGGGCAGCCACACGCTGGCCAATGCCTGCGCCCAGACCCGCTACGGCGGCGCGGTCGCGGCCTGCGGCCTGGCCCAGGGCCCGGATTTCCCGGCGACCGTCATGCCGTTCATTCTGCGCAGCGTCGCCTTGCTGGGCGTGGATAGCGTGATGGCCCCGATCGCGCTGCGCGAAGAGGCCTGGCGGCGCCTGGCCGCGGACCTGGACCCGTCGCTGCTGGCGGCCATCACCACGGAGATCGCGCTGGACGAAGCCGTCGATGCCGCCCGGCGCCTCATGGATGGCGAGGTGCGCGGGCGCATCGTGGTACGCCTGTAGGAGGGGACGCGCAGGCTACAGCACGTCGCCTGCATAATCCGCCAGGCGCGAGCGCTCGCCGCGCTGCAGCGTGATGTGCCCCGCATGCGGCCAGCCCTTGAAGCGGTCGACCACGAAGGTCAGCCCCGAGCTGCCTTCGGTCAGGTAGGGCGTGTCGATCTGCGCGATATTGCCCAGGCAGATCACCTTGGTGCCGGGGCCCGCGCGCGTCACCAGCGTCTTCATCTGCTTGGGCGTGAGGTTCTGCGCTTCGTCGATGATGAGGTATTTGTTCAAGAACGTGCGGCCGCGCATGAAATTCAGCGACTTCACCTTGATGCGCGAGCGGATCAGGTCCATGGTGGCCGCGCGGCCCCAGTCGCCGCCGCTGTCGCCTTCGCCCATATTGAGCACGTCGAGGTTGTCCTCGAGCGCGCCCATCCAGGGCAGCATCTTTTCTTCCTCGGTGCCGGGCAGAAAGCCGATGTCCTCGCCCACCGGCACGGTGACGCGGGTCATGATGATCTCGGTGTAGCGCTTGGTTTCCAGCACCTGCGTGATGCCGGCGGCCAGCGCCAGCAGCGTCTTGCCGGTGCCGGCCTGGCCCAGCAGCGAGATGAAGTCGATGTCGGGGTTCATCAGCAGGTTGAGCGCGAAGTTCTGTTCGCGGTTGCGCGCCGTGATGCCCCAGACGTTGTTCTTGCCGTGCGTGTAGTCGCGCAGCGTGGCCAGCACGGCCGTCTTGCCGCTGACCTCGCGCACCTGCGCGTACAAGGGCATCTGCCCCTCGAAGTACACGAACTGGTTGACCATGAACTGCGCGCACAGCGGGCCCTTGATGCGGTAGAACGTGGTGCCGCCCTGCTGCCAGGACTCGACATCCTTGCCATGGCGGTTCCAGAAGTCCTCGGGCAGCTGCATCATGCCCGCGTACATCAGGTCGGTGTCTTCCAGGACGTGGTCGTTGTAGTAGTCCTCGGCCTGCAGCCCCAGCGCGCGGGCCTTCAGGCGCATGTTGATGTCTTTCGACACCAGCACGACTTCACGCTGGGTGTACTTTTCCTGCAGGGCGCGCACCACGCCCAGGATCTGGTTGTCGGCCTTGCCCATGGGCAGGTCCGAGGGCAGGGTGCTGTGGATGGCCGTGGTCTGGAACAGCAGGCGGCCGGTGGCGTCCTTGTTGCCCAGCGTGGTGAGGTCCACGCCCAGGTCGAGGTCGGTCGCATTTTGCACCAGCGAGTCGAGCGAGCGGCTCACCTGGCGGGCGTTGCGCGCCACTTCCGACATGCCCTTCTTCTGGTGGTCGAGCTCTTCCAGCGTCATCATCGGCAGGAAGATGTCGTGCTCTTCGAAGCGGAACAGCGAGCTGGGGTCGTGCAGCAGCACATTGGTGTCGAGCACGAAGAGCTTGCGCACGGCCGGCTGCGTCTTGGCCTTGGACTTGCGGGCGGCGGCGGGCGCCGGCTTGGCTTGCGGCTCGGGCGAGCGGGCGGCGATGGGCGCGGCCGATGCGCCGGCATCGGCGATCGGAACCACCGCGGCTTCCATGCCGTCGAGCTGGGGCTGGTGGGTATGGGGTTCGAGGGCGGCGGGCGGGGCGGGACGGGGAGCGGGGCTTGCGGCGGGCGCGGTCTCGCCCATGGGGAAAGTCAGGATGGCAGCAGGACGGGTGGGCAACTTCGGAAGCGGCATACGGTTGACTCTCCTGTGTGGGCCGGGATTGGCCCGGGTACGAACGCGGGTACGAATCGGCGCGGGTCGCGCAGCCGGTCAGCCTATGCTGCTGGCGGCCTGCAGGACTTCCTTGGCATGGCCCGGCACCTTCACGCCGCGCCAAGCCTGCACCAGCAGGCCGTAGGCGTCGATCAGGAAGGTGCTGCGCTCGATGCCGCGCACTTGTTTACCGTACAAATTCTTCTGTTTCATGACCCCGTACAGATTGCAGAGGGTTTCGTCGGGATCGGCGATCAGGGGAAAGGGCAGGTTGTGCTTTTCGCAGAAATTCTCGTGCGATTTCAGCGTGTCGCGCGACACGCCGAGGACCACTGTGCTGGCGGCGAGGAATTGGTCGTGCAGGTCGCGGAAGTCCTGGCCCTCGGTGGTGCAGCCGGGCGTGTTGTCCTTGGGGTAGAAGTACAGCACCACGGCGCGGCCGCGGCATTGCGACAGATCAATGGTGCCGATGGTGCTTTCGGCGACGAACTGCGGGGCGGGCTTGCCGATGAGCGCGGACATCAAGCGGATTCTCCATGGGTGGGCACGTTGGTGGGCAACAGCGCGACGATGACGCGCCGGCCCTCGGCCATGAGGATGTTGTAGGTGCGGGCCGCGGCCTGGGTATCCATGACCTCGATCCCGACGCCGACGGCCAGGATGGGGCGCAGGACGGCGGGCGGCAGCATTTTCTGGCGCGCGCCGGTGCCCACCAGCAGCACTTCGGGGGCATCGGGCGGACGAACGCCGGCCATGCCGCCGGCGGCGGACTCGGGGTCGTCGAGAAAAGCCAGGGGGTCGCGCGATGCCTGGGACAGGCCGGCGGCTTGTTGGAGCAGGGCGGAGGTAATGTCGGCCGGCGACTCGACCGGCCATTGCGCCACGGCGCCTTCGGGACCGAAGGCTACCGCGTGGGAAAAGCGTACCTGGTTGACCTCGATATAGTCGGGGCCGTAAGCGGTGACCGTGTTGAGCGTCGTCGCGGGATCGTTATGCAGTTTCAATATTGCTCAGCTTCAATGAAAACGCAGGCTGGACGTCCCGATAATAGCGCATCGCCATGTCTGTATGTTGCGTTGCGCACACAGGCGGGGGGACGGATGAGGCCCATTTGCCGCCAGGGCGGGCTTGCTGCTAGATTACAGGGTTTTCCAGCGTATTTTTTAGTGTAAGGATGTGTCCATCGTGAGTGGCTCCGACAAACCCGCGCGAACGTTCACCCGCATCGAGCGCCTGCCGCCTTATGTTTTCAACATTACCGCCGAGCTCAAGATGGCGGCGCGGCGGCGCGGCGAAGACATTATCGATATGTCCATGGGCAACCCCGACGGCCCCACGCCCCGGCATATCGTCGAAAAGATGGTTGAGGCCACGCTGCGGCCCACCACGCACGGCTACTCGGTGTCCAAGGGCATCCCGCGCCTGCGCAAGGCCATCTGCGACTGGTACCAGCGCCGCTACGCGGTGGAGTTCGACCCGGATTCCGAGGCCATCGTCACCATCGGCTCGAAAGAGGGCCTGGCCCACTTGATGCTGGCCACGCTGGACCGCGGCGACACGGTGCTGGTGCCCAACCCCAGCTATCCCATCCACATCTACGGCGCGGTGATCGCGGGCGCGAACATCCGCTCGGTGCGCATGACACCGGGCGTGGACTTTTTCGAAGAGCTCGAGCGCGCGGTGCGCGAGTCCATCCCCAAGCCCAAGATGATGGTCCTGGGCTTTCCGAGCAACCCCACGGCGCAGTGCGTGGACCTGTCCTTCTTCGAGCGCGTGGTGGCGCTGGCGAAGGAGCACGACATCCTGGTGGTGCACGATCTGGCCTACGCCGACATCTGCTTCGACGGCTACGTGGCGCCGTCCATCATGCAGGTGCCGGGCGCGCGCGACGTGGCCGTCGAGTTCTTCACCATGAGCAAGAGCTACAACATGGCCGGCTGGCGCATCGGCTACATGGTGGGCAACAAGGATCTCGTCAACGCGCTGGCGCGCATCAAGAGCTACCACGACTACGGCACCTTCACGCCCATCCAGGTGGCGGCGATCGCCGCGCTGGACGGCCCGCAGGACTGCGTCGACGAGATCGTGGCGCAATACCAGAGCCGCCGCGACGTGCTGGCCCGCGGGCTGATCGAGGCCGGCTGGAACGTCGACATTCCCAGGGCCTCCATGTACATCTGGGCGCACATCCCCGAGCCCTATCGCGCCATGGGTTCGCTGGAATTCGCCAAGCACGTGCTGGCCGAGGCCAGGGTGGCGGTGTCGCCCGGCATCGGCTTCGGCGAATACGGCGATGAATACGTGCGCTTCGCGCTCATCGAAAACGAGCAGCGCACCCGCCAGGCCGTGCGCGGCATCAAGGATATGTTCCGCAAGGACGGTTTGCTGAAATGACGAGCCCCCTCAAGGTTGGCCAGGCCGAGGCGATGGGCCCGATCAAGGTCGGGCTCGTGGGCCTGGGCGTGGTGGGCGGCGGCACCTGGACGGTGCTGGCGCGCAATGCCGAGGAAATCGCCCGCCGCGCCGGCCGGCGCATCGAAGTGGCGCGCATCGCCGTGCGCGACGTGGCCAAGGCTCGCAGCAAGGTGGGCGAGGCCGTGCCGGTGTCCACCGACGTGCACGGCCTGGTGCGCGACCCCGGGATCGACATCGTGGTCGAGCTGATCGGCGGCGACACGCTGGCCCGCGAGCTGGTGCTCGAGGCCATCGCCCACGGCAAGCACGTGGTCACGGCCAACAAGGCGCTGCTGGCCAAGCACGGCAACGAGATCTTCGCCGCGGCTTCCGAGCGCGGCGTGATGGTGGCCTTCGAGGCGGCCGTGGCCGGCGGCATTCCCATCATCAAGGCCATACGCGAAGGCCTGACGGCCAACCGCATCGAGTGGCTGGCGGGCATCATCAACGGCACGACCAACTTCATCCTGTCCGAGATGCGCTCGCGCGGGCTGCCCTTCGACACGGTGCTGGCCGAGGCGCAGCGCCTGGGCTATGCCGAGGCGGACCCGACCTTCGACGTGGAAGGCGTGGATGCGGCGCACAAGCTGACGCTGCTGGCCTCGATCGCCTTCGGCGTGCCGGTGCAGTTCGACAAGGCGCACATCGAGGGCATCTCGCGGCTGGAGTCCGCCGACATCGCGCATGCCGAACGGCTGGGCTACCGTATCAAGCTGCTGGGCATCACGCGCCGCCGCGCCGACGGCATCGAGCTGCGCGTGCACCCCGCGCTGGTGCCGGCCGACAAGCTGCTGGCCAATGTCGAGGGCGCCATGAACGCCGTGCTGGTGCGCGGCGACGCCGTGGGCCCCACGCTGTACTACGGGCAGGGCGCGGGCGAGGAGCCCACCGCCTCGGCCGTGGTGGCCGACCTGGTCGACATCACCCGCCTGCATACGGCCGACCCGGGCAACCGCGTGCCGCACCTGGCCTTCCAGCCCGATTCGATGTCCGACCTGGCCATCCTGCCCATGGACCGCGTGCAGACCTCGTACTACCTGCGCCTGCGGGTCGACGACGTGCCCGGCGTGCTGGCCGACATCGCCCGCATCCTGGCCGACCGCGGCATCTCCATCGGTTCGATGATCCAGCAGCCGTCGAATCTGGGCGGCGCCGACATCATCTTCCTCACGCATGAGGCGGTGGAAGGCAAGGTCAACCAGGCGATCGCCGCGATCGAGGTGCTGCCTTTCGTGCGCTCCAAGGTGACGCGCCTGCGCATCGAGAACCTGCAATGATCCATCGCGCCCACTTTGTCCGCCGACAGGCGAGGCTGGCATGACGAATTACGTTTCCACGCGCGGCGGCATGGCCCCGCAATCGTTTTCCGACATCCTGCTCGAGGGCCTGGCGCCCGACGGCGGCCTGGCGGTTCCGCAGGACCTGCCCAGGGTCGACGCCGCCATGCTGGAGTCCTGGCGCGGCCTGGCCTATGCCGACCTGGCCTTCGAGGTGCTCTCGCGCTTTGTCACCGACGTGCCGGCCGATGACCTGCGCAAGCTGGTGCGGGCGGCCTACCGGCCGGCCACCTTCAAGAGCGCCGAGATCGTCCCGGTCAAGCCCTTGAATACCTCGATGGCCCTGCTGGGCTTGTCCGAAGGCCCCACGCTGGCCTTCAAGGACATGGCCATGCAGTTCCTGGGCCAGATCTTCGAATACGTCCTGGCCAAGCGCGGCGCCACCTTGAACATCGTGGGCGCCACCTCGGGCGATACCGGCTCGGCCGCCGAATACGCCCTGCGCGGCAAGCAGGGCGTGGCCGTGTTCATGCTTTCGCCGCACGGCCGCATGAGCGCTTTCCAGCGCGCGCAGATGTATTCGCTGCAGGACGAGAACATCCACAACATCGCCGTGCGCGGCGTGTTCGACGAGGCGCAGGACATCGTCAAGGCCCTGGCCGGCGACCTGGATTTCAAGCGCCGCGTGCATTTGGGCGCGGTGAATTCCATCAACTGGGCGCGTATTTCGGCCCAGGTGGTGTACTACTTCTGGGGCTGGCTGCGCGCCACCACGGGCGCGGGCCAGCAGGTGTCGTTCACGGTGCCCTCGGGCAACTTCGGCAACATTCTGTCGGGCCACATCGCGCGCGGCATGGGCCTGCCGGTGCGCCGCCTGGTGCTGGCCACCAACGAGAACAATGTGCTGGAAGAGTTCTTCCGCACGGGCATCTACGCCCCGCGCAACCCCGAGCACACCTACGCCACGTCCAGCCCGTCCATGGACATTTCACGCGCCTCGAACTTCGAGCGCTTCGTCCACGACCTGGTGGGCCGCGACGGCGCGCGGGTCAAGGCCTTGTGGGCCGAACTGGCCGAGACCGGGCGCTTCGACCTGTCGTCGGAAAAGGCGCGCTTCGAGTCCGAGTTCGGCTTCGTGGCGGGGCAGAGCAGCCATGCCGACCGCCTGGCCGCGATCCGCGCCACCCTGGAATCCACCGGCGTGCTGATCGACCCGCATACCGCCGACGGCGTGAAAGTGGCGGCCCAGTACGTGGAGCCCGGCATTCCCATGCTGGTGCTCGAGACCGCGCTGCCGGCCAAGTTCTCGGAAACCATCCAGCAGGCCATCGGCCGCCCGGCGCCCGTGCCGGCCACGCTGGCGGGGCTGGAATCGCTGCCGCAGCGCGTGGAAGTGATGGATTGCAACGTACAGTCGGTGCGGCACTACATAGAATCCCACGCAAAAATGTAAGACTTCCGTACGCGATGCCGCGGTCGTGACGCCAGACCGGCCGACCTTCAACTCGGCGGTGTCTACGAGTACAAGGATAGCGGCCGCGTCATCCGCATCGACAAGGATGATGTCCAGTTTTCTTGTCCGGCTTTTCGCCAGGCCGGTTTTACCTTGCCATGGGATCGCTTACTTGCCCGCGTCTTCGGCGTGGTAGCGGCCGACGCGTTCGACCTCGTTCTTCGAGCCCAGGATCACGCTCACGCGCTGGTGCAGTTTCTCGGGCTGCACCTCCAGGATGCGCTGCGTGCCGGTGATGGCTTTGCCTCCGGCCTGCTCGACCAGGAGGCTCATGGGGTTGGCTTCGTACATCAGGCGCAGCTTGCCGGGCTTGGAAGGCTCGCGCGTATCCCAGGGGTACATGAAGATGCCGCCGCGGGTGAGCACGCGATGCACGTCGGCCACCATCGAGGCGATCCAGCGCATGTTGTAGTCCTTGCCCAGGGGGCCCGTCTTGCCGGCCAGGCAGTCGTCGATGTAGCGCTTCATGGGCGGGGCCCAGTGGCGCATGTTCGACATATTGATGGCGAACTCCTTGGTGTCTTCGGGGATGACGTACTTTTCCTGCGTCATCACCCACGAGCCCATTTCGCGGTCGAGCGTGAAGCCCACCGTGCCGTTGCCGACGGTCAGCACCAGCATGGTCTGGGGGCCGTAGACCGCATAGCCGGCGGCGACCTGGCGCGCGCCGGGCTGCAGGAAGTCCTGCTCGGTGACTGCCTCGCCCACGGCGTGCGGCGCCTTGAGCACCGAGAAGATCGTGCCGATCGAGACGTTCACGTCGATGTTCGACGAGCCGTCCAGGGGGTCGAACAGCAGCAGGTATTCGCCCTTGGGGTAGCGGTTGGGAATGGGGTGGATGGTTTCCATTTCCTCGGACGCCATGGCCGCCAGGTGGCCGCCCCATTCGTTGGCCTCGAGCAGGATTTCGTTGGACAGCACGTCCAGCTTCTTCTGCACCTCGCCCTGGACGTTTTCGGTCTCCAGCGCGCCCAGCACGCCGCCCAGCGCGCCCTTGCCGACCGCGTGGCCGATGCTCTTGCAGGCGCGCGCCACCACTTCGATCAGCAGCCGCACCTCGGGCTGCAGCAGCTGGGCCGAGCGCTGCTGCTCGACCAGGTATTGGGTGAGGGTCTTGTTCTTCACGGGGGATCTCCTATGCCTGTGCGGCGAATTCCAAAGCTTTCGAGACGATTTCCAGCACGTTGCGCGACAGGCCGGGGTGGCCGGCGACGCGCTCCAGCGCCTGGCGCATGGGATCGCGCAGCGGCGGCACGAAGCGCGACCAGCTGTCGAGCCCGCGAGCCAGGCGGGCGGCCACCTCGGGATTCAGGCCGTCGAGCGCGATGACCTGGTCGGCCCAGTAGGCATAGCCCAGGCCGTCGGGGCGGTGCATGCCGCGGGCATTGTTCAGGCAGAACTGGAACACCAGCGCGCGGGCCCGGTTGGGATTGCGCAGGGTGAAGGCGGGGTGCTGCATGAGCGCGCGGACGGCCGCCACGTCGGTGGCGCGCGCGGTGGCCTGCAGCGTGAACCATTTGTCGACGACCAGCGGGTCGCCTTGCCAGCGCTCGTAGAAGGCGGCCAGGGCGCGGGCGGGGGCGTCGCCCGCGCCATAGTTGATCAGGCTGGAGAGCGCGGCCATGCTGTCGGTCATGTTGCCGGCCGTGGCGTATTGCCGCTCGGCCAGGGCCTGGGCGTCCGCGATGCCGCCGGCCATCAGGTGGGCCAGCGCCTGGTTCTTCAGGGCGCGCATGCCGGCCGGGCCGGGCGCCGGGCTGTAGGCGCCGGGCGTCTGGTTGGCGTCGAAGGCGGCGCGCCATTCGGCGGCGAGCCGCCGGCCGAGCTCGGCGCGCAGATGGTCGCGCGCGGCGGCCAGGGCCGGCGGGTCCATTCCGTCGCCGGGCCGTCCCAAGACGGAATCGCCCCCCTGGGGGGCAGCAAGCCCGAAGGGCGCGGCGTGGGGGCCCGATCCGTCGCCGGGCCGCCCCAAGACGGAATCGCCCCCTTGGGGGACCGATCCTTCCATGCGTTCGGCCAGGGTCTTTTCCGAGGGCAGCAGCAGGGTGCGGGCCCGGTAGGCGGCATCCAGCGCCGGGTCGGTGAGCAGGGCGCGCCAGGCTTCGATGAAGGCGTCGGCCACCGCCATGGGCTGGCCGGCCTGGTGCTGGCGCGTGAGCGCCAGGATCTGCCGCGTGGCGAGTTCCTGGCCGGCTTCCCAGCGGGCGAAGGCATCGGTGTCGTGGGCCGAAAGCAGGGCCAGCTCTTCGTCCGTCCAGGCGTAGTCGACGATGACCGGCGCCGAGAAGCCGCGCAAGAGCGAGGGCACGGGCGCCGAGGGGATGCCGTCGAACACCCATTGCTGGCGTTCGCCGGTCAGTTCCAGCAGCACGGTGCCGGTGGGGGGCTGATCGTCCAGCGCGAGCGGCATGGGCTTGCCGGTGCGATCGAGCAGGCCGATGGCAAAGGGAATGTGCAGGGGCTGCTTGGCCGGCTGGCCGGGGCGGCGCTCGACGCCCACGGGCGGGCAGCTCTGCGACAGCGTGAGGGTGCAGCGGCGCGCGGCGGGGTCATAGCCCAGCGCCACGCTGACGCGCGGCGTGCCGGCCTGGCGGTACCAGTTGCGGAACTGCTGCAGGTCGCGGCCGGGGTGCTGCCTGACATAGACCGACTCCATGGCGGCGACGAAGTCGTCGCAGGTCACGGCCTGGCCGTCGTGGCGGCGGAAGTATTCGTCCATGCCGGCGCGAAAGCCCGCCTCGCCCAGCAGGGTGTGCTGCATGCGGATGACCTCGGCGCCTTTTTCATACACCGTGGCGGTGTAGAAGTTGCCGATTTCCTGGTAGCTGTCGGGGCGGATGGGATGGGCCATGGGGCCCGCGTCTTCCGGGAACTGGGCAGCGCGCAGGGTGACCACGTCGTCGATGCGCTTGACGGTGCGGGCGCTGGCGGCGGCTGCCGCGCAGCCCGCCGCCGGGCCGCCCCAAGGCGGGCGGGCCCCCTCGGGGGGCAGCAAGCCCGCAGGGCGCAGCGTGGGGGCTGACAGTATCTCGCGCGCCATCATGTCGGCGCTGAACTCCTGGTCGCGGAAAACGGTGAGGCCTTCCTTCAGGCTGAGCTGAAACCAGTCGCGGCAGGTGACGCGGTTGCCCGTCCAGTTGTGGAAGTACTCGTGGCCGATGACCGATTCGATGCCCTCGTAGTTGGCGTCGGTGGCGGTGTCGGGGTCGGCCAGCACATAGGCTGCGTTGAAGATGTTCAGGCCTTTGTTCTCCATGGCGCCCATATTGAAATCGCGCACGGCGACCACCATGAAGCGGTCCAGGTCGAGCTCCAGGCCGAAACGCTTTTCGTCCCAATGCACCGCGCGCACCAGCGAATCCAGCGCCCACTGGGTACGCGATTCCGAGCCGGGGTCGCTGTAGACCTGCAACAGCACATCGCGGCCCGACATGGTCTTGATGCGGGTTTCGCGGTGGGTGAGTTTGCCGGCCACCAGGGCGAACAGGTAGCAGGGCTTGGGGAAGGGGTCTTCCCATTCGGCCTCGCGGCGGCCGTCGGGCAGTTCGCGCTCGGCGATCAGGTTGCCGTTGGACAGCAGCACGGGGTAGTCGGGGCGGGCGCGCAGCGTGACGCGGTAGCGCGACATGATGTCGGGACGGTCGGCAAACCAGGTAATGCGGCGAAAACCCTCGGCCTCGCACTGGGTGAAGAAGTTGTCGCCGGAGACGTACAGGCCCATCAGCGTGGAGTTGGCCGCCGGGCGGCAGCGGCTGATGGTTTCGACCCGGGCGAGCGCGGGCAGGCCGCGGATGACCAGGCTGTGCTCGTCGACCGTGTACTGCGCCGCGGGCCAGGGCTGGCCGTCGACCCGCAGCGAGACCAGCTCCAGCGCCTCGCCGTCGAACTCCAGGGGGGCGTCGGCCGGGGCATCCGGGCGGCGCTCGACCTGCATGGCGCAGTGCACCGTGGTGACGTCGGGGTCGAGATCGAAGGCCAGGGCTACCTGGGGAATCGCGTACGGATAGGGCCGATAATCCTTGCGATAGATGGTCACGGGCATGTCGGTACGCATGATGCTTCGTCTCTTTGCGGCTGGGAATGATGGCTATTGTAGTAGCCCGTCCGCGGCGCGGGCCCCCGATGGCGGCCGGACGGCGGCCCAGGCAGGCGCGTTATTGCCGATCCGATGAATCAATTGAATGAAACGCCATGAAATAAATTAATTCGGATAAACCCAAAATAGTGAATTTCGTATTATTTTTGCTGCATATCCGGCGATTGAAGAATGGTCCGGGCAGAGTTAATACCCTATTCGGAGAGGGGAAATAAAATGGCGCGCCTAGGGCGCGCCACGAGCACGGTTCATACTGAACCGTGTAATTTGAAAAGTCGATACGACAGACGTATCAGGCGATCAGGAAGCTGTCGCGCGATGCGCCGTCGGCTTCGGCCGCCATCAGCCAGCGGGGGGCCTTGCCGCGGCCGCTCCAGGTTTCCCCGGTCTCGGGGTGGCGGTACTTGGGCGCGACGGCGCGCTTGGCGGCCGCGCTGGCAGTGCTGGCCGAGCCGCTGGCAACCTTGCGCTTGGCGCCGCGGCCGGGTTTGGTCGAGTTGTAGGTCGCTACGATGTCTTCGGGAGTAATATCGTACTCACGCATCGATTTGACGATGGATGCAATGATGGGTTTGCGGCGCTTGCTTTGCAGCGCGGCAGCCTGCTTTTGCAGCTTGGTGATTTCTTTTTCGATCTTTGCCTGCTGGCTGGCGTAGGTGACTCGGGCCATGTATTCCTCGGTTGGTCTGTAGGCCATTCGGTGCTTGCGCGTCTGCCCGCATGCTTGCTTGCAAACCCGTTTTTTAAACCAGTACCGGCAGTACTTGGTTAAAGCTTAAATGGCCTCGGTGGCGGAATAATACTATTTATTTTTCCGGCGAGAATATTTTTTATATGACATTTATATCCCGGGCGAAAGGAAAATGACAGAGATTTTTTCACCTTTTCAAATTGCCGCCGTGCAAATGGTCAGCACGCCCGAGGTTTCCGAAAATCTCGAGGCCGCCGGCCGGCTGATTGCCGAAGCCGCCGGCTCGGGCGCCAAACTGGTGGCCCTGCCCGAGTATTTCTGCCTGCTGGGGCGGCGCGACACGGACAAACTGGCCGTCAAGGAGACTTTCGGCAGCGGTCCCATCCAGGATTTCCTGGCGCGCACGGCCGAACGTCACGGCATCTGGCTGGCGGGCGGCTCCATGCCGCTGGATTGCCCCGACCCTAATAAAGTCTACAACACCACCCTGGTGTTCGGCCCCGACGGAAAATGCAAGGCCCGCTACGACAAAATCCATTTATTCAGTTTCAAGCGCGGCGCCGAGGCCTATGACGAATCCGTCGCCATACAGCCGGGCGGGGATATTCAGATATTCGAGGCGCCCTGCGGCCCGGTGGGGCTTTCCATTTGCTACGACCTGCGTTTTGCCGAGCTGTACCGCAATATGGGTCCGGTCAACCTCATCCTGGTGCCTTCGGCATTTACCTATACCACCGGACAGGCGCATTGGGAGACGCTGCTGCGCGCCCGCGCCATCGAGAACCAGTGCTATGTGCTGGCGCCGGCGCAGGGCGGCACGCACCCCAATGGCCGGCGCACCTGGGGGCACTCCATGCTGATCGACCCCTGGGGACAGATTATCGACGTGCTGCCCGAAGGGCCGGGCGTGATCGGCGGTACCATAGAGCCTGAACGCCTGTCCGATGTGCGCGCGGCCTTGCCGGCCCTGCGCCATCGCGTGTTGTAAAAAACCCGCTATAAAAACCGTCCGTACAGCCTGCACGCGAATCCGTGCAGAAAATCCGCCCAAGCCAAACGAATGAAACTGATCGATCCCGCGATTCAATCCCTGGCCACCGCCAAATCCCTGCTGCTCGACCCCTGGGGCCTGACCGAGGCCAGCCTGGCCCATGCCCTGGGCGAAATATTCACGCACAAGGTCGATTATGCCGACCTGTATTTCCAATACACCCGCAGCGAGGGCTGGAGCCTGGAAGAGGGCATCGTCAAGACCGGTAGTTTCTCGATCGGGCAGGGCGTGGGCGTGCGCGCGGTCAGCGGCGAGAAAACCGCCTTCGCCTATTCCGACAGCCTGTCCCCCGAGGCGCTGATGTCCGCGGCCCATACCGTGCGCGGCATTGCGCGCCGCGGCGCGGGCAAGCTCAAGGTATCGGCCCAGGTTCCGCCTGACGATGCCCGCAGCCTGTATACCGACATCGACCCCCTGGCCACGCTGAGCGCGGCCGAGAAGGTCGTCCTGCTGGAGCGCATCGAGCGCATGGCGCGCGCGGCCGACCCGCATGTGATCCAGGTCATGGCCGGCCTGGGCGCCGAATACGACGTGGTGCTGGTGGCCGGCAGCGACGGCCGCCTGGCCGCGGACGTGCGGCCGCTGGTGCGCCTGTCGATCACCGTGATCGCCGAGCGCAACGGCCGGCGCGAGATGGGCCACGGCGGCGGCGGCGGGCGCACCGGCCTGGAAATGTTCACCGACGAAGTGATGCAGGAATACGTGGACCGCGCCGTGCACGAGGCCATGGTCAATCTCGAGGCCCGCCCCGCGCCGGCCGGCGAGATGACGGTGGTGCTGGGCTCGGGCTGGCCCGGCATCCTGCTGCACGAGGCCGTGGGCCACGGCCTCGAGGGCGACTTCAACCGCAAGGGCTCCAGCGTGTTCTGCGGCCGCATCGGCCAGCGCGTGGCCTCCAAGGGCGTGACCGTGATCGACGACGGCACCTTGCCGGGCCGCCGCGGTTCGCTCAATGTGGACGACGAGGGCAACGCCACCCAGCACAACGTGCTGATCGAGGACGGCATCCTGCGCGGCTATATGCAGGACACGCTCAACGCGCGCCTGATGAAGACGGGCGCCACCGGCAACGGACGCCGCGAGTCCTTCGCGCACCTGCCCATGCCGCGCATGACCAACACCTATATGCTGGCCGGCACCACGCCCCCCGAGGAAATCGTGGCTTCGGTCAAGCGCGGCCTGTACGCCGTGAACTTCGGCGGCGGCCAGGTGGACATCACCAGCGGCAAGTTCGTGTTCTCGGCCTCCGAGGCCTATATGATCGAGAACGGCAAGGTCACCTATCCGGTCAAGGGCGCAACCCTGATCGGCAACGGCCCCGACGCCATGAACCGCGTGAGCCTGATCGGCAACGATTTAAGGCTGGATTCAGGCGTGGGCACGTGCGGCAAGGAAGGGCAGAGCGTGCCGGTCGGTGTGGGCATGCCCACGGTGCGCATGGACGGCCTGACGGTGGGCGGCACGGCCTGACGGCCTGTTTGGCCCCCGCCTGGGCCTGCGCTTATTCGGCCTTGAGGCCGCCCCAGCGCTTGACGGCATCCGTCTCGATGCCGAACAGGTCCAATGCGCGGGCCACCGTATGGTTGACCATGTCGTCGAGCGTGTCCGGCTTGGCATAGAAGGCCGGCACGGGCGGCATGATGATCGCCCCCATTTCGGTAAGCTGGGTCATGCTGCGCAGGTGTCCCAGGTGCAGGGGCGTTTCCCGCACCATGAGCACGAGCTTGCGGCGTTCCTTGAGGACCACATCGGCGGCGCGGCTGATCAGGGTGGACGTGACGCCGCTGGCGATTTCCGACATCGTGCGTATCGAGCAGGGCGCGATCAGCATGCCCATGGTCTTGAACGAGCCGCTGGAGATGGTGGCGCCGATGTCCTGGACGGGATGCATCACATCGGCCCGCGCGGCCAGGTCTTCTTTCTGCAGGCCGAGCTCCTGGTTCAGCGTGAGCAGCGCGGAGCGGCTGACGATCAGGTGCGTTTCGACGCCGGCGCCGCGCGCCAATTCGAGCGCGCGCACGCCATAGACGGCGCCCGAAGCGCCCGTGATGCCGATGACGAGCCGTTGCGCCTGGGCCATCAGGCCTCCTTGAACCAATCGGACAGGCGCACGTCGTTGACCCTGCGCAGGCGCTTGCGCTCGAATTCCTTTTCGCGGCCCCAGGGCTTGGTGGCATCGATCAGCAGCCGGCCCCAGTGGTCCTTGAATTCGTCGCGGTAGAACGAGGGCGTGTCGGGGATGATGAGCGTGTCCTTGTCGGGGCGCGAACGGGTCAGGATGGCCCACATGACGTCGTCCATGTCGTAGATGTCCACATCGCGGTCGACCACCGTAATGATCTTGGCCCAGATGGGCTCCGCGCCGATGGTGGCCAGCATCACTTGCCGCGCGTGGCCCTCGAATTGCGGGTCTATCTGAATGATAGCGTGATTGACGAAGGGCTGGCAGGTCACGTTGACGATGCCGGGCAGCGCGGCGCTCAGGCGTTGGTAGATATTGGCGGATACCGAGAGTTCCAGCGTCAGCACTTCTTCGGGCGAGCCGCAGAGTATCGAGTGGAACATGGCGTCCTTGCGCGCGGTGACGCCCAGGACTTCGAAAACGGCGTTCGGGCCGACCGGGACGTAGTAGCCCATGAATTCGCCGAAAGGCCCTTCGGGCCTGCGCTCGTTGGGCAGGAAGCGGCCTTCGATCACGATTTCGGTTTCTGCGGGGACTTCGAGGTCGATGTGCTTGCATGGGCGCATCTCGATGGGCGAGCCGCGCAGCCGCGCGGCGACTTCGAGTTCGTCCACGTCGTAGGGCAGGGGGGCGGCGGCGGTCAGGAAAGCCTGCGACGGCGCGCCGATCAGCATGGCCGCTTCCAGCGGCTTGCCCATTTTCTCGGCCTTTTCGTGGTAGATCGTCAGGTGGTGGCGCGGCGCCAGGCGGCAGCGCAGCTCGTTGTCGCTGACGTACATCGACCGGTGGTAGGAGAGATTGCCGACGCCGGTTTCCGGGTCCTTGGCGATGAACATGGCCGAGGTGAAGTAGGGCCCGCCATCGCGGTCGGAATAGGTGATGAGCGGCAGGTCGGAGAGCTTGACGTCGACATAGTCGGGCGCGGCGCGCGCGGGCACCAACGGTTCTGGCATGGCCGCGGCGCCCAGCGAGGCCAGGTTGCTCCATTGGCGGCAGAAATCGTTGGCGTCGATGCCGATGACTTCCGCCAGCCGCTCGCGCGTGCCGTAGACATTGGTGACGACGGGGAATGTCGTGCCCTTGACGTTGGTGAAGAGAATCGGCTTGGCCCATTTTTTCTGGGCGTGATGCGTGACGGCGGCCAGTTCGTGGAAAGGGTCGATCTCTTTGTCGACGACGAGCAGGTCGCCGCGTTGGCGCAGGCGGGAGAGGTAGTCACGCATGGGTTGGACTCCGAAGGCGATGGGGTGGTGCGCCGGCATCAGCGCTGGCGCTGCGAGGGGCGCCAGGTCAGGAAGGCATGTTCGAACAGGGACACGGCGCCGATGCCCAGCGTCGTGAACAGGGTGATGGACAAGAGCGTCGCGAAAACGAGCGGCGTATCGAGATTGAACTGGCCCGACAGGATCAGGTGGCCGATGCCGCTGTTGCCGCCGATGAATTCGCCGACGATGGAGCCGACCAGCGCCAGGGGAAAGGCCACTTTGACCGCGTCGGCGATGTAGGGCACGGCGTTCATCAGCCGCACCTTCATGAATATGCGCCACGTCGTGCCGCCGGCGAGCGTCGAGAGGTCGATGAGGTCGGCCTCGATCTCGCCCAGCCCGGTTACCGAGTTCACGAAGATCGGGAACAGCGCCAGGAGGAAGGCGAGCAATATCTTCGATTCATAGCCCAGGCCGAACCAGATCACGAAGAGCGGCGCGATGGCGATCTTCGGGATGGAGTTGAAGGCCGCGAGCAGCGGCGTGACGATCGAGCGCAGCAGCGGCACATAGATGATGGCCAGCGCCAGCAGCACGCCGAACACCAGCGCGAGCCCGAGGCCGGCCAGGGTGGTGAAGGCCGTCATGGCCAGGCCCAGCATCTGCACCGAGAACGTTTCGGCAAAGCGCTGCGCGATCATGCTGGGCAGGGGCAGCACGTAGGTGGGAATGCCCACCCGGGGCGCTCCGATCTCCCAGGCGAGCAGCATCAGGGCGAACGCGATCAAGGGCTTGGCGATCGCCGCCATCCGTTTCGGGATTGGCCGGGTCATGTCGTCACTCCACCCATTGCGCTTCGATGCCTTCGCGCACCCGCTCGGAGAGCGCGAGAAAACGCGGATCGCGCAGCGTGTCGGGCGCGCGCGGCCGCGGCAGGTCGACGGGCACGACGTCGCGGATGCGGCCCGGCCGGGCGCTCATGACGACGACCGTGTCGGAGAGCAGCACCGCTTCGGTGATGCTGTGGGTGACGAAGAGGACCGTGCTGCGG